>NZ_WCIN01000029.1:0-232432 GCF_009025755.1 Klebsiella sp. RCJ4
GGCATCTGAGAAACCAGAGACAGGTTCACGTCCATCCCTTCCACCTGGAAGTGCGGCACCGCGTACAGCTTCACCCGGAAGAAGCCCGGATTGTCCTCGATATCTTCCACCACCACCTTCGCGTCGCGCAGCGGGTGTGAGGCCTGCAGCTCGTCGCCCGGGTCGGTCATCTCCGTCACCAGACCGCGCACCCAGGTGTTGAGCTCCAGCTCCAGCAGGCGGCGATCCTTGGTGGTGCCGATGTTTTCACGCTGAACGAGCTTCAGGTAGTGCGCAATGCGCGACAGCAGGAAGATATACGGCAGGCGCGCATTGATGCGGCTGTTGGCGGTGGCGTCGGCGGTGTCGTACAGCGCCGGCTTCTGGGCGGAGTTGGCCGAGAAGAAGCAGGCATAGTCGCGGTTTTTGTAGTACGACAGCGGGATAAAGCCGAGGCTGGCGAACTCAAACTCGCGGGTTTCCGGGATCATCACCTCCGACGGGATCTTCACCTGGTTGCCTGTGCCCAGATCGTAGAGGTGGATCGGCAGATCTTTCACCGCTCCGCCCGCCTGCGGGCCACGGATCTGCACGCACCAGCCGTTATTAATAAAGCTTTTCACCATGTTGGACGCGAAAGAGAACGAGGCGCTGGTCCACAGGTATTTCTCATGGTCCGGGCCTTTCACCTGCTCGACGTAGTTGAAGCTGCGCACCGGCACGGTGTCCGGACCATACGGCAGGCGGCCCAGCACGCGCGGCATCACCAGGCCGATATAGCGCGCGTCGTCGGTGTCGCGAAAGGATTTCCATTTGATGTACTCGGCGCGGTCGAAGTAGTTGCCGATATCCTTGATGGCGGCAACCTCTTCCATGGACTCTTTCAGAAAGAAGGCCGGGCCGACGGCACCGATAAACGGCATATGGGCCGCGGCGGAGACGCCGGAGATGTTGCGCATCAGCGCCACGTCCTGCGGGCTGGCGTCGAACTCATACGCGGAGATCACCGAGCCAATCGGCTCGCCGCCCGGGGTGTCGTACTCGGCGGTGTAGGTGTGCCAGTAGAGACCGCTCTGAATCAGCTCCGGCGCGTCTTCGAAGTCCTGGCGCAGATCGTCTTTGGAGACATCCAGAATTTCGGTTTTGACGTTCTGGCGGTAGTCGGTGCTGTCCACCAGCTGCTTCAGGCCGCGCCACAGGGATTCCACCTTCTGGAACTCAGGATGGTGCATCACCGCGTCCAGCTGGCGGCTGATTTGATAGTCCAGTTCAGCGATATGGTGGTCAATCAGGGTCTTGTCGAGCTTCTCCACGGTCTTTCCGGACTGACGGATGCAGTCCATAAACACCTGCATCGCCGCCGTCAGTCGTTCGCCCGCCGGGGCGTCGGACAGCGCGGCATCATCCAGAAAGTCGTTAATATCGCCCAGGCGGGAAGCCGGGGTCAGGTTGATTTTGTCAAACAGGGAGGCGTAAACGCTCTCTTTTTCCAGTACAGCGGTCTGCCCCTGCGCGGGGGCGGTTTCAGTATTTACAGACATCAGCATATTCCCGGTTAATCCATTAAATAACGCACGCCGTTTATTTCGGGGCCAGCGCGCTCATTTCGTCGCGTAATTCCTGCGTCAGTGCCGGGTCTTTCAGGATTTTCTCAAGCTCTTTTCTGAAAGTGGCGTTATCAAGGAGGTTGGATTTGAGGTCGCGTAATAAATTCCGCATCGCCAGCATGGCGCGGAGCTGGGGGATCTGGCGGGCCACCTGCTCCGGTTCGAAATCTTTCATATCGGCGAAGCGGAGCTGAATATTTTCTTCGGCGCTATCGCCGGCCAGCGTGTTCTGTACCGTGAGGCTGATTTCCGGGCTGAATTCCGAAAGTACGCTGTTGAAGTTATTTTTATTGACGTTGATTTTTGCTCTTTCCGATAATGGCCGGTCTTCTTTGCCATTACTGAAATCACCGATGGTGAGGAGTTTCAGCGGCAGCTCGACTTTCTTCTGCGCGCCTCCTGTGTGCAGAGCCAGCTTTAAATTAATGCGTGCCTTGGGCACCTCATTCTGGAACGTATCAGCCATAGCAGTCCCTTCCCGTGAGGAATAATGTGTTAAAGATAACGGTGTGTGAAGACCCGGATATAGTAGAGCAAAGCGCCAAAAAATATCAACCTGCCGGTTGCAAAGTCCATTATGAGACTTTCCTCAGGCATCTTAAGGAAAATGTAAAAATGAAACGCATGAGACAAACAAAGCTGGTATGTAATAACAACTCTTTTCTTACAATAAAGGCAGGATGTATACCTGACAGAGGAATGTGAATTAAATTCATATCTGAACAGGCAGCGTTGATTGATGCAAATCAATATGTAACGCAAATACTGGTCGTTCCGGATACTGAAACGCGCGCGAACAGGGGCGTAAGAAATAAATTATTTTTTATCCTTTACCGGCCCTAAAAAAGTCCAGTAGTGGATTTTAATATGGCTATAATTAATGGCTGACAGGATTAATATAAAACTTACAAATAATACTTGCCAAATATCCGGTATCGATGGTTAAACCGGACAACGTATAGAGTCGCGCTGAGCGTAAAAGAAATAGCGGCATTTCATTCAGCAGATATATTAAAACAGAGCTTACAATAATACCTCTCGCTCATTAATTCCTGCCTGGCGCCGGGTAAAGCGGGTTTACCGCTTAAAGGCCCGGCCGGCAGAGATTGCCAGCGCCCGTTCGAAAGCGACGCGTCCTGTTCCCGCCAGCCAGGACTCAATGGATTGCAGCTGCGGATTCATTTGCCGCATCGCCGCCAGATCGGCATGCCCCGCCAGCCGTCCCTCATCCACAGGTTCGCATTCCCTCTCCCGCCAGGCTATATCTTAGACACCTTTCTTCATACAGGAGTGAATAAGATGGGCAAAAAGATTCTGATGCTGGTGGGCGATTACGCCGAAGATTACGAAACTATGGTGCCGTTTCAGGCATTACAAATGATCGGTCATCAGGTTGATGCGGTCTGTCCAGATAAAACAAAAGGCGACTTCATTATGACCGCGATCCATGATTTTGACGGCGCCCAGACCTACAGTGAGAAACCCGGGCACCGCTTTGTTCTCAACGCCGATTTTACAACGGTGAAAGAACAGGATTACGACGCGCTGTTAATCCCCGGCGGCCGGGCGCCAGAATATCTGCGCCTGAATGCGCAAGTGATTAAACTGGTGCAGGCATTTGACGCAGCGCGTAAACCGATTGCTGCCGTTTGCCACGGCCCTCAGCTGTTGGCAGCTGCGGGGGTATTAAAAGGCCGCACCTGCAGCGCCTATCCGGCCTGCGCGCCGGAAGTGCGGCTCAGCGGCGGACATTTTGCCGACATCGGTATCGATCAGGCGCATGTGGATGGCAATCTGGTGACCGCCCCCGCCTGGCCCGCTCATCCGCAATGGCTGGCGAAATTTGCCGAATTGTTGCAGTAGCAAACCTGACAAATATAAAAGGCCGGAACGGATCATCGGGGATTACCGTCTGAAGGCGATGCTGGCGCTAAAAATTGCGCCAGCATCGGTTTTAATGGCAGTTAAAAAAGATTATCGGCAATGCTGTAAGCTCAGCTTTTGGGGGAGACGGTGCAGACTTTCGCCGAAGCAGGGCCAGACGCGATCGCTGCCCGTCTGGTCATTCGATATGACCAGAACAACCGGGAACCACGATATGATAAGTTCGGAAATAACCCCTTTGCTTGCTGCAGCCGTTTTCAACCTAAATGGCGTTTAGCCTCCTTACGCACCCGGTGCAGTACATGATGTTTGATCCCACTGTAATCCGGGTGTTCAGACAGATTCTCGATATCACGTTCCCGGCCAAAAGGCAGGGCGATCTCCTCAACAATTTTTCCTGGGTTTGCTGACATAATCAGAATGCGATCGGCGAGGAATAGCGCCTCTTCCACGTCGTGAGTGACAAAAAGCAGAGTGGTGCCGGTATTGAGCCAGGCCTCACGCAGCAGTTCCTGCATCATCAGACGGGTTTGCGCATCGAGCGCGCCGAAGGGTTCATCCAGTAACAGCACATCCGGGCCGGGTAGCCAGGCGCGCGCCAGCGCTACCCGCTGTTTCATACCGCCTGAAAGCTGCCAGGGCGAATGGTGCTCAAAGCCTTGCAGGCCAACGAGTCCAAGCCATTCCATCGCACGGGCGTTAATTTCATCTTTGCGATGCTTACCCAGCCGAGGACCAAAGGTGACGTTATCCAGTACCGATAGCCACGGAAAGAGGTTAGGCTGCTGGAAGATCATTCCGCGATCCGGCCCCGGCTGGCGGACCGGTTTCCCCCCCGCCACCACGCGCCCCCGATCCGGTTTGTTAAACCCGGCGACCAGGTTAAGAATAGTGGACTTACCGCAGCCGGATGGCCCCAGTAACACCACAAATTCCCCTTTGTGGAGCGACAGGCTGATATCTTCCAGCACCGTGAACGGCTGTGGCTTCGCCGTAAAGGCGAGCGATACGTTTTCCAGCGTGATAGCACTCATTATTCTTTCCCCGCCCAGGGTACAAACAGGCGCTGCAGCCCCAGCAGCAGTAAATCCAGCGCATAGCCAATGCCACCCAGTAGCAAAATGCCAAGCATGACGATATCGGTGCGTAAATAGGAACTGGCGTTAATGACCATCCAACCCAGCCCCTAACTGGCAGCAACCATCTCCGCCGCGATAAGCGACGTCCAGCCAATGCCAATCGACAGCCTGACGGTGGTGAACAGTTCCGGTAACGTATCCGGTAACACCACGCGCAGAAAGATCTGTTTGCGTGAAGCACCAAGCGTTTGCGCCACACGAATGCGCGAACGACCAATACGCTCTACCGCAGCAGATGCCCCCACTACCACGCTAAGGAAAGTGGCAATAAAGATGAGAAAGAACTTCGAGGCCTCACCAATCCCCAGCCAGACGACCGCCAGCGGAATAAGGGCAATTTTGGGCAGCGGGCGCAAAAACTGCACAAACGGATTCAGCACCGCCGCCAGACCTTCCGACAGCCCCATCAATAATCCCAGAGGAATACCGATGATGATTGCCACAGAAAAAGCGCTTAACGCACGTGCCAGGCTGACGGCAACATGCTCCCACAGCGGCACCTGACGATAACCATCCGCCAGCAACTCTTCGGTCGTCAGGCCTATATCCATTAGCGATGGCAGCAGCAGCGGATCAACCCATTGCCGCGAGGCCGCCACCTGCCAGACGATAAAGAAAACAGTGACCGAAACGACGCTGATGGCAATGTGATAACTCAATCTCATTGCGCGGCTACCGCTGCGTCACGGATATAACGGGAGTTAATGGCGCTGTCCCAGCTGGCCGGGATATCACGTTGGCGAATCTCGCCGATATCAGCAAGGAAGTGAGAGGTTTTGGTCAGCGCTTTCCCAATCCCGCTGTCGGTGGTTTGCGTACCGTTCCCCAACCATTGCGCCGTACCCTGCTGGCTCAGCGTGGGATATTCCAGCCCACCCAACGTATTGACGGCGGTCGTCACCGGCGCGCCCACCTCTTTCGCAACAATGGCCGCCGCGCGCTCCGGGTCTTTCTTAAACTCATCGACTTTTTGCTGATGAACACGCAGGAACGCGCTGACGGTTTGCGGATACTGCTCAGCAAAAGCTTTACGCACAACGTAGTTGTTATAAATCAGGTAGCCATCTTTTTGCAGATCTTTGGTTGCGAACACCTGATGCCCGCCAGAAGTCTCCAGTTCCTGAGCAAACGGCGCCCAGACATAGCCCGCGTCGATATCACCGCGTTTCCAGGCTGCGACCATTTCCGCCGGACGCAGCGGCAATAACGTTATTTTACTGCGGTCGAGATGGTTAACGCTGATAGCGGCCTCAAGCGCATATTGCGCCGTCGAGTTTGGCGGATAGGCTACGCGTTTACCCTCAATATCTTTAATGCTGGCAATACCGTCTTTACCAATTAAACGCTCGTAGCTGGCAATCACGCCAGAGACGCCGATAATTTCCACCGGCAGTTTTCTGACAATGCCTGCCGTTGCCGGGCTGGATCCAAAATTAGCAATATCAATCGCATTGCTGGCAAAGTAATTTAACGCATCAGCACCGGACGCAAATTGCACCCATTTCACCTTGCTGTTGAGTGCCTTATCCAAAGAACCATCGGCCTTAGCCAGCATCAGCACCTGAGAACCGCCGCTATATGCCACCCGAACTTCCGCTGGCGTTTCGGCAAAGCTGCTA
Organism: Klebsiella sp. RCJ4; assembly: GCF_009025755.1. Classification (NCBI taxonomy): domain Bacteria; kingdom Pseudomonadati; phylum Pseudomonadota; class Gammaproteobacteria; order Enterobacterales; family Enterobacteriaceae; genus Klebsiella; species Klebsiella sp. RCJ4. Next base: position 6,229 of record NZ_WCIN01000029.1, read on the forward strand.
TTAACCCACAGGCCACCCGCTGCAAGTAAGACACAGAGACTTTTATTCATTTAATTTATCCTTTAAATAACAACGTTTTTAATGCCATGTCTCGCGTTGCGCCAGCCATAGCCGGGCACACTGCCGGGCGAGCGCTTCTGCGGGATCAATTGACACGGCCAGATGCGGTGAGGTCACCTCAGCCAGCGCAACCGGCACTTCTGTACAGGCCAGCACCAGCCGCTCTGCGCCACGATCGCGCAATGCCTGGGCCTGTAGACTCAGCAGTTCTCCGCCGGTACGCAGTTCGCCGCGTTTTACCGCATAGCATCCCGGCACAAACCACTGCCGCAGTTCTTCTTGCGTTGGCTGTACGCTTTCGATCCCCATCGCGGTGAATCCGTGCTGAAACCAACCGGCATCCAGCGTGCCCTGGGTAGCGATAATCCCGACCCGCCGGGGTTTCTCTTTCCCGTCGAATACCGCCAGCGTGGCATCCACAATATGCAGCAACGGTGCGTCGCTATGCTGCGCCAGCGCCTCATACCAGTGGTGCGCCGTATTACAGGCAATGGCAATATGACTGACGCCCACGCGGTTCAGCTGTTCCACACCGTACAACAACTGCGGCAGCGGGGATGGCCCCGTTCCCGCCAGCGCCCGCTGGCGATCCGCAATTTGCGGCACATTCCATACCACATGGGGAATTTGCTGTTGGTCGCTGCTGGCGGGCGTTGCCCGCAGCAATTTATGCATCAGATCCAGCGTCGCCAGCGGCCCCATGCCGCCAAGAATTCCCAGCAGAAATGGTGTACTCATGATGGCAAAGAATCGGCGATGACCTGACGGTAGCCAAACAGACCTGCACTTCCCCCCGTATGGATAAACACCACATTCTCATCCCTGCGGAAATGACCTTTACGGATCAGATCAATCAATCCGGCCATGCCTTTTCCGGAATAGACGGGGTCGAGCAGAATCCCCTCGTGCTGCGCCAGCAACTGCAGCGCCTCAAGCATCCCTTCGGTGGGCAAGCCATAGCCTTCGCCGACATAATCACTGTTCGCCACCACCGCCTCACGCGGCAATTCACCCGGTACACCGAGCAGTTCCCGCGTCTGCTGCGCCAGACGCCAGACGTTGTGCTCCTGTTTTTCGCGCGGAGCGCGGACGCTAATCCCGAGGAGAGGAATACCGCTGTGCGTGGCAGTTAAGCCCGCAATCAGGCCAGCCTGTGTACCTGCGCTACCGGTGGCATGAACGATATGATCGATGCGCAGCCGTAGCTGGCTGGACTGCCAAAGCAGTTCTTCCGCGCAGGAGACATAGCCCAGCGCGCCGATAGCGTTCGAGCCTCCACCGGGGATGACGTAAGGGGTGTGGCCCCTGGCTCGCAGGCTTTCCGCGTGTTGTTCCATTGCCCGCTGCATATCCGTACCGCCAGGAAGATGAGCGATAATTTTGCCCCCGAGCAAACCGTCCAGCAGCACATTGCCGGATTGCTGATACTCATCACCCAGCGTCGTGACGCGTTGTTCGAGAAAAATATGCGTTTCCAAACCCAGTCTGGCTGCCGCCGCGACGGTCTGACGCACATGGTTAGACTGCGTGGCGCCCTGGGTAATGATAATATCCGCCTGTTTTGCCTGGGCATCGCCCAGCAAAAACTCAAGTTTGCGGGTTTTATTGCCGCCAGTGGCGAGGCCTGTGCAATCGTCTCGTTTTATCCAGATATTTGGCCCCTCCAGCAAGCGTGAAAGCTGCGTGAGAGGCTCCAGAGGGGTCGGGAAGTGGCCAAAATGAAGCCGGGGGAAACGCGCCAGATGCATAATAACTCCTGTAAAAAATGACTACGCAGCAAATTAAAATTTGGCCGCGAGGATAAAAGGTTCATACAATATTAAGTATGACTATATTTATTTTCTCACTGATGACTTACCAAGTTTTTCAGCTATGGTTATGAGAAAAAAAGATAAAAATAGTGCTTTTATTTATTTTGTTCATCAGCACTAATTAACCGGACATAATACCAACGCTTTCGAACAGATAACCCAAAGACGTATTTAACCAGGCAGACAACCTCAGGTATTTAATGCTTCCAGGGCGACAAACGCCTGCCAGCTCACCTCATCGATCCAGATACCCTCTTGCCGACGGCGGGTATACGCGCGCAATTCCGGCTCTCCGGGGATCTGCACATTGCGCCCTTCCTGCCCGCTACGCACCCAGTCCACCTGCGCTAATAGCGCCTGCTGGTAACTCTCCTGCGCCCCCAGTCGCGCAGGATCAAATAAAATCGACAGCATATTGTTGATGATTCCGGCACGTGGCGGAATTTGCTGGCTTTCGGTTTCGCCGCCGGTCAGCGCAGCGCCGAGTAGACTACAAATCAGCGACAATCCTGCGCCTTTATGCCCGCCAAAAGGCAGCAAGGCACCGAACGGTTCCGTCATTAATACCGCAGGGTCGGTGGTGGGTTGTCCGTTCGCATCTACCGCACATCCTTCAGGGATGGCTCGCCCTTCATTCCATGCGATGCGCGCTTTATTGCCTGCTATGGCGCTGGTTGCGAAGTCAAGGATAACCGGGGGCCGGTTCGCGAGCGGTATCCCGACACAAAAAGGATTTGTGCCGAGTCGGGCACCGAGTCCATCGAAAGGCAGTACGACCGACGGCGCGGCCACGTTGGCAAAATGGAGCGAGACCAGTCCGGCGTCCGCCGCCTGTTCCGCCCATGCGCCGATTCGTCCAAGATGGTGGGTATTAGACAATCCGATTATTGCCACCCCAAACTCGCGCGCACGCTCAATACCCACGGCCATGGCCTGTTCGCCTAACGCCTGGCCGAAGCCGTGCCCCCCATCAAAAGAGACGATCGGTCCGGCATCAGACAACATGGTGAGCGTGGCGCCAGGGTTCAAATCCCCTGCCAGAATGGCCCGAATATAGCGCGGTAACAGGGTCACGCCATGAGAGTCGTGGCCTTTTAGTGAGGCTTCGACCAGGTTATCCGCGACCTTTTGAGCGATATCAGGTCCGGTGCCAACCCTTACCAGATGGCGCTGCAAAAGCGAACGTAAATAATGATCCGAAAATAAAGGCATGATGAGGCTCGCAATGACTGCCCCTACATTGATAAGGGCTATTTAAAAGATGAACCCGACTATACTGAGAATATATTTATGACCTAAACATGAATAATGACTAAGCTTTTCCGCCTGGTAAATAACAAGCCACAAATATCGTTATTCATTTCTCTGATATTCATTTTCATTTAAATCACTTCCTTTCCCGCTCGCCTCTGCCCATGATTTTTGGCTGAGAAACACCTTTCTGGGAAACTGAAATGAATAAAACAAGCAGAATACTCGCCTGTACGCTGGCGCTTTCCGCCCTGGGCGGGATAAGCCAGCCGGCATTAGCGGAAGGAAACATTAGTATTGCGCAGCAATTTGGCATCGGCTATTTAATTCTTGATGTGGTACGTGACCAACGGCTTATCGAAAAAGAGGGTCAGAAAGAGGGGCTGGATATAAAAGTAGAGTGGCGCACCATTTCCGGAGTGACCGGGATGAATGAGGCCCTGCTCTCTGGCGCTCTGGACGTTGCGTCAGCCGGGGTTCCTCCCGTACTCACCCTATGGGATCGCACCAAAGGTAAGCAAAATGTGAAAGCGATTGCCTCGCTGGGGTCGATGCCCAATTATTTGTTGAGTAATAATCCGGCGGTAAAAAGCATTAAAGATCTATCCGCAAAAGATCGGATCGCCGTACCGGCAGCAGGCGTCGGTTTTCAGTCTCGGACATTACAAATCGAGACCGCGAAATTATATGGTGACGGGGACTTCAAACGCTTCGATAAAATTAGCGTCAGTTTACCGCATCCGGACGCCAGCGCGGCATTAATTGCCGGCGGATCGGAGATTACCACCCACTTCTCAAGCCCGCCCTTCCAGTATCAGGCGCTGGAACATAAAAACGTGCATAAAGTGCTCAGCTCCTATGACGTACTGGGGGGACAGGCAACCTTTAATGTTCTCTATACCACCCAGAAATTCCATGATGAAAACCCCAGAACCTATAAAGCGTTTTATCGCGCGCTCAGCGAAGCCGCAAGTATTATTAACCGTGACAAAAATGCCGCTGCCGAAACTTACATTCGCGTTGAGAAATCGCGGCTGCCTTTACCGCTGGTACAAAAAATTGTTAACGATCCCGAAATAAGCTTTACGGTTTCCCCTGAACGTACTGGCGTATATGCCGAAAAACTCCATGAGCTTGGGATACTGAAAAATAAGGCCGGCTCGTGGAAAGATTATTTTTTTAACGAAGCATGGGAAAACCCCGGCAGCTAAACCGCGATACTGGAGGCTATGATGGTCAATCAGCAAATTGATGGCCCGCTGCTGCAGGTCAGCCATGTCGATATTGAATACCGCACGCGTGAACGCCGGGTACGCGCGACGCACGATGTCAGTTTTGATGTCTGGCCTGGGGACCGCTTTATTCTGCTTGGCCCCTCAGGCTGCGGAAAATCGAGCCTGTTGAAAGCCGCAGGCGGTTTTATTGCCCCGCGCAGCGGTCAAATTTCGCTTGCAGGGACGCCAGTTAGCGCCCCCGCTCCGGACCGCATGATGGTATTCCAGGAGTTCGACCAGCTGCCGCCGTGGAAAACGGTGCTGGAAAACGTCATGTTTCCTCTGCTCGCCAGCCGCAAAGCCAGCCGCTCACAGGCAAAAGAGACGGCGCTGCATTTCCTTCACAAAGTCGGTCTGGCGGAATTTGCTGACGCGATGCCCCATACGCTCTCCGGCGGCATGAAGCAGCGCGTCGCCATCGCCCGTGCGCTGGCGATGAAACCGCGCATCCTGCTGATGGACGAACCCTTCGCCGCCCTGGATGCGCTGACGCGGCGCACGATGCAGGAAGAGTTGCTGGCGCTCTGGGAAGAAGAGCGCTTTACGCTGCTTTTCGTCACCCACTCGATTGAAGAGGCGCTGGTCGTAGGCAGCCGTATTGTGGTGCTTTCGCCGCATCCAGGACGCGTCCGGGCAGAGCTTAATTGTCATCAGTTCACGCTTAATGATTTCGGCAGCGAGGCGTTTCAACACGCGGCTCGTCATATTCACCATCTGTTATTCCCGACGACCGGCAACGGTCCGTCTCACTCATCCGGCGAGGAGCCAGCGTATGTCCCAGCCACCGTACATTCGTCCTGAATTCGAACGCGAATTACCGCCGCTACGTAATCTGCCGGTGGAAACGCCGCTACCCTTAAGCCAGCGCCTGTGGAATCAGGCATGGCTGCGTAAGTCTGTGATTGTCGCCCTGGTGCTGGCGCTATGGGAGATCGCCGCGCGAATACAGCAAAACGATCTGATGCTGCCCGGGGTATTTCAGACGCTGCAGGCGTTCAGTGAAGACCTGCGCAATGGCGAACTGCCGGAAAAAATCGTCAATTCACTCAGTACCCTGCTGAAAGGATATCTGGCAGGCAGCGCGCTGGCGCTGATTGCCAGCGCCCTGGCAGTGACCACGCAGTTTGGTCGCGATCTGCTCAGCACATTAACCGCGATGCTCAATCCACTGCCGGCAATTGCGCTGCTGCCGCTGGCTCTGCTGTGGTTTGGCCTGGGAAATGCCAGCCTGATATTTGTACTGATACATTCCGTCATGTGGCCCATCGCTCTGAATACCTGGTCCGGATTTAGCAGCGTGCCGGAAACGCTGCGCATGGCCGGGCGCAACTATGGCCTCCGTGGGCCACGCTATGTGATCACGATTCTTATTCCGGCATCGTTGCCCGCCATCCTTTCCGGTTTGAAAATAGGCTGGGCTTTCGCCTGGCGAACGCTGATTGCCGCCGAACTGGTATTCGGCGCCTCCAGCGGCGAAGGGGGTCTGGGCTGGTATATATTCCAGAATCGCAATGAGCTGTTCACCGATCGGGTATTTGCAGGGCTGTTAACGGTCATCGCGATTGGTCTGCTGGTGGAAGGCATCGTATTCGCCAGTCTGGAAAAGATCACAATTAAGCGCTGGGGGATGCAGCGTTAACCCCACATTCATTCAGGCAGCTACTGCGCCCCCCCATTAAAACGTCCGCTGGCGCCTTTCAGGCTGGCTCGCCGTGTTGCCGAAGTCGCGGCAACACGCCTTATCCTTACCACGATATGATAAAAGCCCGCGGGGAAAGCGGGCTTGTGGGATTGTCGTCATGGTCCATCCCTGGCGTGCTTGACACCGCTACCGCGAAGCAAACCTTGCGACATGCTCTGCGAGAAAATCAATTTCCTGCGGCGTATTATAAAAAGCCAGCGAAGGCCGGACGGTACTCTCATAACCAAAATGGCGCAGGATCGGTTGCGCGCAGTGATGTCCGGATCGCACGGCAATGCCGACCTGACTGAGATAGCGCCCCACGGCTGCATTTTCATGACCCGCCAGCACGAAAGATAAGACGCTGGTTTTGTTCGCCGCGGTACCGACCAGCGTCAGGCCCGGAATAGCCGACAGCTTCTCGATGCCATACTCCAGTAAGGCGTGCTCGTACTGCGCAATGTTTTCTATCCCCAGCGAGGTGACATAATCGATAGCCGCCCCCAGCCCGACGGCATCAGCAATATTGCCCGTCCCCGCCTCAAACTTATTCGGCGAGGGCTGATAGCGAGTCAGTTCAAAGGTCACGTCGGCAATCATGTTCCCGCCGCCCTGATAAGGACGCGCCTCTTCCAGCACCTCCTGCTTGCCATAGACCACGCCGATCCCGGTCGGCCCAAAAATTTTATGGCCGGAGAAGACGAAGAAATCGGCATCCAGCGCCGTCACGTTGGTCGGGATATGCGAAATAGACTGCGCGCCGTCGATGGCAATGCGCACCCCAAAACGATGGGCGATCTGCACCAGCTCCTGAACCGGCGTGACGGTACCCAGCGCGTTAGAAACGTGGGTCGCGGAGACAAAGCGGGTCTTATCGTTGAACAACCGGATATATTCCTCAACGATCAGCTGACCGTGCTCATCAACCGGCGCAACGCGGATCGTCGCGCCCGTTTCCTGGGCAATAAGCTGCCACGGTACAATATTGGCGTGATGCTCAAGCAACGTCAGGATAATTTCATCCCCCGGTCGTAATAGCGGCTTCACGTAGCTGTGCGCTATCAGATTGAGCCCTTCCGTGGTTCCGCGCACGAAGATGATATTTTCCGGGCCGCGGGCGCCGATAAAACGCGACACTTTCTCACGCGCGGCTTCATAAGCATCGGTGGAACGAGCGGCAAGCGTATGCGCCGCCCGATGAACGTTCGAATTCTCATGTAAATAATAGTGGCTGATACGATCGATAACCTGCTTCGGGCGCTGGGTCGTCGCGGCATTATCCAGCCACACCAGCGGATGTCCGTCCACCTGTTCGCTAAGGATCGGGAAATCAGCGCGGATACGTTCTACCGGGATCTGTCCAACCCGCGCCGGCGGCGCCGTTTTTACGCTGGAAGGGGGTAACGGCGCGAATCCGCGAGGCGCAATATCCGCCCTGCTCTCCTGGCCCAATGGCAGCACCCGCGGCGCGTAAGCGGCTTCGGTCGCACGCGGGCGTGCGGGCGCGTCGTCAGGTAGCCCCTGCAGATCGCGCGCATCGGGCAGACCATAATCACGCGCGGAGGGCGCGTCGCCCGCCCATCCGCCGGGCGCATAGGGAAGCGTGAATAAATTACTCGTAGTCATAATATTCACCCACTTCAACATCCTCCAGCACGGCAATGGCGTCATCGGCCAGGATCGCAGCGGAGCAATAAAGTGAGAGTAAATAGGAAGCCACGCCGTTATCGTCGATCCCCCGGAAGCGCACCGACAAACCGCGAGACTGTTCGTTTGGCAGCCCTTCCTGATAAAGACCCAGCACGCCGCGTTTGCTTTCACCGGAACGAATCAACAGGATATTGGTTTTTCCGCCCTGGCCTTTCGGGTTTTTCAGACCATCGACAAACAGCTTGTCGGAAGGGATCAGCGGAATACCGCGCCACAGGATAAACGTGCCCCCATGCAAATTCACGGTGACCGGCGGCACGCCGCGTCGCGTAGCCTCACGCTGAAATGCGGCAATCGCGCGCGGATGGGCCAGAAAGAAGGAGGGCTCCTTCCAGACTTTGGACAACAGCTCATCCAGGTCATCCGGCGTCGGACGGCCATTGCGGGTCTGAATACGCTGCGAGTCGTCGATATTTTTCAGCAATCCATATTCATCGTTATTGATCAGCTGACTTTCCTGGCGCTCGCGCAGGCTTTCAATCGCCAGCGCGATTTGCTCTGAGGCCTGGTCGTAGGGCGAGCTGTAGAGATCGGCGATTTTGGTATCGACGTTTATAATGGTCGTAATCGAATCCAACTGGTATTCACGCGGCGTGGTCTGATACTCGATATAGCCCTGGGGTATTTCAACGCGCGACGGATCCTGGCTGCATAATACATCCAGCGGCGTCTCCCCCTCCACGACCTTGTTCACCCGGTAAATTCCCGATTCCAGGCCCTTATAATCGAGAAAACGGCTGACCCAGCGCGGGGTGATTGCCGCAAATTGCGGTGCCGTTTTGGTCACGTTCGCTAACTGATACGCGGCTTCACGCCCCAGTGCATTAATGCCTTTTTGTTCTGCCATAATGATTCCTTAGTGTTTGAAAGAGTGGAGCTGAAGGTTAGTACTGCGGCAAACGGGTATCGACATCCCGTGCCCAGGCGTTTAGGCCATCTTTTAAATTCATCACGCGCCCCTGATAACCTGCGCGCTGGAGTGCCCGAATGGCGAAAATACTGCGCTGCCCTATCTTGCACAGAAATACCGCATCGACCGTCGGGTCGAATTCACCGATACGTCTGACTATCTGGCCCAGCGGTATCACCTTTGCCTGCGGAAATTTTGCAATCGCCCTTTCGTGGGGTTCACGAATGTCGATCAGCTGCAGGGGTCTTCCCTCCTCTATCCAGGCGTGAAGCTCAAGCGCCGTGACGCTTTCAACCGGAACTTCTGCTTCATCAGGTTTCAGCCCGCAAAACTCCTCGTAGTCGATGAGCGCATGAATCGAGGGATGCTCACCGCATACCGGGCAGTCGGGAGCCCTCTCCAGCCGCAGCTCGCGTTGCTTCATCTGCCACACATCGAAGAGCAACAGGCGGCCAATCAGGCTCTCGCTGCCGCCGACGATTAGTTTGATCGCTTCCGCCGCCTGAATGGTGCCGATAATCCCCGGCAGCACGCCGACAACGCCGCCTTCGGCACAGGAAGGTACCAGCCCCGGCGGCGGGGGCTCGGGATAAAGACACCGGTAGCACGGGCCTTCCCCGGCATAAAAGACGCTGGCCTGCCCTTCGAACTGGAAAATGGAGCCATAGACCAGCGGTTTACCCAGCAAAACGCAGGCGTCGTTGATCAGATAACGGGTGGGATAATTATCCGTACCGTCGACGACGAGGTCATATTCCCCAATAATTTCGAGCGCGTTTTTGCTGCTCAGGGTGGTGTTATAGGTCACCACCTGTATCTCGGGGTTGATGGCTTTAATCTTGTCTTTCGCCGAAGCCACTTTGGGTCGGTTGATATCTTTGGTGTTGTGAATGATCTGCCTTTGCAGGTTGGAGACGTCGACAAAATCAAAATCGACAATCCCCAGCTTACCGACCCCCGCCGCAGCCAGATAAAGCGCCACCGGCGCCCCCAACCCGCCGGTGCCGATAAGCAATACGCGGGCAGCCTTCAGCCGCTTTTGCCCCTCAAGCCCGACTTCCGGCAGCAGCAGGTGGCGGCTGTAGCGGGCAATTTCCGCATGCGTCAGCTCCGTCAGACGGTCACCCGGGATAATGCTCGGTCTGCTCATATCGCCTTCCCGACGCCGCCGGCAATGGCGGGAACCAGCAGCACTTCCGCCCCATCGCTAACCGGAGTCTCCAGCCCGCCGGTGGTTTTAATGTTGTTCTCTCCCACGTAAAGATTGATGAAACTGCGCAGCGCGCCCGTATCGTCATACAGATGCGGCTGAATGTCAGGAAATCGCTCCGCCAGCGCTGCGACCAGCTGCCCAACGGTGTGGCCTTCGAGGATCACTTTCCCCTGACCGTCGGTGAAGGCGCGTAGCGCAGTGGGAATCAGTAATGTCGATGCCATAGTGGTAATCTCTCCGCGTTTTGTTCTGGTTTCCGGCAACGTTGTGCCCGTTATTCACGTTATAAAACGATCTGCACGTCCTCCTGCAAAAAGCGCTGGCGGTCCTGGGTCAGCCGCCAGCTGGTCAGTGCCCCCGCCTCGCGCTGCGCGACCGCCACGATGATATAGGCGTAAAACGGCAGCGCATGTTCGCGATCAAATTCAGATGGAATGGCCGGGTGATCGGGGTGCGAATGGTAATAGCCGATCACGTCCACATCCTGAGCCAGCGCAGCGCGTTCCGCCCGCAGGGAGTCATCGGCGGTGATGACAAAACGGTGGTACTGCTCCTCCGACTCGCGAGCATTAACAATGGGGAAAATCGCCGTCACGCGGGCATCGCCCTGCGCGTAAAAGTGGCCAAAGAGCGCACCGCAGCATTCGTTGGGATAGGCCTTTTCCCCTTCAGCGCCAATCAGCCTGGTGATTTCTTGAGTTAATTCAATCATGGGTTTCATTCCAGAAAGCGTCAGTCAGATAACGCGAGCCGACATCACACAGCAGCGTGACCACCACCGATCCCGCCGGCAGCGTGCGGGCCAGCCGCGCGGCGGCGGCGACATTAGCGCCAGAGGAAATGCCGACAAAAATGCCGTCCCGCCGGGCGAGGCGCCGCGTGCTCGCATAAGCCTCCTCGGTGGTGACGGGAATAACGTCGTCGAACAGGGTTTCGTCGAGAATGCCAGGTTTAATGCTGCTCCCCATATGCTTGGTCCCTTCAATGCCGTGGAATGGCGAAGCGGGCTGTACGGCGAGCGTTTTCACGCGCGGATTTTCATATTTAAGCCGCCGCGCGGTGCCGACGAAGCTGCCGGAGGTGCCCATACCGGCAACAAAATGGGTGATCTGTTGCCCGCTCTGCTCCCAAATCTCTTTTCCGGTCGTTGCGAAATGCGTATTCGGATTGACGGGGTTGTTATATTGGTCCGGATAAAAATAACGTTCCGGATGCGCAGCAACTTGTGCCTGAACTTCAATATAGGCGCCGTCAGAACCTTCCAGCGGATCGGTCTCCACAATCGTGGCGCCATAATGACGAATAATACGTTTGCGCTCCGGGCTGGTATTCTGCGGCAGATATAGCCGGACGTGATATCCCAGCGCCGCGCCAATCATCGCGTAGGCAATGCCGGTATTACCGCTGGTCGCATCAATAATCGTTTTACCCGGCGTTAATAACCCTCGAGCAATCCCGTCCAGCACCATCGCTTTCGCCGCGCGGTCTTTCACCGAGCCACTGGGGTTCATAAACTCTGCTTTTGCCAGCAGCGTTACGCCAGGTAGCTCGGCGGCAAAAGAGGGTAACGTGATTAACGGAGTAGCGCCGATCGTTTCAAGTAAATTCATAATGATTATCACGCTGTTATTTTATTTATTCCGATGCGCTGGTCATTTCATTTTATTATCGGCGGAATTAAATTCCGTCACCGTCGCTGAAATGTTTTTGCTGTACCCGGGCCTGCTGCACATGACTATCCGGCGGAACATCACGGGTCAGCCATATATTTCCGCCAATGCTGGAACGCGCGCCGATAGTAATTCGCCCTAATATTGTTGCGCCGGCGTAAATAACGACATCATCTTCAATGATTGGATGGCGAGGATAGTTTTTTTGCAACTGCCCGTCATCGCCGGCAATAAATCGTTTGGCCCCAAGGGTAACCGCCTGATAAATACGCACGCGTTTACCGACGATGGCCGTTTCACCAATCACTACGCCGGTTCCGTGATCGATAAAGAATCCGTCATCAATCTGCGCGTCGGGATGAATATCTATTCCGGTCTGGCTGTGCGCTTTTTCAGATATCATTCGCGCCAGCAGAGGCAGACCGAGCTGATGCAGCTCGTGGGCAAGACGATAGTGCATCACGGCGTGAATTCCCGGATAGCAGAGCAGAACCTCATCCATGCTGCGCGCGGAAGGATCTCCCTGATACGCCGCGAGGATATCGCGATCGAGACGCTGGCGGATGACCGGCAAACGGTTGGCAAACTGCTGAACCCGCCTGACCGCCTCCTGCGACAGCGTGTGACTCGCATCCTGCTCATCTGACTGATAATAAAGTTCCAGGACCGCTTCTCCAGTCAATCGGTCAAGCGAGGTGCCTAGCAAATGACCGACGTAATAATCTTCGCCCTCTTTGCGTAATTCAATATCACCTAATCGCATCGGATAAAGCACTTTTATCAAGGTATCGGTGACTGAATTAACGCTTTCCCGGGAAGGTAAACTACGTTTATTACGATAATTATTTTTCGCATGTTCATCGCGCCACGCCTGACGAACGCGACGGAGTTCATCGACGACATTATTTAAATGCCAGTTATTTTCTCTTTTCGGCATGAGATACAATTCACCCGCTTCCGGCATAATAATATCCTTCTTAAAATCGCATCGATAAATATTTTTTGCGTCACCTCACTTTTATGCATTACCCACATTAAAAACAAATAACCATATAGACTTTGAATAGCTAAAAAGAGTAAATACTTTTAAATCAACACATTCGACAATCAACCACACCCGGCGAATACGATCGATTCGTCCCTCCCTCGCCAGAGCGACTCGTTCGCGATGGTACGAAAATGTGGCGGGGTGAAAAATGGAGTCATTAACGCCACCGTTCAGTTGGACAATGAGGGAAAAGTTATAGCGAATTTATTGCAAAGCATAACTGATTTTTAGCTATTGATTATGAGGAATTAACGTAACATTTCCGTTATTAAATCATGATGTTTAAGGTTCCCTATGCGCGCTTTATCCGATGCTCCCGCTAATGAATTCGAGCCAGTACGTTTTGTCCTCACCGATATGGATGAAACGCTCACCTGGCAGGGCCGTTTGTCGGCCGCCGCCTATACCTCGCTTGAACAATTGCAGTCCGCCGGGATACGGGTGATCCCGGTCACCGCCGCGCCGGCGGGCTGGTGCGATCAGATGGCGCGGATGTGGCCTGTTGACGGCGTCATTGGCGAAAACGGCGGGCTTTTTTTCCGCCGCACCGCGGACGGGCATGGCATCGAGCATCATTACTGGCACGCGGACGACGCCACGGCATCCGTCGCCGCCCGGCTGCGGACCATCGCCGACCGGGTCCTGGCAGCGCTACCGGAAGCCCGTCTGGCGGACGATCAGCCCTTCCGCCTGACCAGCCTGGCCTTCGCGCGGCCTGCCGACCCGGTACTGGAGCGCCGCATCGTCAACACGCTGCGGCAGGCGGGTGCCGACGCTACCGTCAACAATCTGTGGGTGCTGGGCTGGCTGGGTGGCTACGACAAGCTGACCATGACGCGCCGTACTCTGGCTCAGCACTACGGCGTCGATATCGATCGGGAGCGGGAAGCTATTCTCTACAGCGGCGATTCAACCAACGACGCGCCGATGTTCGCTTTTTTCAAACACACGGTAGGCGTCAGCACCGTCCGGCAGTATCTGGATCACCTCCCCGTTGCCCCCCGCTGGGTAACGCTCGGCCCCGGCGGCGCGGGGTTCGTGGAGATGGCGCAGGCGGTATTCGGCCAAAAATCCCTCTGAAAGCAGCAACTTATCCACCAGCTTAACGATTCCCCGGCGCCCTGGTTTTTCTCTCTGGCTTTCAGAAAATGTTGCAGCGGTTGCCTGACGTTCGCAGGCAGCCGGTTCCCATCAGTGCTTCGTTATGTACACATCCCATAACACCATGTCTTATATTAGTTTTTTCTTACTGATAAAAACCAATACCGTCATTTTTACCGTATGCAAAAAAGTTTTCCGTTTGGTGATCCAGCGACGTTTCCAACGAAACACTTTTGTTCATAGAAACAGCGTCTGGACGTTTCCATTTCATGCCAAATCGATCAAAAATGGTGCATTAATGGCAAAATTTCACGTAAATGATGCAATAAAACGGCAGGTAACGACGGCGGGTTTGTATCAAAAAAGAATGGCTTAGCTTTTTTCTATATAACGTTATTCGTATATATTTGTTTTCGCACACGGCGCAAAGAATATAATTCTCACTAATCCGGCCCCCAAATAATTAAGCCGGGCTAATAAAATATTCCGCCAGCAATTTCTGGCAAGATGCTATGTCCGGAAGGTGTGCAGTGCCAACATGGTTACCCTTAGCGATTGATTCTTTCTGGCCAATGCTTTCCGCGGGGCTGAAATTCACCATTCCCTTAACGCTGATCTCTTTTATTCTTGGGCTGTCGCTCGGGTTTGCGGTGGCACTTTTGCGTCTGTACGGCCCGGCCTTTTTAAAGCCGGTGATACGGTTTTACGTCTGGCTGATTCGCGGTACACCGCTGCTGGTGCAGCTATTTTTGATTTTCTACGCGTTGCCGAGCGCTGGGCTAACCATTGATGCCTTCCCTGCGGCGGTGATTGGCTTTACCGTCAATATTGGTGCGTATACCTCAGAAGTGATCAGGGCAACGCTGCTGGCCGTGCCGAAAGGGCAATGGGAAGCTGCCCATTCCATCAGCATGACATGGGCGCAGTCGCTGCGTCGTATTATTCTGCCGCAGGCCGCGCGCATCGCCGTGCCGCCGCTCTCTAACACTTTTATTTCACTGGTAAAAGACACTTCGCTGGCGTCGGTGATCACCGTACCGGAGATGTTTCTTGCCGCGCAGCAAATTGCGGCAGTGACCTATGAACCGCTGATTCTGTACAGCGAAGCGGCGATTATTTATCTGTTCTTCAGTTCGGTGTTATCGCATTTGCAAGAGAAGCTGGAGCGGAAATTAGCGGGTACGACAGTAAAAGGTCAGGTCAATGATAACGCTCTCCAGCATTGAAAAAAGTTTCGACGGCAGCCGGGTGCTGAAGAACATCAATTTAACGATTGAAGAAGGCACGGTAACCACGCTGATTGGCCCTTCAGGCAGCGGGAAAAGCACCTTATTGCGCTGCATTAATTTGCTGGAAATTCCTCAGTACGGGGAGCTGACCATCGGCAAAGAGCGCATCACATTCGCGCCGGACACGCGGATAAAAGGCCAGGATATTCGTCGCATCAGCCGCCAGACCGGCATGGTGTTTCAGAACTTCGCGCTGTTTCCGCATATGACCGCCCTCGACAACATCACCGAAGGGCTGATTACGGTGCATAAATGGGATCGCGAACGCGCCCGCCGCCGTGGTGAAGAACTGCTGGATAAAGTCGGCATGCTGCACAAATGCAACGCCCTGCCGAATACGCTCTCTGGCGGCCAGCAGCAGCGCGTGGCGATTGCCCGCGCGCTGGCGCCGTCACCGGCGGTGCTGCTGTGCGATGAACCGACTTCCGCACTCGATCCTGAGCTCTCCGGCGAAGTGGTGGCCGTGCTGCGCCAGCTGGCGCTGGAAGGAACAACCATGATCATGGCGACCCATGATTTGCGTCTGGCGGCGAATATCGCCAGCCAGGTGGTGTTTCTGGAAGCCGGGGAAATTGTTGAGTCCGGCTCCGCTAACGATTTGTTTTTACACGCGAAGAGACCCCGAACTGCGGAGTTTATCGCCTCTTTAAGCACCGCGCTCCCGTAATCCGGGGCGAGTTAATAAAAACAACATAGGGTAATGCAGATGAAAGTACTCGCAACATTAGTCGTCGCCGGGATTATGCAGCTTGGTTTTGCCCACGCAGCGCTGGCGCAGGATGATTTGGCAAAGATTCAGTCCGCTGGCGTACTGAAAATCGGTACTGAAGGCACCTATCCGCCGTTCACTTTCCACAATGCTTCCGGCACGCTGGAGGGTTTTGACGTAGAGATTGGCCGTGAAATCGCCAAACGCCTGAAAGTGAGCCCGCAGTTCGTAGAAGGGAAATGGGACGGCCTGATCGCCGGTGTCGATGCGAGCCGTTACGATGTGGTGATTAACCAGGTCGGCATTACGCCAGAACGCCAGAAGAAATTCGACTTCTCCGAGCCGTATATCGCGTCTAAAGCGGTGCTGATCGTCAATGACAAAAGCAGCATTAAAAGTTTTGAAGATCTGAAAGGCAAAAAATCAGCCCACACGCTGACCAGTAACTATGCGCAGATCGCTCGTAAATACGGGGCGGATATTGTGCCGACCGATGGCTTTAACCAATCTGTGGATTTAGTGGTGCAGGGCCGTGCCGATGCGACCATCAACGACAACCTGTCGTTCCTCGACTTCAAAAAACATAAACCGGATGCGCCAGTGAAAATTGTCGCAACCCAGTCTGACGCGGAGAAATCCGGCGTGTTGCTGCGCAAAAACAACCCGCAGCTGAAAGCGGCGATTGATAAAGCGCTGGAAGAGATCAAGGCCGACGGCACCTACGAACGTATTTCCCAGAAATACTTCGGTGCGGACGTGTCGAAGTAATTTTTAACCCCGCTGTAAAAGAGAACCGTAAGCCCGGATCGGGTTTACGGTTTTTTTATCATCACAAGACTGTAAAATGCGCTAGCTACGCTTTCTGCGAAATGTTTCTTCAACTGACCGGGAACGCCTTTACAGACTTCCTGTTTATCGACGTCGGAGATTTATGATGCCGTACAAGCTCTATACAGCCGTGTTGCTTCTCGCTGCCGCAAGTTTCTCTGCAACGGCAATTTCTGCTTCACCCCCTTCGATTGGCAATTTGATCAATGAACGTTTGTCCTTGATGAAAGATGTTGCCGGATATAAAGCGCAACATCACCAGGCGATTGAAGATCTACAGCAAGAGAAGAAGGTTCTGGAGAGCGCCACTGCTGATGCTGATTCGCTGGGATTAAAAGGCGAGAGCGTAAGGCCATTTATTCAGGCGCAGATGGACGCCGCCAAGGCGATTCAGTACCGCTATCGCGCCGACTGGTTGGCGGCGCCGGAAACTGACTGGCGGCCTCGCCCGCTTCAGGATGTCCGGACGCAAATCGGCAAACTTAGCCATCGTATTCTGCAAAGTGTGGCGGCACGATTAAAGTCCGGGCAACCTCTGACGGAACAGGGCCAGGAGGCATTTATGCACGCCGTGCAGCAGAAGAATTTACACGAGCAGGATAAGCATAGAATCTGGGAAACAATGAAAGGGATTTCGTTGAAAGATTAAGTAAAAAGCCCCTCCCATTACTGAGGAATCCCCATTAATGGGCGGGTGAAAAAAACAAGCATAGCGTTTTGTGCTCTACTGATTGTGCAACCAATTCAATGAGATCACCTCTATGCTTGCTTGCATCACCGTATCGGTTTATGGGCATTCTCGACAGGACGAATGCCTATCTGGTTTGACGAGGAGATAGCCGATCAGCATGGGCAAATCTCCAGCTCAAACAGACACAGAATCATATTCGAATGAAGCCGACGCTGGCTCACCATGATCAGCAACATAACTGCCTTTGCCGCGAATCCCGCTTTGCCACCCCGTTACACATGTTTTTCCAGCAGGCGGCAGCCCGCCTGCCAGGACTCCGCAATGCCTTCAATTCAGTAAATCGCTAAGGAAACGCCGTGCTCGCGGATGCTGCGGTGCGCTAAAGAATTGCTTCGGCGTTGTTTTCTCCAGAATTTGCCCCTGATCCATAAACCAGATGGTATCGGCCACATCGCGGGCAAAATGCATTTCATGGGTCACGCACATCATCGTCATCCCCTCCTGGGCCAGCGAGCGCATGACGCTTAAGACCTCCCCCACCATTTCAGGATCCAGCGCCGACGTCGGTTCATCGAACAGCATCACCGGCGGCTTCATCGCCAGCGCACGGGCGATAGCGACGCGCTGCTGTTGCCCGCCAGAGAGCTGGGCCGGATAGGCATTAGCTTTATGCGACAATCCCACTCGCTCCAGCAGTTCCCCGGCGTGTTTACGCGCCTCAGAACGTTTGGTGCCCAGCACTTTTACTGGCGACATCATGATGTTTTCCATCACCGACACGTGGGGAAACAGATTGAAGTTCTGAAAGACGAAACCGATACGGGTGCGCAACTGGTTCAGACGCATGCTGCTGCCGTGGATATCTATACCATCAAACAGAATCTGCCCCTGCTCGATAGGCTCCAGGCGGTTCACCGTGCGAATCAGCGTTGATTTCCCGGAGCCTGAGGGGCCGCAAACCACCACCACCTCCCCCGCTTTGACTTCGGCACTGAGGTCAGTCAGGGCGTGGTAATCGCCATACCATTTATTGACCTGATTAAACAAAATCATCGGGATCATGATGTTTCCTTATTAAGTTTGCGGTTGGCAAAGAAAAGAGGATCGTTCTGCTCTTCTCCCTGCTGCGGCTGCGCATTGAGCCGTTTGTTGGCAATCCAGCTTTCTAGCCTGTTTGCCAGCCATGTCAGGCTGAAACAGATGATGTAGTAGCTCAGGGCCACGATGGCGAAGACCTGAAACGGCTTGGTCAGGAGCTGGTTGCTGACCTGGTTTGCCGCATAGGTCAGTTCCGGCACGTTAATCACATAGCCCAGGGTACTGTCCTTGATGATCGACACCAGCTGGCTCACCAGGCTTGGCAATGCGTTGAACAATGCCTGCGGTAAGATCACCAGTCGCAGGGTTTTCAGATAACTCATCCCCAGCGCGCGTGATGCTTCATATTGCCCCTGCGGTAACGCCTGAATGCCGCCGCGGACAATCTCGGCGATGTAAGCACTTTCGTAGATAACCAGCGTGCAGAGCATGGTGGAAAAACCGCTGATATTCTGCCCAATCAGCAAGGGCACGCAGAAGTAGGTCCAGAACACCACCATCATCAGCGGGATACCGCGCAGGGTGTAGACCCAGCAGGCCGCCGCCCAGCGCAGCCCGCGCCACGGAGACAACCTCGCCAGCCCAACCAGCACGCCCAGCGGGAAAGAGAGCACGACCGCCAGCAGTGAAATTAACAGCGTGCAAAGAACGCCCCCGAGCGGCCCGTTCGGATACTGCCCCATCAGGAACAGCATGCCGTGGTCCTGCAAAATGGTAAAAACGTCAAACATGGTGTTTACCTCGCGTACACGCGTTGAAAATGACGGCCTAACAGCGCACCCAGCCCCATCAGTAGCAGCGAAAACGCCAGATAGCCCAACGTGCCAATGGCATAGGCCTCAAAAGTGCGGAAGGTCTGATTCTCAAGATCGCGCGTCACATAGGTTAACTCGGTCACCCCGATGACCATCGCAAGGCTGGTGTTTTTAAACAGCAGCACGGTGTGGTTAATCAGCGCAGGCAAGGCATTGCGGATCCCCTGCGGCAGGATCACCGAGCCCATTGCCCGCATATAGTTCATGCCCAGCGCACGCGCCGCCTCGTTTTGCCCGTCAGGAATGGCACGCAGGCCGCTGCGAATATCTTCGGAAAAGTAAGCCGCCTGGCATAATCCCAGGGCGAACATCGAGAAGAGGAACTCGGCGTTGAAATCGTTAATCCACATCTGTACCGACTCCGGCAGCAGCGTCGGAATGGCGAAATACCACATCATCAACTGAATCAGCGTGGGCACATTGCGGTGATACGAGACGTAAGCTGCCACCAGACGCACAGCGATGCGGTTTTCCGACAGGCGGATAACCAGCAGCAGCAGTGCGATAAACATAGCCAGCAGCCAGGCGCCCAACGCCAGTTCCAGCGTGACGATCGCGCCCTTCACGATCATCTCGCCATAGTGGCCTGTTAAAATGGTACTAAAATCAAGCGCCATAATGAGCCTCCTCTTAACCTGCTTAGACTGCGCTTTCGCCTGGACGCATCGTAGAAAGCCCGCCGGGTACCTGCAGCGTCGGCGTTATTTCAATATTGCCGATGTTCACTGCTATCGGGGCACTAACGGCAAAGGCCACGCAATCGGCAATATCTTTGGCCTCCGGCAGCTCAAAACCATCGATAAAACGCTTGCGCGCATCTTCATGATCGCCAGAAACATTGCCGAAAATATCGGTCGCCACGCGTCCCGGACAGATTTCGGTAATTCGCACGCGCTTGCCGTAGCAGTCAACGCGTAGCTGGCGTGAAAGAGCATGAACGCCCGCTTTGGTGGCGTGATAAACGGAGTTGCCGTTGAAGTTGTAAATCGCGGCAATCGACGTGATGTTGATAACGTGACCGCGGTCGCGCGCCATCATCCCTGGCACCAGCAAACGACACAGATGCAAAACCGCGCGCAGGTTGACGTTGAGCTGAGTTTCAATCACCTCTTCACTGGCATTGAGAATTGAACCGGGATGCGATACACCGGCGTTATTAACCAGAATGTCCACTTGCAGATCGCTGCATAAACGCGTCAGCGCATCGAGGTTGGCCATGTCTACGGCATGGGGAATACAGCCAGTCCGCTCCGCCAGTGTGGCTAATTGTTCCCGACGGCGCGCCACGGCGTGCACCGTAATCCCTTCCCGGCATAAACGCTCGACAATGGCTTCGCCCATACCGGCGGATGCACCGGTGACCAGGGCGACTTTATAATCTGAAAATGGCATATTGCCTCTCCTGTCATCACGGCATTTCTGAGATGCCGCATCGTATTTATTGTGTATTTTGACTCTATTCAGTTATGCCTCAGCGGTATAAGACATAAATGATTTGAGGCAATAAGGGGGACTTATAATCCTGAGAGAAATGAGTCATCTGATTGAATTTTCGCGATTTCCTGACCAAACTCCACGGCATCTCCCTCACTCACATGAAAGGAAACAAGCCGCCCGGCAACCGGGCTGCGTACGGGTAAATAGAGTGCACCCACTTTGACCAGGGCCAGTAAATCATGCTGTTTGATCGGACTACCCGGAGCGGCGAAATTCTCTGCAAGCAGAGGATGGCGCAGTAGTACCCGCCCAGGTGCCGGAGAACACATTAGCGTAAAACGCGGCAGTACATCCGCCGCAGGAAGGGGAGCAATAGACGGCGTAGTGGTGATATACACGGACCACGCCCTGCCCTTTAGCACAAGGTGAGAAATTGACGTGGCGCGCAGGCTTTGTGTGAGCTGCGTCAGCGCCTCAAGAGTAACTGTTTTTTCCATATCGACCCGGTACTGGCTGTTGTCTTCAGTGAATGCTTTCACTCTATCCCGCACACGTGACTGGCCAGTAAGAGGGTTTCGCTTTACGGCAATAAGGGAGACTTATTAGCTCACCAGCGTCAGGGGGCGGTTATCCGGTGTGCGGTTCGAGACCAGTGACAGCAGGATCGATTTCACCGCTTCAGCAGGTTCAGACAGCGGCAGATGATCCGAAATACAGAACGACAGTGACGCATGGACATCCGGTTCAATGATTTTTGCCATCCAGGCATCAGAGGCTTTCAACATCGCGCGGGCGGCCGATTCCGGCATGACCGTGCATCCCAGTCCGGCAGCCAGCGCCGCATTGAGGGTGGTTTGCGATTCAATTTCACAGGCGACCCGGTAATCCAGGCCCTCTTTGACGAAGGCGTCATCCACCACTTTACGCATGATGTTGTAAATGCGGGGCAGAAACAGGTCGTAACGCGCCACATCAGCCAGCGCGATCTCTTTAATGGGCTTATCAAGCGCATTGGGGCAAACAAAGCACAGGTGCTCTTTCATCAATGGAATAAAACGCAGTCCGTGGATCGCGCGGTTATCGTAAATCACCGCCATATCCATCCGCCCGTTCATGATGAGCTCACTTAAAGTGGTGCCGAAGTTTTCATTGAAATAAAGCACGACGCCAGGATGCTGACGCTGTACCTCCTGCATCAGCGGAATGGCAAGCTGTTGCGCCGCGGTTCCGGGGGCGAGCCCCACAGAGACATTGCCACACAGCTCCATGCCTGAGCGGTCAATGGCGCTCTGCGCCTGCGCGCACTGGCGTAAAATCGCCTGCGCATGGGTATACAGGATTTTACCTGCGGTGGTTGGCGTCACGCCACGCTTGGTGCGAATCAACAGTTGCTGATTGACTTCCCCTTCCAGCGTCGCGAGCTGCTGGCTAAGCGCGGGCTGAGCAATATGCAGGATATCCGCCGCCTGGGTTAAACTTCCCACATCGACAATCTTGATGAAATATTTCAGGCGACGCAGATTCATAGCTTTTCTCCAGAGATGGCTTTTCCATCAATAAAGCAATGGCTGTGCCAGTTCTGATGATTGCGTATCCACACAGTCTGCTTATGTCTTTATGGCGGCAAACGCTCGCTGCCATCGCCCCGACCCGCATTCTGCCATCCGTTCCCCGCACTCCCACGGTGCAAAAGGGCACGGGCTTGCATCATTGCGGTATCTTTCCTGTTGTTCAGTCATTGTTTTGCATTATGTCCCCACAACAAAGCAGTATTATCCGCTCGCCAGGCCTGTTCCCTATTCTCAGATTTCATCCACCGCGCGCGAGCGCGGTTCCCGCTGAATCAACTGGAACACCTGTGATATGCCTGATATTGCCGATCGACTTAAAAACATAGCTATTTCAGCGTCCGTTGCGATGACGCAAAAAGCGCGCGATCTCGCCGCGCAGGGGATTGACGTGGTGGGGCTTTCCACCGGCGAGCCGGATTTCCCAACCCCACCGCACGCCATTGAAGCCGCCTACGCCGCTGCGCTGGCTGGCGATACGCGTTATCCGCCAACGGACGGAACGCCCGCGTTACGCGCCGCCATTCAGCGCAAGTTCAGGCGTGATAACGGGCTGGATTATGATGTCAGCCAGATAATCACCACTGGCGGCGCGCGGCAGATGATCTTCAACGCCATGCTGGCCACGTTAAACCCTGGCGACGAAGTGGTGATCCCGTCGCCATCATGGATCAGCTATGCTGATATCGTGAAATTTGCGGGCGCGACGCCCGTTCCGGTGCCGTGCTACGAAGAAAACGGCTTTAAACCGCTACCTGGCGATATCGCCGCGGCCATCACGGGAAAAACTAAATGGCTGCTGCTGAACTACCCGAGCAACCCCACCGGGTCCGTCGCCAGCCGCGAAGAGCTGCAGGGGATTGCCGATGTGATGCTGGATAATCCGCATGTCTGGATCCTGACTGACGATATTTATGAACACCTGATTTATGACGGCTGCGTCTTCCTGACCATCGCGCAGGTTGAACCCCGTCTATATGACCGGGTGCTGACGGTGAATGGCGTGTCGAAGGCTTACTCGATGACCGGCTGGCGTCTCGGGTTCTGCGGAGGACCGGCTCCGCTGATTAAAGCGATGAGCAATGTGAACACGCAGAACGCCGGGGGGATCGCCACGCTGGCACAGGCAGCGGCAATTGCGGTGCTGGATGGCCCACAGGATCTGTTGAAAGAGCGT
This sequence comes from Klebsiella sp. RCJ4, assembly GCF_009025755.1. Lineage (NCBI taxonomy): Bacteria > Pseudomonadati > Pseudomonadota > Gammaproteobacteria > Enterobacterales > Enterobacteriaceae > Klebsiella > Klebsiella sp. RCJ4. The sequence continues at coordinate 29,570 of NZ_WCIN01000029.1, forward strand.
GCGGCTATCTATCGCGAGCGGCGCGATTTCGTGCTGGAGAAACTGGCGGCAATCCCCGGACTGGTGTGCCACAAGCCGCAGGGCGCGTTCTATCTGTTCGTCAATATCGCGGCATTTATAGGGAAAGCCAGCGCGGGCGGACGGCAAATTAACAACGACGCGGATTTTGTGATGGCGCTGATTGAAGAGCAACACGTGGTGACCGTTCAGGGGGCGGCATACGGTATGAGTCCGTATATTCGCCTCTCTTACGCCACCAGCATGGAGCGGCTGCAAACCGGCTGCGAGCGTCTCGCCGCGTTTTGCGAGGGATGCCAATAAGCATTAACCCCGGCTGGCGCTTCGCTTAGCCGGGATTTTCGCTGTAACACCTGGCCTGATACTCACCCCCCGATCCCGATATTCACATTCCTCGCCATAAAAAAAAGCCCGACGGCGTTGACGCCTGTCAGGCTTAAAACACACCGCAATCAACGCTACTGCTGTAACACTTCCGCCGCCGGAGCCACGATGCCGCCACAGGCTTCAATCTCGCTGCGTACAATCTTCGCCAGCGCTAATGAACCCGGCGTGTCGCTGTGTACCAGAATCGAGCGGGCGCGTACGGCAAGAGGATACCCTTCAATGGTGGTCACCGTCCCTTCCTGCAAAAACTGGCGAACCCGCCCTCGCACGACACCTTCTTCTTTGATTACCGCACCTGGCTTGCCGCGCGGCACCAGACGCCCGGCGGCATCATAGGCCCGGTCAGCCAGAAACAGCGTTAACCCCGGTAAACCGACACTTTTCGCCGCCTGCTCAATAAGGGTGTCTGGCTGGGAAAAAACGATCAGGCTCGGGTCGAGGCGATAAATCGCCTGCATCACCTGACGCGCCAGTGCTTCATCGCGGTTAATCATATTGCCCATTGCCGCATGGAAACTCACATGCGACACCGTCGCCCCTTCATGCTTCGCAATCGCCTGCAGCGCGCCAATCTGGTACACCACCTGCTGGCAAATCTCATCCGGGCTAAAGGCAATCTCTTTACGTCCAAATCCTGACCTGTCCGGCAGCCCCGGATGCGCGCCAATTCCAACACCCCGAAGCTTCGCCAGGCGTACCATTTGCGTCATGATGGCCGGATCCCCCGCATGAAAACCGCAGGCGATATTGGCCGAAGAGACGACCTGCATCAGGGCTTCATCATCACAGAGTTGATAAACACCAAAGCCCTCTCCCATATCGGAGTTCACATCTATTTTCATCATTGTTTATTTCCCATTCACGCTGATAAGCGAACGCGAAAAATCGCGCAACCGTGCCAGCCAGCGTTCAGTCGCCTGCCGCGCCACGATAGCCTGCTTCGCATCACTCTGGATTAACTGAATCGACTGCCCGGCCTGTAGCTGGCCGAGCCGCCAGAGATCTTCTTCAATCACGCAGGCAATTTTGGGATAACCACCTGCGGTATTCGCATCGCTTAACTGTATGATCGGCTCCCCTGCTGGCGGCACCTGCACAATGCCCGGAATCAGCCCATAAGAACGCATCTCAACCGTACGGGAGGGGAAAATCGGTTCACCGGCAAGGCGATAACCGGTGCGGTTGCTTTGGCGGGAAATCTGCCAGGGTTGCTGCCAGAAACGCAGATGATCCGCCGCGAATAACGCATACTCGCCGGATGGAATCGCCCGCACCGGCACAATTCCCTTCACCGGGGCGGCAAAAACATCACGTAGCGCCAGTTCCGGCGGCTCAATACCCACACCGCCTTCAGGCAACGGCTTGTACGTTGCCGGGCCAGGGGGTAGTCGATCTCCTGCCTCCAGCGGACGCCCCTCAACGCCGCCAAAGCCGCCTCGCAGCGCGGTGCTGCGCGAACCTAACACCTCGGGCACATTGATGCCGCCGGCCACACAGAGATACCCCCGGCTACCGGAACGAGGATAACGCATCTCCAGTACCTGGCCTTTTTTAACCTGGCAGCCCCACCAGGGTGGCAGATCGGTATCATCCAGACGCGCCCGGCAGTCAGCCCCTGTCAACGCAATGGTTACTGCTTCATGAAAGCGCACACGAAATGGAAACATCTGCACTTCAATGACGGCAGCGTTGTCATCGTTGCCCAACAGCGCGTTACCTGCCCGCAAGGCCAGCGGGTCCATGACGCCGCTGACTGACACGCCAAGGTGGCGGAAACCAAAACGCCCCAAATCCTGCACGGTGTTTAGCGAGCCCGTGCGTTCGATTTCGATCACAGTTCTATCCTTTCGGGTAAAAAACGGATGCTGTCACCAGGGGCCATCAACGCGGGGTTAGCCGCATGCGGATCAAACACCTCCAGTTCGGCAAAACCAATCGCGTTCCAGCCATTCGGCCCGGTCAATACCGACACGCCCGTTTGCGCACCACCAATGGTCACTGTCCCTTTGAGCATATTGAGCGAGGGCACCTTTTTACGCGGCGTCGCCAGCAAAGGATCCAGACCATGCAAATAACCAAACCCCGGCGCGCTGCCCAACGCCACCACGGTGTATTCCCCCTGATAGTGGCGGCGGATCACCTCTTTTTCCGTAAAACCGGTGTGGCGGCACACCGATGCAAGATCGCTTGCCAGCTCGCCGCCATAGTGCACCGGGATCTCAATCAATTGCCCCTGCGGCTGCACCTCCCGCGCTTCTCGCCAGTATTCACGTAGCCGATGCGGGAATGCGTCCTCCTCTTCCGGCGTCTGTCTGAGCAACACCAGTAAATTGGTGACGCCGGGAATCAGCGTTTCGACGTCATCACATTGAGAGAGCCTTTGCGCCAGGGACCAGATTCGCCGTTGCGCGGCCAGGCTAAATTCCCCCGGCGCTTCCACCAGCCAGGCACGACTCCCCATAGTCGAGAGCGTGATCTCCGCCGCTAAAGAAACAGACGCGTGTTGCTCTAACCAGGCCATAACTTATTCCAGCGGTTCAAATTTCAGGTTCGACAGTGGCTGTACGCGCTCTTCGCGCACCATCTTGTACTCGGTATTTGGCCCAATCCAGCGGTCCCAGATTTTGTCGATGGTGCCATCGCTGTCGATGGTTTTCAGGCTGGTATTAACCGCGTTGAGCAGCGCGGGTTCGTCACGTTTCATGCCCACGCCAATCGGCTCCAGTGCCATAGGTTCTTTGATCATCGCAAGCTCAACACCGTCTTTTTTCGCCTGGGAGATCATCTTAATGCCGGTCATGGTGTTGGTCACAAAGCCGACCACCTTGTTTTGTTCCAGTGCGAGGAAAGCGGATGCCGCATCCTGGAATGTCACGGCCTTGCCGCCTTTAATATGGATCGACTGCTCAGAGGTGGTGCCTTTGGTGGCGCTGATACGTTTGCCTTTAAAATCGGCGAGGGTTTTATCCGCGTTCTCTTTTTTCACCAGCAGCATCTCTTTGGCGACATAGTACGGGTCGCTGAACTGGATCTGATTGCCACGCGTTTTGGTGTAGGCAAGGTTAGCAATCAGTACATCGGCACGGCCCGTTGCGATAACCGCAATGCGTGCCTCAACAGAGGTCGGCACCAGCGTTAATTTCAGCCCCATTTTCTCTGCCAGCGCCGTGCAAAGGTCAACGTCCATGCCCACCAGTTGACGCGTTTTGACATCCGGCGATGAAAATGGCGGTACGTCGGAGTAGACCGCACATTTCAGATCGCCATGCGCAGTAATATCCGAGAGCAGATCAGCACTGGCCCCAATGCTGGTCAGTAAAAGTGGCAATGCCAGAGCGGCAGATAATTTCTTTGCTGTCATGATGTTTTCCCCAAAGTGCTAACTCGTTGAATACACGCCGTTGTATTACCAGATTTCATTCGGTATGGCAGACCGTATACCCTGGAATATACGGGCTTTATTTTCGACGGTATAAGAGGGAAACCCTGTCGCGGGATACACAATTTATATGACGGATACCATGCGAAAACGCGCCGTTACGGTAATAAGAAAAGGTTATTCAGACAGAGGCAAATTATCTTATCAGCGCACTTTCCCGACGTTCTAAGGTTGGGTTTCATCCACATCTGTACGTTGTCAAATCAAAGGTAAGATAATGAATGCCAAACTCGGGATGTTGCTGAAAATAATGTCAGCACTGTGCGCGACATTAATGCTGGCCTGCGTCAAAGGGCTCAACGGCGCCATCCCCACCGGAGAAGTGATTTTTTTCCGTTCATTTGTCGCATTATTCCCGCTGCTACTGTGGCTAAAGCTGCAGGGCAACGTCATGAAAAGCCTCAAAACCCGCAATATTTTCGGCCATTTTATTCGCGGTTTTTCCGGGACCGGTGGCATGTATTTTAACTACCTGGCGCTGGTCTATATTTCGCTGGCTGATGCCACCGCCATCAGCTATGCCGCTCCGCTCTTTACCGTGCTGATGGCGGCACTCCTGCTGAAAGAAAATGTCCGTTTTTCCCGCTGGCTGGCGGTAGTTGTTGGCTTTAGCGGCATCGTCATTATGCTGTCGTCAAACCTGACGCTGGGCCACGCTTTGCGCTCATCGGGGCTTACTCTTGACGGCGCAGCCTTAGGGGCGGTGTTCGCGCTGCTGGCGGCAGTCTGTTCGGCAACCTCCAGTGTACAAATTCGCTTTTTAAATGGTATCGAGACGCCAGGCGCCATCGTCTTCTATTTTTCATTAATGACGACGCTAATTGGCCTGTCGTCTGCGCTATTTGGCTGGTCACGTCCAACAGGCTGGCAGTGGGCGCTGCTATTTGGCTGTGGTTTTTTTGGCGGTGTGGCACAAATTCTGGTGACACTCAGCCTGCGCTATGCCGATGCATCACTGCTGGCACCGTTTGATTACACCACGCTGGTGTGGTCGATGGTGATTGGCTATCTGTTTCTCGACAGTCTGCCCGGACACGCCACACTGATTGGGGCCGCTATCGTTGCTGTCGCCGGGATCTTCACTATCTGGTGCGATAGGCGTCAGCGCAAAGGGCAAATCATGCGTTCCTCATAATCCTGAACCGCCATTCATGAATATCCCCGGTGGCGCCTCGCTTATCGGGGCTCCAACCGTGCAGGCAAGTAGCCCGGATAAAGCGTTCGCGCCGTCATCCGGGAGCATTCCATGGCGGCGCGAACCGATCGAATATTACGGATATAATCCTCTGTCTTTACGCGCCAACAGGATACGTTCGCAGGCCACGGCATAAGCGGCGGTACGCAGGGTTATATTCAGTGTCTGCGCTTTATTCCACACGGTTTCCAGCGCACTTTGCATAATGGTATCCAGCCGTTTGTCGATCTCCTCTTCACTCCAGAAAAAGCTGGAAAAATCCTGTACCCATTCGAAGTAGCTGACGGTGACGCCACCCGCGTTGGCGATAACATCCGGTACGACCACCACGCCCCGCGCCTGCAAAATATCATCGGCTTCCGGCAGTGTCGGGCCATTAGCCCCTTCCAGCACCAGCTTGCAGGATAAAGCGGCAGCGCGTTCTGCGGTAATTTGCCCTTCCAGCGCCGCCGGGATCAGTATGTCGTGATCCCGCGTCCAGAACGTTTCATCCGCCACAGTATCAGCGCCAGGAAAACCGAGGATCTTGCCATGCGCCTTTTGCCAGGCAATCAGCGCCGGTATATCAATGCCGTCTGGGTGATAGAGCGTGCAGAACTGATCCTGTACCGCGACAACACGTGCGCCGTGCTGATGGAACAGCCCGGCGCTGACGCTGCCAACGTTGCCAAAGCCCTGCACCGCCACACGGCTTTGCGCCACGTCGATACCCAGCGCCTGCGCCGCCTGGCAGCCCGTCACATACACGCCGCGTCCGGTTGCTTTAACGCGCCCCAGCGAACCGCCCAGATGGACCGGTTTACCGGTGACCGCGCCCGTGGAGGGCTTGCCAACGTTCATCGACCAGGTATCCATCATCCACGCCATGATTTGCGCATTGGTACCGACATCCGGTGCCGGAATATCCTGCTGTGGCCCGATAAAAATACCGATTTCGCTGGTATAGCGCCGGGTCAGGCGCTCCAGTTCTTTATGTGACAGCGTAACGGGGTCGACGCGCACGCCGCCTTTCGCGCCGCCGAAGGGCAAATTCAGCGCCGCGCATTTGACGGTCATCCAGGCGGAGAGCGCCATCACCTCTTCCAGAGTGACATCAGGATGAAAACGCACCCCGCCCTTGCCCGGCCCGCGCGATAAATTGTGCTGGACCCGATAGCCCTCGAAATGGCGTACGCTGCCGTCATCCATTTCCAGCGGAATATCGACGATTAACGCGCGGCGCGGATGACGCAGGGTATCGGCCCAGTGGCTCAGCTCCCCCAACAAGGGCAGGACACGTTCCACTTGCGCCAGATAGATGGACCACGCCGAGTGACGCGCACCGGACACATAAGACAGTTCAGACAAAACACACCTCCGTAAGTCACAGAATAGAAACCGTTTTAACCGACTTCAGGTTACTCCTGGCGAAGGGGTGTAGCTTTTACAAGATTGCTATAACGTCATACGGGAAATTTATTACCAGGAAAATCAAAAGCAGTTCAACTCACCGTGATTGCGGATAAGTCCAGCAGTAAAAACTGGAAATATGAAGGGAATGAACAATTCCCTCTCCATGCAGGAGAGGGAGAAGCTTGCGGGAAGGAATTATTTCTCGTGCAAGCCAAGTTTCTTTTCCAGATAGTGGATATTGGTGCCACCGTTCTGGAAATTTTCGTCGTTCATGATGCGGGTCTGCAACTCCACGTTGGTTTTGATACCGTCGATAATCAGCTCCTGCAACGCATTCTTCATGCGCGCAATCGCCACATCGCGGCTCTCACCGTAGCAGATCAGTTTGCCGATCATGGAATCGTAATACGGCGGCACGGTATAGCCGGCGTAAATGTGCGATTCCCAGCGAACGCCAAAACCACCCGGTGCGTGGAAGCGCGTGATTTTACCCGGGCTCGGCAGGAAGGTGTCCGGATCTTCGGCGTTGATACGACATTCCACCGCATGGCCCCTAACCACCACTTCATCCTGCTTGATAGACAGTGGCTGACCGGCTGCAATACACAGTTGCTCTTTGATCAGGTCAACACCGGTGATCATCTCGGTTACCGGGTGTTCTACCTGAATACGGGTGTTCATTTCAATAAAGTAGAACTCGCCGTTTTCGAACAGGAACTCGAAAGTACCCGCCCCGCGATAGCCGATATCCACACAGGCTTTCGAGCAACGCTCGCCGATATAGCGACGCAATTCCGGGGTGATACCCGGCGCCGGTGCTTCTTCCACCACTTTCTGGTGGCGGCGCTGCATGGAGCAGTCGCGCTCGGCCAGATAGATGGCGTTACCCTGGCCGTCTGCCAGCACCTGGATCTCGATGTGACGGGGATTTTCCAGGTATTTCTCCATGTACACCATGTCGTTGTTGAAAGCGGCTTTCGCTTCCGCACGGGTCATGGTGATGGAGTGCGCCAGGTCGGCATCTTTATGCACGACGCGCATGCCGCGACCGCCGCCGCCGCCGGAGGCTTTGATAATCACCGGGTAACCGATGCGTTTGGCATGTGCGCGGTTCACGTCAATATCATCGCCAAGCGGACCGTCAGAGCCCGGAACGGTCGGCACGCCGGCTTTCTTCATGGCGGTAATCGCGGACACTTTGTCGCCCATCAGGCGAATGGTGTCGGCCTTCGGGCCGATAAAGATAAAGCCCGAGCGTTCAACCTGTTCGGCAAAGTTGGCGTTCTCAGAAAGGAAGCCGTAGCCCGGGTGGATCGCCACGGCGCCGGTGATTTCGGCAGCAGAGATGATCGCCGGGATGTTAAGATAGCTTTTCACGGACGGTGCCGGACCGATAGAGACCGTTTCGTCCGCCAGCAGTACGTGTTTTAAATCGCGATCCGCGGTGGAGTGCACGGCGACGGTCCTGATGCCCAGTTCCTGACAGGCACGAAGAATACGCAGTGCGATCTCGCCGCGGTTAGCGATAACAATTTTATCCAGCATGTGCGCCTCATGACTCGATGACGACCAGCGGCTCGTCAAATTCAACCGGTTGGCCACTTTCCACCAGAATGGCTTTCACCACGCCTGCTTTATCCGCTTCGATCTGGTTCATCATTTTCATGGCTTCAACGATGCACAGGGTGTCGCCCGCGTTAACTTTCTGCCCCATTTCGATGAAGGCTTTCGCGTCCGGGCTCGGGGTGCGGTAGAAAGTACCAACCATTGGGGAACGTACGATGTTGCCACTGATTTCCGCTGCGGCAGTCGGTGCTTCCGTAGCGGTTACGGCTGGTACGACAGCGGCTACCGAAGGCTGGGCTATCGGCGCAGCATAAGCCTGCTGCATCATTGGGTAGCCGACATTCGGCGCGGTGCGGCTGATGCGAACAGACTCTTCGCCTTCAGAAATTTCCAGTTCGGAGATGCCTGACGCTTCGACCAGTTCGATCAATTTTGTGATTTTATCAATATCCATAGGTGTCTCTGTGCTGAATATCGCGCAAGGGCAACGATGTTAATACGCTGTGTATAGAAGAGGTTATAGCAAAGCGCAGCGATAAACAGGACATACAGAGATCAGGTGGTGTCATAACAAAACACGAAGTATCAGGGAGTGCCCTGTTGACTCGCATGTGGGCCAGACAAGAAACATGCCTTCACTTTCCGGGGGGACATTCCTGAAACCAAATTCTTAAACGCGTATGCTGAATCCATGTATCCCCCTGTCAGCGCTCATTCAATAGTAGCTACGATGATTTACGAAGAAGATTAAGGGCTAATGACATTCACCCCATATTCTGATAACAGAATGATGAACATCATCCAGATCGCGAGGTTCATGACCGGATTGCCAATACTCTGAATACCCAGTCAAATTAAATCACCGGTGAGAATCAGAACCCCTACTTCAGCTGTTGCTCAAAATAAACTCGTAGCGTTCCGGACGAATGAAAAAGCGAGAGTTCTCAGCGCACTGCCCGTTTTCAAACCAGGATGTTCGCTCCAGTAGAAAAAGCGGCGCGTTTTTATCGGTTCCCAGCACGTCAACGAGTCCCTTATCCGCGAAGGCCAGCCGGATGGCAATATCGGAGCGACTGATGTGATGTTGCGTGGCTTTTTCTAACAGGACCCAGGTCGGTTCCTTCTCGGTCTCTTCCCAGCTCAGCTCATGAGGAAATGCAGGGAAATGACTGTAACCCACCGCAATGGGATCATTATCCACCAGATGCAGCCGTGAAATAAACGTCAGCGTCCGGGACATTTGAAACAGCGATTGCAGCGACTCTGGCGTTGGCACCTCCTCTTTGACCAGCAAACGCATTGTGGCATTCAGCCCCTGCTGCTTTAGCGACTCATGAAAGCTACGCATGACGTTGATGCCATGTGCAACCTTCTTGCCCGATATGTAGGTTCCCTTTCCCTGCTTGCGCTCGACAATCCCCTGCTCTGTCAGATGCTTCAGCGCGAGCCGTACCGTCACCCTGCTGACCGCAAATCGCTGTTCAAGCGCAGCTTCAGAGGGCAGTTTTCCGCCAGGTTGAAAATGCCCGGCGGCAATTTCCTGCCGCAGGGTATCGGCAATCTGCCGGTAGAGCGATGTAATGTTTTCACGCACCAGTGTCATTCAGGTTCCGTCTCTCGTATTCCGTTCGGATCTAGTTTAGTCAGAAGCGATCTTAGATCAACTTGTATTAATACGTATTATAACCACATCTCATTATTTCTTATACGTGACGCTCAGCATGACGAATTCTCAACCATACGCACTGGCGGTAGACAATATCACTTTTCGCTATCCCGGCGGCGCGCCGGTATTCAGCCATTTCAGTTTTCATGCCCGCCAGGGGGAGTTTGTGGTGTTGCTGGGCCCCTCGGGGTGCGGTAAGAGCACGTTACTCAATCTGCTGGCCGGTTTCACAGAGCCGGAGCGGGGAGCCGTGCGGATTGGCGGTGAGCGTACCACGCCGGAAAACCATCGGCTTGGCTATGTTTTTCAGCAGCCACAGCTCTTTGGCTGGCTGACCGCGCTGGAGAATGTCCGGTTCGGATTGCGGATGCAAAGGCGCGAGGACGTGGCCTCTCAGCGCCGACGCGCTATGACATATCTGCAACGTGTGGGCCTGGTACATGCCGCACATCAGTTGCCGCACCAGATGTCCGGGGGCATGCAGCAGCGCGTGTCACTGGCTCGCGCGCTGGCGCTGGAGCCGGATGTTCTGTTAATGGACGAACCATTTGCTGCGCTCGATGCCATCACCCGTGGGGACATGAACGAGGAGACACTACGTCTCTGGTCCGCCATTGGGCAGACAACGGTCTTCATCACCCACGATATTGAAGAGGCTGTGTTTCTTGCTGACCGCGTCATCGTTCTGAATCGTGCACCCGGTGGCGTACACAGCGAATTGTCCATCGCCTTACCGCGCCCGCGAAGCAATCTGGAGACGCGACAGCTTCCGGCTTTTGCCATGTACCGTAATGAATTACTGAAGCGCATTACCGATGTGATGCAGCAGTCCGACAACCACTCACTCTAACAAAACGGAACATCAATCAAATGGGTAAATCATTTCTTGCTGTGCTGATATCAGGGGTTTTATTCAATGCTGCTGACGCTGCGGATTCCCAGCCGCTGCGTATTGGCTGGGTCTATGCGCTGGCCAACGCGCCTGCACTTATCGCCGAGAAAGAGGGTTTTTATCAGCAGGAAGGGCTGACCGTCGAGCTTAAATCCTTTGGTGATGGTCCCGTCATCAGTCAGGCGCTGGCGGCGCATGAACTTGATGCAGCCTATATGGGTGCGACACCGGTATTCCAGTGGTTTTCGCGCGGGCTCAAGGGGCAAATTATCGCTAAGGTGAACAGCGGACAGGCCGCGCTGATCGTTCCCGCACAGAGTGCTATTTCCCGGTTGGCTGACCTAAAAGGCAAACGCATCGCTGGCGTCAAAAAAGGGAGCGGAATGGATGTTCTGCTGCGCGGTGTGGTGCTGCAACAGCAGGCAGGTCTGGTTGCTGACAAAGATGCTCAGATCCTGAGTATGCCCGCCGGTAACATGCCCGCTGCGCTGCAGCAGGGCGTTGTGGATGCAGCCTTCACCTGGGAGCCCTTTGTCAGCGAAGCACTGCTGCGCGGCGACGCCAGACTGCTGCTCGATGTAAACAAAGTCCAACCAGGTTATCCGTGGTATGTACTGATGGCGTTACCGGAGACCCTGAAGGACCGCCCGGACGATGTAGTGAAGCTTATCCGTGCGCATCAGAAAGCAGTGGATTTTATCAATCAGCATCCTGCAGAAGCCGATCGGATCATGGCCGATGCGTTTAAGCTGCGGGCCATTAAAACCGCTGACGGTAAAACGCTGCCGCCGGAGGCGCTGGTTCAGGAAGCCCGTAAACGTATTGAGTGGTCTGTGTCACTGACGAAGAAAGATGGCGCCTTTTTTGAGCAGCTGATGAAGGACTCACAGACGCTGGGCTACATGCAAAAGGCGCCAGAGCTGAATGAATTTGTTGATACGCAGTGGCTGACAAAAGCAGGGATAACGCAGTGAAGTTCAAACCCAACTGGGGCTGGGCTTCCCTGCCCGCATTACTCATGGTCTGGATTATCGTTGCGAGTCACTATCCCTCTTATGTGTTGCCGCAACCCTGGGACGTATGGCGGGAAGCCATACGCTGGTTCAGTGATGGTTCCATCTGGGGTCAGCTACAGGCCAGCCTGCTGGAAGAATTCACCGGCTTTATGACTGCCGTGCTGCTGGCACTGATTCTTGGCGTCAGCGCCGGACTTTCCGATCGCGTCAGGGAGTTCCTTACGCCGCTGAACAGCCTGTTTATGGCTATCCCGCCCATCGCATGGGCACCGCTGATGCTGCTGATCTTCGGCCTGGGATTCGTTTCCATCGTGGTGGTGATTGTCATCGCTGCGCTGTTCCCGATGTGTCTGACCATTCAGGAGGGGATCCGCGGCATCCGTGGCGGTGAAGTGCGTGCAGCACGCACGCTGGGAGCTCGACCGTTTCAACTGCTTCTTCATGTCTATCTGCCCAGCTCCCTGCCATTTATCACCGCCGCACTGCGCATCGGATTCAGCCAGGCATGGCGTGCGCTGGTGGCAGCGGAAATGCTCGGCGCCTCTCAGGGCATAGGCTGGATGGTTGCCATGGGCGGACAGACGGGTAACAGCAGTCAGGTACTACTGGGAATTTGCCTTATCGGGCTTATCGCCTGGTTAATGGAAAATCTTGTTTTTCGCCGCATTGAACAGCGCTATCAGCGCTGGCGCGCCCAATAATTGTGAGGTTAATGTGAGTCAGTTCGATATCCGTGATGCAGGCGATTACATCGCTCCGAAGGGCTTGTATGAGCAGAATAAAGCCCGGCCGTTTCTGGGCAGTGTGGCCTGCTCGCATACTCAGTTGACTGCCGGTGCGTGGGAAGAGATCCAACTGGTATATACCGTGGGCGCCAGCGGGCTTGCTGACGGCGCATGGCTGAAGCTCGCCTTTAAATTTTACTCGGACTGGGCGCTGTTTCAGACCAGCGATCCCTCGGCAGCCAACTATGTCAGCGCCGAGTATCAGGCAGGCCCGCTAGTGCCAGGACAGAGCCCTGCCACGGTCCAGCATTTGAAGGTGCGTTTTGATCAGAAGGGGCACGAGCGTCCGTTCCAGAAAGCCATTCTGATCGACATTATTGATGGCTACATCAATCCGGGAGACAAAATCATTATCCGCCTGGGCGATCGGCGCCATGGCGGGGGCGGTACGCGTGTACAGAGTTTCGTTGAGAAAGCTTTCCGCTTCCGCCTGTTTGTTGATCCGCTGGGGAGCTCAAAATTTGCTGAGGTACCCGGCGATACGCTGCTGGATATCGTGCCCGGTGAGCCCGCTTCTCTTGCCGCGATCGCGCCAAGGTTGCTGACACCTGAAACGCCTTTCTCCGTTATCGTCCGGCTGGATGACCGCTGGGGGAATACCTGCCGGAGCCTGCCGCTGGCAGGACGCCTGACGCTGACCTCATCGGGAGGTGAAACAGAGCATCATGATTTCCGGCTGGCCGAAGAGGGCTGGGCGATTGCGCGTATCAGCGATTTGCATCTCTGCGCAGGAGAATGGTCGTTCAGCGCCGCACTGGGCACGCTGCCCTTGCTGGAAGGCAAAGGATGGATAACGGTGGAGGAAACCGCCACAGGTCTGCGCCCGCTCTATGCCGATCTTCATGTGCATTCTGATGACACGGTTGGTACCAACGACACGCTGTATAACCTCAGCTACGGGCGTGATGTCGCCGGTCTCGATATTCTTGGCTATACCGCCAACGATTTTAACGTGACTGAAGCGCGCTGGAAGCAGGCGGTAAAGCTGATTAATGCGCTGAACCAGCCAGACAGTTTTGTCTGCTATTCCGGTACCGAGTGGTGCGGTAATACCTGCGCCGGTGGCGATCATAATGTGGTGTTCCTTGAAGATGATGAACCTCAGTTCCCGTTTGATAATCAGGGGCGGCTGGTGCGTTCATTCGAGTGGAATGAGTTCACTGCCGGAACCATCAAACCGGGTGCATGGCCACTTGATGAACTTTATGCGGCCTACGCACGCGAACCGCACAAACATCTGTTAATCCCGCATGTTGGCGGGCGTCGCTGCAACCTGGACTGGCATCACCCGGAGCTGGAGCGCTTGATAGAAGTCGGTTCCGCCTGGGGGCAGTTTCACTGGGTCTATGCCGAGGCGCTCGAACGGGGCTATCGTCTGGGCGCGACCGCCAACAGCGATGAACATCAGGGGCGATGTGGTGGTGGCGTGCCTGCGACAGCCGTCTTCGGATCCCGTGGAGGCCTGACTGGCGTACTTGCTGAACAATTCGACAGAAAAGGTGTGGCTGCAGCGCTTCGTGCCCGCCACACCTATGCCACAACAGGTGAACGAAGCTATGCCGAGTTGCGTGCGGGCGATGCGCTGATGGGAGATGTAGCGGAATTCAGTTCAGCAGATGTACTGCGTTATCGTCTGTTAGGCGATGCGGGCTGGGAAGCGGTAACGCTTTACGATGGAGAAAGAGAGGTATGGCATCGCGATTTGCACGCGGAATTTGGGCGCTCTAAATATCAGTTCCGGGTGCGTCTGGGGGGGGCACGCATTAAGGACCGCTATCGGGGTGCTTACTGGACTGGACATATTGAGGTCACAGGGACACCAATCAATGCGTTTTCCCTCTCGGGCGCAGATCACCCGGAGCAGACCGTCTGGCGTAAAAGTCATACACAGATTGGCTTGCGGACCGACACCAATGGTGACAGCGACACAGTTACTGTCAGTACCGGTGGGCTGGCCGGAGCAAAAATACACGTTCATCTGGACATCAGTAGCTATATCAAAGTGGGCGATCCGCTTTTGCCACAACCACATGCCTGGGCGCCGGTTTTTGAAACGGATATTGATGGTCAAACGCTTCTGATTGCAGGCAAAGAGACTTTTACGCTTCCAGGCACCGAACTTCAGGTAGATATTGAACTGGTTACCGAACAGCCGCTTCCGCGTGATATCAGCGGCGAAATTCCACTTTCTGAACTTATCCTGTCAGAAAAACGGGAACATCCGTTCTTCATCAGTGCCAGGCAAAAGGACCAGTCCCGGATTTGGACCTCAGCCATCTTCTTAACGCGTTAAAGAGTGGCATGCGGCAGTTTCTTGCCGCATTTTCGGTAGCTATTTGTTGTTTAAGAGTCAGACCGTATTGCAATATCTGCGAAAAGGTCGCCGTCCTGCACCAGCGTCTCCAGCCCACCGCTGCCCTGATGTCGTTTTCCCTTGCGTACATGTTGATGAAGGAAGTGTAGCCCCGTTACTTTATCCGTACCCAATATACTGGGGTGTTAGCCAGCCAGACCTGGCACGATCGCTGCCCCCAGTCGTCCATGATCCGGGGGATGCTCCCCCGCTCAATCGTGATGGGGGTGCCAACGATCCTTACGGAGAGGCTCCTTCGCCGTGTTTCTCAGCCCTGCGATTTCTCGCCGTCGCCAATCTGCCAGATAAAGGTTGGCGCTTCGCCGTTAACCAACCAGTTACCGATATTTCGCGCCTTATAAATCACCGGATTGTGCGATGCCACGGTGCGCGCGTTGCGCCAGTGCCGATCCAGGGCCTTACTCACTCGCGTATCCGACGCGCCGAGGGCGTTGAACAGCTCGGTGGCCGCACGCGGGATCCAGTCGCTGGCAATTACCTGAGCCTGGGCCGCTTCGACTTCAGCCAGGCGATTGCGCTGTTCAATGAGCGCTTCGTCGCCGCTGGCATGCGCAAGGTAGGCCTGATGCAACGATTCCGCCGCCTGCAATACCGCCGCCCGCGTCGCCCAACTCCAGCTACTGATTTGTCCCACAACCTGGAGTACCTGCGCATCGTCGCGCGGCACGGCGGCATTGCCGTGGCTGTACATCCGGGTCCGCTTTTTCACGCCTTCGGCGACGTCACGCTCAACCGCCAGGCCAATTCCCGCCAGCGTCGCCAGCAGGATATGCTGATAAAACGCGGTCTGATAACGAAAGCGCTGCGCAAAGTCGTAGACGTGATCCTGCTCCACCTGCGCCTGTTTGAAGCGGGTCGTGCCGCTGCCGGTCAGACGCTGACCGAAGCCGTCCCAGTCATCCTCACGTTCAA
This sequence comes from Klebsiella sp. RCJ4, assembly GCF_009025755.1. Taxonomy (NCBI): domain Bacteria; kingdom Pseudomonadati; phylum Pseudomonadota; class Gammaproteobacteria; order Enterobacterales; family Enterobacteriaceae; genus Klebsiella; species Klebsiella sp. RCJ4. Next base: position 45,212 of record NZ_WCIN01000029.1, read on the forward strand.
CGCCGGCCTGGCTCGTGCTGACCAGCGCAATCACATCGCCCTGGTTGTCGCTGCGCCGGGCGAAAACATCTATCCAGTCGGCAAACAGCGTACCTGTGCTATAGAATTTCTCACCGTCCAGCCGCCAGCCGCCTTCAACGGGCGTTACGCGGGTGAAAACCTCCCCCAGCCTGACCGCGCCGATTTCGGTCCAGCCGCTGCCCACCAGCTCGCCGTCGAGGAAGCGACGGAACCAGCGATCGCGCGCCGGCGAGTCAGGTTGATTGAGGCGGTCTTCAACGAAGGCGAAATGCGCCCGCAGCGCCTGCGGCAGGTTGGAGTCGGCCTGAGCCAGCTCAATAAGCAGCGCAATTAATTGCGGCAACGACGCGCCCCAGCCGCCCTTTTCCCGCGGAATGCGTACCGTGCCAAATCCGGCCTCTTTCAGCCAGCGGATCTGCTCATCGGGCAGGATGCGGTTTTGTTCGCGCGCCGCCGCCCCCTGCGCGATACGAGCAAAAATCGGTCGGAAGGTCGCCGCCAGCTGTTCATAGTCGGTGCCGGTAGAGAGTAAAGTCATTTTCTGTTCCTCAATGGTGGCTGTCGTCAATGTCATATTGGGTAGGCTCATGGCGTACCGCGAGCAGGAAGAAAATCGGGATAATGGCGGCCAGCGATACGACCCAGAACATTTGCGTACCGAGCGATGCCTGCAGCAGCGGCAGCACAAACAGCGCCAGCGCGCTGCCAATACCGGAAAGTGCGCGGCTGAAGCCGACCCCGGTGGCGCGAATAGCGGTTGGGTATGAAAGCGCCGGATAGATCATCAACTGCGCGCCGGGACCAAAGCCCTCGGCAAACAGCCACAACCCCAGCATCGCAATCGCCAGCGCTACACCCAGCGCGGCCTGCGGCTGCCCCACCAGCGCGAGGACGATCAGGGCGATAAACTGCAGTGCGAACCCGGCGATCGCGACGTGTCGCGACGGATATTTCCATGCCAGGTGCATCCCCAGCAGCCCACCGGTAAAGGCGAACAGCGCATTGAGTCCCAGCGAAGCGGAGATGGTTTCGAACACGCCAGCGCCAAGGAATTGGGCGAGAATGGACGGCAGGAAAAAGGCGATCGCCGTATACTCAAATGAGATACAGACGTTCATCACCCCAGCGACAATAGTGCGTTCGCGGTACGGTTTTGCAAATAGCACGCGAAAGCTCACTTTGGGCGGCGGAGCAGGACGTTCTGGCGGTGCTTCGTGAGCGTTGATCCCGTAAGAGTCGCGCAGAATACGCACAGCCGAGGTCAAATCGCCCTGGTTGGCCGCCCATAACGGCGATTCATTCATGAATTTGCTGCGCACGGCAATAATCAGCAGCGCCGGAACCGCGCCGAACAGCAGCGATGCGCGCCACAGCCAGTCCAGATGTTCTTTTGGCAACAGGAAATAGAGCCCAAAGATGATTAAAAAACAGACCGTCGAGGCGGCGTACCACATCGGACACCAGGCCGCGAGCCGCGCGGCCTTATTACCCTTCCCGCTAAAGCGGGAAAACTCGGCCAGATAAGACATGGCGACCGGGAGATCGATCCCGACGCCAATCCCCATCAGGAATCGCGCGCCGATTAATACCCAGACATTCGGCGCCAGTCCCGCCGCAATCGCCGATACCACAAAAAATAGCATATCGGCCATAAACACCGAATAACGGCCATATTTATCCGTCAGCCAGCCGCCGATTAAATTACCGATAATCGTGCCGACCATTATTGACGAGGTGACAATGCCGGTTAAAAGTGGCGAGAGCTGGAATTCCCGCACCACATCATCAATACCGTAAGAGAGCGTGGTTAAATCATAAGCGTCGAGGAATACACCGCCGAGCGCGAGGAATACAATCATCCGCGCATATTTACTCTGCTCCCTGCCGGAATTAATTAATCGCGCCACATCCCCGACGCTACTCACCGGTGCCGAAACGGCGCCAGCATTATCAACAGACAGAGTACTCATATTATTTACCTTATATAATTGTGCAGGTGACTCTGGTTATAAGCCGGGCTTTAGCATATTAAAAACAATAAATAATCATATAATTATCAATATATTCAATAAGTTGATAAATAATGACGCCAGTAACCGGGCGAGCAAACGCCCGTCCGGTTATTATCGTTTCATCAATGATGTCTTAGTTTGCTGAGACCGGAACCAGTACGTCTTTGACCAGCGGATCGTCAGTGGTCTTTAACCATGTCTGAATACGCGGATCGGAAAAAGCCTGTTTTAATTTGACAATATTCTCCTGCGATAGATACGGTGTACCGATGACTAACTGCGAGGCAAACGTTTTAGGCGCAGGCGGGAATAATATGCCTTTTTCCCGCGGGACTTTTCCGGCATCAAATTGTGAGACATAACCAATAGCGGCATCCACCGAATTCAGTGCACGCGGCATGGTTAATAAATCCAGCTCTTTAAAATTGAACTTGTGCGGGTTGCCGACAATATTTTTCAGTTTCGCCGTGCGCGGCTCAACCGCCGGATCGAGTGAGATTAACCCTATCCTTTGCAGCAACCATAATGCCTGCCCCTGGTTAGCGCCATCATCCGGCACGACGAGGGTCGCCCCGACGGGCAAATCCTGTACCGATTTATAGCGGTCGGAATAGATCCCGAAGGCCCACTGAAAAACCGGTACGGTCGTCGAAAGCGCAAAACCGTTGGCGTCCACCACCTGCTTAAGCCACCACTGATGTTGATAGATAGTGCCGGCATACTGCCCCTCCGCCACGGCTCTGTCCGCCTGTACCGGATCCTGTACGCCCACCGCCTCCAGCTTCAGGCCATAATCGGGCGCAATATGCTGACTGATGTACTCAATAATTCGCTGCTCGCCCGCCATCGCCGGTTCGTAGTGAATTTTTAACGTCGTACCGAAAACGACCTGCGGCGCCTGCGCGTATCCGCGCCACCACCAGAACGCGACGGCCAGCGCCGCGATCGCTGCCAGCGCCACCAGCCATGGCCAGCGGCGGGCTTTACGGAGTTCAAACTGTTCTGTTGTCATGAAGAAATCCCCTGAGTGTGGCGAAGCTTATTGACCAGACGGTCGCCAAAGAATTGAATGATCTGAATCGTGGCGATCAGCACGACAATGGTGGCGATCATGATGTGATTGTCGAAACGCTGATAGCCGTACACGACCGCCAGATAGCCGATCCCACCCGCACCGATAGTGCCGGCAATCGCCGAATATTCGATCATCGACACCAGGTTAAGCGTGACCGCCGCCACCAGCGCAGGCAGCGCCTCGCTGAGCTGCGCGTGGCGGATTATCTGCCAGCGCGAACCGCCGCACACCAGCCCCACCGCGGTAACCTCCGCCGGGAGTTCGCGCAGGGCGTTTTCCACCAGACGGCCAAAAAATGGCACGCCAGCGGCAATCATCGGCACCACCGCGGCAGGGATGCCGATAGTGGTGCCCGTAAGCCAGAACGTAAACGGGATAATCGCCGCCATTAACACCAGAAAGGGCAGAGAGCGCCCCATGTTGACGCCCCAGTTAAGCACCTGGTAAAGCGCGGGACGCGGAAATAATCCTCGCGGCGAGGCGTTGAATAACACCACGCCCACCACGCCGCCAAGGGTCACCACAAACAGCATCACAATGGCAACCATCAGCCAGGTTTCACCATAAGCAGGCAGCAGCAATGTGTGGATTTCATGCCACGGCGTATCCTGGCTTATCACTGTCGGTTTCATACCGCCTCCTGTAGCTCGGGGGCATGTGCAAGGATTTCCGCCGCAATGCCCAGCTGCGCTAAAAGCGCGATCGTTCGATCCGCTGACAGTCGTTGTCCCTGAAATCGGACGCCGACCTGTAAACGCCCCGCCAGTTGACCGTTGATCACTTCCACATGGCCGCCGAGCAAATCTATCTGTAGCGCATGCTGGTGGCTCAGACGGCTGATCCAGTCAGTCGCCACCGGCACATCCCAGCGATAACTCAGGCGCAGCAGCAGATCGCTGTTAACAGCGATGGGCGACAGCGGCAATAGCTGCTGACCAAGCAGGGAATCCGGACGGGCCAGCAGCTCTTTCACCTGCCCGTACTGGACTATCGCGCCATCGCGGATTTCCGCCACCGCATCCGCCGCGGAGCGTACCGCATCCATTTCATGAGTAATCAGGACTATCGCCAGCCGGTACTCATCACGTAGCTGTCGGAGCAAACCCAGCACCGTGGCGGTCGCCTGGGGATCCAGCCCAGACGTGGCCTCGTCCGCCAGCAGTACCGACGGACGTAATGCCAGCGCGCGAGCGATACCAATGCGCTGACGCTGTCCGCCGGAAAGCTGGGACGGATAGGCCTCCGCTTTGTGACTCAGCCCTACGCTCTCCAGTAGTTCACCGACCCGCGCCTTAATGTCGCGTTCCACCACGCCCAGATACTCCAGCGGCACCGCGATGTTTTGCCACGCCGTTTTGCGATTCAGCAGCGCTGAGGATTGAAAAACGGTGCCGATCGCGCGCCGTTCACGCCGCAGCGCCTCCCCTGACAGTAATGACAAGTCTTTGCCGTTAACCTTGATACTGCCGCTATCGGGGCGTTCCAGCAGGCTGATGCAGCGCGCCAGGGTCGATTTCCCCGCGCCGCTCGGCCCTACCACCGCAGTGATGGAGCTGGCGGGCACCCTGAGCGATAATCCCTTCAGAACCTCGCTGACGCGGCCATCCGCCGTGCGGTAGCGTTTATGCAGATTATCGATATCAATCATGCCGCCGTCTCCTTCGCCCCGACATCGTTTCGCACACCGCGACGGTAGTCTGCCCCCGGATGCGGCGCGGTCAGGCGCGGCCCGGCGCCGAACAGTTTTTCGCGCAGCGTGCCTTCCCGGTAATCCTGCTTAAAGACGCCGCGTTTTTGCAGCTCTGGTATTAATAGCTCCACCACGTCGCGGAAGGTTTCATGCGTCACGGCGTAGGCCAGATTGAAGCCATCGACATCGGTTTCCTCGACCCAGGATTGCAGTTCATCGGCCACCGTTTCCGCACTGCCGACGAGCAGCGGGCCAAAGCCGCCGATACCCACCCAGTCCGCCAGCGCTTCCACCGTCCATTGACGATTCGGGTCGGCGGTGGAAAATGCCTCAACCGCCGACTGGATGGCGTTGGTATGCAGGTATTTCAGCACCTGGTCCGGCCGATACTGACCGAAGTCAATACCGGTCCAGCCGGAGATCAGCGCCAGCGTTGCCTGCCGATAGTCGCCCGGCCATTCCTCGCTTTCTCCGCTAAGGTTGCTCTGCGAGAGCAACCTACGGCGAGAGAACGCCAATATGTTGATATTTTCGTCAGCTTTCTGCGTCATTATCCATTTCCTATATAACCATATTCGATATTTATCGAAGAGTTATTTTAATTTTGTTATATGGGTGTTAGCGATAATCATGCCAAAGGCTGCGCATTATTTAATTCATGTTAATCAATGGCTTTAATAAATTGGCTTGCGCAAGAGCTGTTGCGAATGCGCCAACTGATGCACACCGCCTGTTGTATTAGCAACAGCCGGGCAAGGCGTGTCTCTGGTTGCTGGTGCCAGCACTATTACGTTGCGACGCCTGCAACGCGTGCGAGTTAAAGTTGTTCACTGGGTTGACGGTTCTTGCTTTAATCCCGAACGAATAGCAGCATCGGAAAGTGGGAGTTTGGGGCTGAAACGACCTGGGTGAAGATACTCGGAATGCGAAAGGAGAAACTGGCGCTGTAAGCCGCGCCAGTTGTGAGTTTAGCGATGGTTGCCTGATGTTAGCAGGAGGTCAGTACGCATCAGTGCTTCAGGATATACATTGTGCGGCTATAGGCCACGTCCTCCGGATTGGCTATCGGATACCCTTTCAGCCACGGTTTAATCAGACGCCCGTTGGTGTACTGATAAATCGGCGCGATGGGCGCTTTCGCCATAATGATTTTTTCCGCCGTGTTGTAATCGTCATTGCGCGCCTTTTCCGATGTTTCCAGCGCCGCCTGGGTCAGAATTTTGTCGTAGGCCGGATCGTTGAAACGGGAGATATTACCGCTGTGGGTCGAGGTGAGCAGCGACAGGAACGTCGACGGCTCGTTGTAATCCCCGACCCATGAGGCGCGAATCACATCGAAGTTGCCGGTATTGCGGCTGTCGATATAGGTTTTCCACTCCTGATTTTGCAGCTTCACGTCGACGCCCAGATTTTTCTTCCACATGGAAGCCACCGCAATCGCGATTTTCTGGTGGTTCTCCGAGGTGTTGTACAGCAGCGTCAGCTTCAGCGGACGGTTCGGACCGTAGCCCGCCGCCTGCAGCAGCGCTTTGGCCTGGGCATTCAGCTCGGCCTGGCTCATGCTCTCGATTTGCGTCGGCTGCGGGGTAAAGCCTGCGGTCACGTCCGGGGTAAAGCGCCAGGCCGGTTTCTCGCCGGTACCCAGAATTTTCTCCGCCATCAGACGGCGATCGATAGTCATGCTGAGCGCCAGGCGGACGCGCTCATCGGCGGTTGGCCCTTTCTGCGTGTTAAACGCGTAATAATAAGTACCCAGCTGCGGCGGGGTATAGACCTGCCCCGGAATATCCTTCAGCAGCTTCTGGTACAGATTTTTCGGGAACGACTCGGTGATATCGATATCGCCGGCCAGATAACGTTTGGTGGCCGCCGATTCCTGGTTAATGGGCGTAAATGTGACCTGCTGGATCACCGTTTTGCCGTTATCCCAGTAGTGCGTATTGGGAACCACCACCAGCTTTTCATTCACCACGCGATCTTTTAAGACATACGCGCCGTTGCCAATCAGGCTTCCCGGACGCGTCCAGTTGTCGCCGCTCTCCACGTTAGCCTTCTGCACCGGATAGAAAGCAAAGCTCGCCGTCAGATTGCTGAACCACGGCAGCGGTTTATCCAGCTGCACGCGCAAGGTACGCGCGTCCACGGCGGTGACGCCGAGGGTATCCGGCGCGGCTTTACCATCAATAATATTTTGCGCATTGGCGATTCCGGCCAGCGCAGCAAACCAGGCAAACGGGGAGGTGGTTTTAGGATCAACCAGCCGCCGCCAGCTATAGACGAAATCCTCCGCCGTTACCGGCGTTCCGTCGGACCAGCGGGCGTTATCGCGCAGGGTAAATGTCCAGACGCGATTATCATTGCTCTGCCAGCGAGTCGCCACGCCTGGGATCAGATTGCCTTTCTCGTCCTGATTGACTAAACCTTCAAAAAGATCGCGGATAACCTGAATTTCAGGCAGACCGACGGCTTTGGCGGGATCTAAGGAGGCGGGTTCATCTTTGATGTGCCGCACCAGCACCTGTTTTTCGGCTAATACGGTGCCCGGTGGGACATCGGCCGCCCAGGCAAGAGAAGAGATGCTGGCTAACCACAGCGCGCCGCATGTCAATGTGACAGGATACTTCATAAGATCCCCTTTAAAATAAAAAAACCAGAGCTGGCAGTGCGATAATTATTTGTTTCATCACCTGAAATTGCAAACGGCTTGTGAAAGAAAGTTGACATATATGCTGATTTCCTCCTCGCTGGAAACTATTTGATTCCGGGACGGTTTTACACAACACTGCTGAAAAATAACCTGACAACAGGATGCCCTATGCCCGTTTCTCGTCCTCGCCCTCAGCGCGGTGATTTTCCGCCCGGCACACAACGCTATGGCCAGTCTCACCTCGGCGCACCGCTGTTGTGGTTCCCTGCACCGCTGGCCGATAGCCGCAGCGGCCTGATACTTGCCGGTACCCACGGCGATGAAAACGCATCGATTGTCACCCTCTCCTGCGCGCTACGTACGCTCAAACCCGAGCTGCGCCGCCATCATGTCGTGCTGGCGGTCAACCCGGACGGTTGCCAGCTGGGGCTGCGCGCCAACGCGCGCGGCATCGACCTGAACCGGAATTTTCCGGCGGCAAACTGGAAAGAAGGCGAAACGGTTTATCGCTGGAACAGCGCGGCGGAACAGCGCGATGTGGTTCTGCTCACCGGCGAAAAACCCGGTTCAGAACCGGAAACCCAGGCGCTGTGCCAGCTGATCCACCAGATCCATCCCGCGTGGGTGGTCTCGTTTCACGATCCGCTGGCCTGTATTGAAGACCCCGGCCACAGCGCGCTGGGGCAGTGGCTTGCCGGGGCGTTCAGCCTGCCGCTGGTGGGCAGCGTCGGCTATGAAACGCCCGGCTCCTTTGGCAGCTGGTGCGCGGATATCGGCCTGCCCTGCATCACCGCCGAATTCCCGCCGATATCCGCCGACGAGGCGACGGATAAATACCTTCAGGCGATGACGGACCTGCTGCACTGGCATCCTCAAAGATGAAGCACGCCGGTGCTGAAATGCAGCGCCGGCTCAACGTCCACCGCCAGCCAGGTCGGGCCATCGAGGTCGGCAAATCGGGCCAGCGGCGCCAGCGGCAGCGCCGCGCTGATGGCTCTTGAGGTACACAGCATACAGCCCAGCATCCGCGCAAATCCCAGGCGCTCCGCCTCCTCAGCCAATAGCAGCGCTTCGGTCAGACCGCCGGTCTTATCCAGTTTGATATTGACCATCTCATAGCGGCCGCGCAGCGCCGCCAGGCTGTCGCGCGTATGACAGCTCTCATCGGCGCAAATGGGCAGCGGGTGGATAAAATTCTCCAGCGCTTCATCGGCCCCAGCCGGAAGCGGCTGTTCCAGCATCGCCACGCCGATATCCGCCAGCAGCTGACAGCGCTCGGCCAGGCCATCGCTGCGCCAGGCTTCGTTGGCATCCACGATGAGCGTTGCCTGCGGAACCGCTTCACGAATGGCAATCAACCGCTCGCTAATCAGATGATCGTCGAGCTTTACTTTTAGCAACGTGGCCCCTTTTTCCCACAGCGCCGCCGCGCTCGCCGCCATCTGGTCCGGCGTGCCGATAACCACCGTTTGCGCCGTAACCACCCGGCTGGGCAGCGTCACGCCCAACAGCTGCGCGATGCTCTTACCCGCGCTGCGCGCCTGACAGTCCCAGAGCGCGCAATCCACGGCGTTACGCGCGGCCCCGGGGGGCAGCAGGTGCTGAATCTGCTCACGAGAGACGCCGCGTTCAATCTGTTCGCCAATCGCCATAATCTGCGCCATCACCGAGGCTATACTCTCTCCGTAACGAGGATAGGGCGTGCACTCACCTGTCCCCTTGACGCCATTCTCTTCAATCTCCACCACCACGACTTTTGCCTCGCTGCGGCTGCCGCGGGCGATCACAAACGGAGTATGTAACGGCCAGGCTTCTTCATAGACTCGCAGATTTCGCATTCCCTGAACCTCGCAGGTAAGTATTAAAAGGATTTGCCGTGCTGATGACGGATGTCATACACTAGCCGCGACGTTAACTATATGTAAACAGGAAGATAACCATGTCACAAACCGTGCATTTCCAGGGCAACCCCGTTTCTGTTCAAGGCACCATTCCGCAGGCAGGCGCTAAAGCGCAGCCGTTTACGCTGGTGGCCAAAGATCTCTCTGACGTCGCGCTGAGCCAGTTCGCCGGCTCCCGTAAAGTGCTGAACATTTTCCCAAGCATCGATACCGGCGTTTGCGCGGCATCGGTACGTAAATTTAACCAGCTGGCGTCTGAACTGGACAACACCGTCGTGCTGTGCATTTCCGCTGACCTGCCGTTCGCGCAGTCTCGCTTCTGCGGCGCTGAAGGCCTGAACAACGTTGTCACTCTGTCCACCCTGCGCGGCGCGCAGTTCCTGGCCGACTACGGCGTCGCTATCTCTGCGGGCCCGCTGGCCGGTCTGGCGGCGCGTGCTGTGGTCGTCATTGATGAAAATGACCAGGTTGTTTACAGCCAGCTGGTGAATGAAATCACCGAAGAGCCGGACTACGACGCAGCCCTGGCCGCGCTGAAAGCGTAATATCCTCGCTGAGTTACGTAAGCCCTCGTTAAACGGGGGCTTTTTTTATTGCCGCGCCGCATAGCGGGAGATGAAGCGCGCAATCGCCGGGCCGGTCAATAAGATGGTGAACAGGCGCAGCGTCTGCATTGCCATAATAAACGACATATCCGCCCGCGTACCGGCGGCGATAATCGCCACCGTGTCCAGTCCGCCCGGACTGGTTGCCAGATAGGCGGTCATAAAGTCCAGCGGCAAAACCTGCGTCAGCCCATAAGCCATCAGCGCGCACAGCAGGATCAGGCCGATAATCGATGCCAGGATCTGCGGCAGGGTTTTCAGCGCCAGCAGGAAAATCTGTTTATTAAACTTTAGACCAACGCTCCAGCCGACGGCGGCATAGGCCAGCGCCAGCAGCCATTCGGGAAGTTCGAGCAGCAGCCAGCCTTCTCCCTGCACCAGCGCGCCAATCAGCATCGGGAAGAGCATCGCCCCGGAAGGAAAGCGCAGCCGCAGCCCAAGCCACCCCGCCGCCGCCGTCAACAGCAGCGTAAGCGGCAGCTGCCGGCTGATCGGCGGAAACCAGGCGACCTGCTGAGTCATCTCCTGCGCTTCACCGCCGAGCGCGACGCGCACCACCAGCGCCGCGGCGCCGGCAACAAACAGCACCCGCAGATACTGCATCAGCGCGACCAGCCGGACATCGGCGCCGTACTCCTGGGCCATAATCACCATCGCCGAGGCGCCGCCCGGCGAACTCCCCCACGCTCCGGTGGCGCCGGGCAGATCGCTGTAGCGCACCAGCAGCCATCCCGCCAGCGCGCTGATAGCGAGCGTGGAAAAGAGAATCAGCAGCACCAGCGCCCAGTTTGCCAGCAGAACGCCGAAAATGGAGGGCGTCAGGCTGCGGGCAATCATGCAGCCGATAATCGTCTGGGCGGCAATAAAAAAGGGACGGGGTACGCGAATTTCCGCACCGCGCAGGCTCAGGCTGATGCCGGCAATCATCGGCCCCAGCAGCAGCGCGGCGGGAAGGTGAAACCAGAACAGCACAAAAGAGATCGCGCTGGAGAGCGCCAGCAGTTTCATCCATTGAAAAAAATGACTACGCCAGATCCGCATGCGTATGCCTGCCATAAAGAGGGTAAAAACGCAGTATATACCGATTCATTTGACGCCAGCCCCCCTCCCTTTTCTGGAAATGCCGGCCGGCGGCGCAGGCAGCCGGCCGACGGGCATTACTCATCGCCCTTTTTCTGGCTCAGGCCATATTCACGCAGCTTGTTGGCGATGGCGGTATGCGAGACGCCAAGACGCTTGGCCAGCTTACGCGTGCTGGGGAAGCTGCGATAAAGCTGGGTGAGCACCGAGCGTTCGAAACGACGGGTAATATCATCCAGCGAGCCTTCCATCGCTTCTTCGCCTACCGCCAGCGAGGAGACGTCGTGATCCGGCAGCAGAATATCCTGAGGGCGCAGCTCGAAACCGTCCAGCTGCGTCAGCGCGCGATAGATCGCATTTTTGAGCTGGCGCACGTTGCCCGGCCAGCTGTAGCGCATCAAAACGCTGTTCAAATCAGCGGAGAGTTTCGGCCGCGGGATGCCCTGCTCATCGGCAAAACGCGCCACGAACAGCTCGGTCAGCGGCATGATGTCCTGCGGGCAATCGCGCAGCGGCGGCAGATACAGGGTCAGGACGTTAAGACGATAGTAGAGGTCCTCGCGGAACAGCCCTTTTTGCACCAGCTCCACCAGGTTTTTCTGGGTAGCGCAGATCACCCGGACATCAACGTGGACTTCATGATCTTCACCAACGCGGCGGAAAGTTCCATCGTTAAGGAAGCGCAGCAGCTTGGTCTGCATGCGCGGCGACATTTCGCCAATTTCATCCAGCAAAACCGAGCCGCCGTTAGCCTGCTCGAAGAAGCCTTTCTTGCCCTGAACGGCGTCGCCGAACAGCTCGCTCTCCACCGCGTCTTCCGGGATGGAGCCGCAGTTCAGCGCCAGATAAGGTTTCCCCGCGCGCGGGCTGGCCAGATGGCAGGCGTGGGCCAGCAAATCTTTCCCTGTGCCGGTATCACCGACGATCAGCAGCGGCGCGCTGAGCATGGCCAGCTTACGGGCCTGCTCGACAACGTGGCGCATTTTCGGCCCAACGGCGAGGATCTGGCTAAAGGCGCTGGTGTCCTGAATGGTCATCGTTTGCAGCTGGCGCCCCATACGGACCGTCGAACGCAGCATCGCTACCGCGCCGGTCAGTACCTTCTCGCCGTGTTCGCCTTCGAGATAAACCGGAGTGATCTCCAGCAGGAAGTTCTGCCCGTTGACCACCACGTGCTCGGCGTGGGACTCCTGCGGACTGTTTTCCAGCCAGCGCTGGACGTTAAAATCGGTAATCAGCTGCGCGACCGGGTGGCTGCGCAGCTTCTCCTGACTCTGGCCAAACAGCTGGCAGCTGGCCGGGTTAGCCAGTTCGACTTTTCCTTTGGTGTCGAGAGACAGCACCGGCTCAGGCATCGCCACCAGCAGCGCGCTGAGCGCCAGATGTTCGCGCTCTGACGGCATCCACGCCACGGTGCGCACGTCGGTGACGCCGGCGATACGACGAATTTCCGCCATCAGGCTGCTGAAGCTGGCGAAATCCAGCTCGGCGAAGTTGAGATAAATTCGGCCAATAGGGTCAATATCGATGCCCCGCAGGTCGATACCGCGCAGCACCAGTAAATCGAGCAATTCACGAGTCAGACCAAGACGGTCTTCACAAAAGACTTCAAGACGCATAGGCGTTTTCACCCTAAAGAGGCCAATAACCGATGAATGATAGGACAGTTATTTGCTGGCGTGAAGATAGCTGTCAACAATTATTGACAGTATGGCGGAAAAATGGCCTTTCTGCCGTAAAGTTATGCGCTCAGAGGAAAATGACGATGAGATAAGCGGCTATCATCGCTTCTGCTTTTCTCCCCGGCTTGCGCTGCGCGTAGCCGGGCTACAGGTTACAGCCTTCTGTGAAACGGTAGCCCGGCTAAGGCGTTCACGCCGCAAGCCGGGAATGCTTAAGCGACTTATTTTTCCGCGCCGCTTTTGCTCTTCTGCAACGTCTCTTTTAGCTGGCCGATCAGCTCGCGGCGAAAATCCCCCAGCCTCGGTTTATCGTCGGCGATCCACGGCAGCGGACGGCACAGCTCCATCGCCTTAATACCCAGCCGCGCCGTCAGCAGACCGGCGCCAATTCCCTGCGCCGCGCGCGCCGATAGCCTGGCCGCGAGATCCTGCGACATCCAGTCCATCCCGACTTCCCGCACCAGCTCGCTGGCGCCGGCAAAAGCGATATTCAGCAGCACCAGGCGGAACAGGCGCAGGCGGCTGTAGTAGCCCAGTTCAATACCGTACAGAGTGGCGATGCGGTTGATCAGACGTAAATTACGCCAGGCGATAAACGCCATATCCACCAGCGCCAGCGGGCTGACTGCAATCATCAGCGTCGATTCCGCCGCCGAACGGCTAATCTCACGCCGCGCCTGCGCATCCAGTACCGGCTGCACGATCTGCGCGTACAGGCTCACCACTTCACGATCGTTCTGCGTTTCATGGATCGCCGCATACCAGCGCTGCAGCGCCGGGTGCGAGTGATCCAGCCCCGCCTGCTGGGCCAGCTTTTCGCAAAAGGCGCGCCCTTTGCCAACCGCATGGCTGTGCATCAGGTCCCGCGCCTCATCGCGCTCGTGGGCGCGCTGGCGTAGTCGCCACAGCCGGCGCCATTCGGTCGCCACCGAACCGACGCCCGCCCCGACGATCAGCGCGCCGGCTGCGCAGCCGCCAAGGGCGATCCAGTCCTGCGTTTGCCAGGCGGTCATCGTCCACTGCACGCCCTGCGCCACGACGCTGACGCCAAAAATAGCCAGCCCGGCGCCGACCATCTTTCGCCACAGGCTGCGCTTAGGTCGCAGCACCGATTCCACCACCGCTTCCGCCGCGCCCTCTTCTTCTTCCGGCGCGTCGAGCCGCGCTGGAGCGAACTTCTCCGCATCGGCGCCGTCAAAAGCGCGCGCGGATTTCAGAATTTGCGCCTTTTCCACCTCCAGCGGGCCATCGAAATCGATACGCGGTTTTAAAGGTTCGGTCATCGCAATTTATCTCCGATCAAAAATTCCAGCGCCGCGTCGAGGCGAATATGCGGCAGCGGTTTATCAACGTCCATCACCTGCGGGCGAAAGTTTTCAAACTGAAAACCCTGCTGCTCCCAGAAGGCCTGACCCGGCAGGCGCGCGGGCACTTCGCCGGGATAGACGGTCAGCGGCTGTCCGTCGCTTAGCCGATGCCCCCGCAGCGCAGGGATCTTCTCGCCGTTCACCTCGATAAGGCCGCTCTGCGTCGCCTGAATCGACGCCAGCCCCAGACAATCCATGCTGATGCCTTCAAACGCCGCGTTCTGCCAGGCATCCTGAATCAGCTGCTGCAGCAGCGACACCATATTGCTGTGCTGATCGACGGTGACGTGATCGGCTTTGGTCGCGGCGAACAGCAGCTTATCGATAACCGGGGAGAACAGGCGACGAAACAGCGTGCGCTGCCCGTAGTGGAAGCTTTGCATCAGCTGCGTCAGCGCGAGACGCATGTCGTTAAACGCCTGCGGCCCGCTATTAAGCGGCTGCAGGCAATCTACCAGCACGATCTGCCGATCGAAGCGCAGGAAATGATCTTTGTAGAAGCCCTTAACCACTTTCTCGCAGTAGTATTTAAAACGCTCGCGCAGCATTCCGGCATTGGTCTGTTTGTCCGCCTGCGCCAGCTTAGCTTCACCGGCGGCATCAACGTCCGGCCAGGGGAAGAACTGCAGCGCCGGCGCGCCGGCCATTTCGCCGGGCAGCACAAAGCGCCCCGGCTGAATGAAGTGCATCCCTTCGCGCTTACAGGTATGCAGATAGTCAGTCCACGCAGCGGCGATCTCCGCCAGACGGGTTTCATCGGCGGGCGCCAGCGGATCCAGTCCTTCGCATAGCTGCCGCCAGCGCGCTGACCACTCCGCCCTCTGCCCCTGCAGTAATCCGGTCATCTGCCGTGACCAGGTCAGATAGTCCTGGGCCAGCATCGGCAGATCCAGCAGCCACTCGCCGGGATAGTCGACAATCTCCAGGTAGAGGGTCGAGGTCTCTTTAAAATGGCGCAGCAGCGAATCGTTGGAGCGATAGCGCAGAGCGAGGCGGATTTCGCTGACGCCGCGGGTGGGCGTTGGCCAGACCGGCGGCTGACCGTACAGCTGGGCCAGCCCTTCGTCATAGGTAAAACGCGGAATGCCGAAATCCCGCTGCGGGACGCGCTTGACGCCCAGCAGGCGTTCTTCACGCGCTGCGCTGAGCAGCGGCAGCCGCGCCCCGGCGTGAATATTGAGCAGTTGATTTACCAGCGCGGTGATAAAGGCGGTCTTGCCGCTGCGGCTAAGGCCGGTGACGGCCAGGCGAAGATGCCGGTCAACCCCACGATTCACCAGCGCATTAAATTCTGTTTTGAGTCGCTTCATCGCCATCCTGTTGAGCCTGAAGAACGAGGGAAATAGACATGAGGGCTAATCATAAAGTGCAATAGCCCCGCTGCGACGGGGCTGAAGATTATTTGCTGGCGCTTTTCGGCCTGGCGATCTGACTGAGGCCGCCGGCATTCACCACCTGCGTGTAGCCCATTTCGCTCAGCATCTGCTGAGCCTGGCCAGATTGCCGGCCAACGTTGCAATAGACGTGAATGGTATCGTTTTTATCCGGTACTTCAGCCGCAATCCGCGTTTTTAAATCCGCCAGCGGAATATTCACCGCCCCGTCGACGTGTTCTTTTTGATACTGCTGCGGAACGCGGACGTCAATCCAGTGCTCCGCCGCGAAGACGGGTAAGGCCATGGCCAGCGCTAAACCCAGAAGCAGTTTTCGCATTTTATCATCCTGATAGAGTGAGTTTTTTAGGCACTCATAACATACGCCATCCGCGACGTTTAGAAAACCGCTGCGCCGCCCGGCTGAGCATCGGTTCCAGAACAAGCATCAGCAGCATTTTCAGCGGCCGACGCGCGACGGATTTTACCGCCCAGCCTGCGACGCCCGCCGGACCGTAGCGCAGCGCGGTGAGCAGAACCAGCTTGCCTGCGATTTTCAGACCCGGTTTGACTTTTTGCCCGGCCTGCTGCCATTTCATGTTCATCATTAACCTCAACTTTCAGTTATAGCTGGCGAAAACGACTGCGTAGCGAAAAGGTGTCGGAAGTGACGTAGCGTTCCATTTCACGCAGACGACGCTCCCCTGCTGCCAGCTCCTTATCCGCGGCGGCCAACAGCTCTCCGCTGCTCGGCGTTTTTTCACCATACAGCTCGCTTTCCGGCATAGGATCCAGCGCAAACGAGAGAATGATGTAGGCCACCACCACAAACAGGAACAGGCCAAAAATCATTGCCAGTACGGTAATCAGGCGCACCAGCTTAACCGGCACGTCCAGGTACTGCGCGATGCCGGCGCAAACCCCTTTCACCATGCCCTGCTGCGGAATGCGCCACAGTTTTTTACTCAGATCCAGTCCGCTCATTATTTCTCTCTCCAGTTCGGATGCTCAGCGTCAAGAATCGCCTCCAGCGCCTGAATACGCTCGCGCATGCGCTTCGCGTCATCGGTCAGCTGCAGCAGGCGCTGCTGTTCATTCTGCGATAGGCTGCCGCTGGCGGTGCGGTTGTTGTAATGCAGCCAGAGCCAGACCGGCAAAACAAACAGCACAAACAACGTCAAAGGGATGGCGAGAAAAAGCATGCTCATGTGAACTCCTTGCTGATGGCGGCGGCACGTCTTGGTGCCGCCCGAAGACATTACTGGTTATTTTGATTCATTTTGGCTTTCAACGCCGCCAGCTGCTCGCTGATTTCATCGTCCGCTTTCAGATCGGCGAACTGCTGATCCAGCGATTTATCTTTACCGAAGCGGTGGCTTTCGGCTTCGGCTTCCATATGATCGATGCGGCGTTCAAACGATTCAAAACGCGCCATCGCCTCGTCAATCTTACCGCTGTCCAGCTGACGGCGAACGTCGCGGGAGGAGCTTGCGGCCTGATGACGCAGCATCAGCGCCTGCTGACGGGCGCGGGTTTCGCTGAGTTTGTTTTCCAGCTCGCCAATCTCTTTTTTCATCCGCGCCAGCGTTTCGTCAACCAGCTGCGCTTCGTTTTCCAGGCTGCCGATAAGGTCGGTCAGCTTCTGCTTTTCGATCAGCGCCGCACGGGCCAGATCCTCTTTCTCTTTACGCAGCGCCAGTTCGGCTTTTTCCTGCCATTCCGCCTGCTGGGCAACGGCCTGTTCAATACGACGGCTCAGCTGTTTCTTTTCAGCCAACGCCCGCGCCGAGGTCGAACGGACTTCAACCAGCGTGTCTTCCATCTCCTGGATCATCAGCCGAACCAGCTTCTGCGGATCTTCCGCTTTCTCCAGCAGAGAGTTAATGTTGGCGTTCACGATGTCGGCAAAACGAGAAAAAATACCCATAATTTCAATCCTCATAGTTCTGGTATCAGGCACCGGCCTGTGCCATGACTAATACAAATGCCGTGCCAAGTTTTTATCTTATTGATTTTAATGGAAGTGGTTGTTATCCGGCCAGCGCATTGCTAAAGTGACCTGGTGAATCACACTACTAAATGGCGAAATTCATCATGGCGGATTACAAGGACAACCTGC
This sequence comes from Klebsiella sp. RCJ4, assembly GCF_009025755.1. NCBI lineage: Bacteria > Pseudomonadati > Pseudomonadota > Gammaproteobacteria > Enterobacterales > Enterobacteriaceae > Klebsiella > Klebsiella sp. RCJ4. The sequence goes on from NZ_WCIN01000029.1 coordinate 62,784, forward strand.
TCGGCGAGGCCAATAGCTTTCTTGAGGTGCTGGAGCAGGTCTCAAGACTGGCGCCGCTCGATAAACCAGTGCTGGTGATTGGCGAGCGCGGAACCGGCAAGGAGCTGATCGCCAGCCGTCTGCACTTCCTCTCTTCCCGCTGGCAGGGGCCGTTTATCTCCCTGAACTGCGCGGCGCTCAATGAAAATCTGCTCGATTCGGAGCTGTTCGGTCATGAGGCCGGCGCCTTTACGGGGGCCAGTAAACGTCACCCGGGGCGCTTCGAGCGCGCCGACGGCGGTACCCTGTTTCTCGATGAGCTGGCCACCGCGCCGATGCTGGTACAGGAAAAACTGCTGCGCGTGATTGAATATGGCGAACTGGAGCGCGTCGGCGGCAGCCAGCCGCTACAGGTTAACGTCCGCCTGGTGTGCGCGACCAACGCCGACCTGCCGCAAATGGTGGAAGACGGACTTTTTCGCGCCGACCTTCTCGACCGTCTGGCCTTTGATGTGGTGCAGCTGCCGCCGCTGCGCGAGCGCCAGAGCGATATCATGCTGCTCGCCACCCAGTTTGCTATCCAGATGTGCCGCGAGCTCGGACTGCCGCTGTTTCCCGGCTTTAGCGAACGCGCCGCCATGACGCTGCAGAACTACCGCTGGCCGGGGAATATCCGTGAATTAAAAAACGTGGTTGAACGCTCGGTCTACCGTCACGGCAGCAGCGAGCGCGAGCTGGATAATATTATTATTAACCCCTTCCGCCAGCAGCACGCGGCGACGCCCGTCGAAGTGGAGAAGACGCCAGGCCCCACGCTGCCGCTCGATTTACGCGCTTTCCAGCAGGAGCAAGAAAAAAGCCTGCTCGAGAGAAGCCTCGAACAGGCGAAGTACAATCAAAAGCAGGCGGCCGAACTGCTGGGGCTAACCTACCACCAGCTGCGGGCGCTGCTGAAAAAACATCAGCTTTGACCTGTACGCGGAAGCAGCAGCGCGCTCACCGCCATTGAACCCAGGCAGAGCGCGGCGTTAAACCACAGCGCATACTGCGCCGCGCTGGCCATGCCGAGCGGTAAAAACAGCGCAAAAAGTGACGCTGTCACCGCAATGCCCATCGCTCCGCCGAGCGAACTGCCCATCTTATAGATCCCCGAGGCCACGCCTACCTTATTCTCAGGAGCGTTAACCACCGCGGTGTCCGTTGACGGGGTGGCGTAGCAGCCCAGGCCGAAGCCAAACAGCACGTTGCTGAAAAAGACCGTGACGATATAGGTCGATTTATCGAGAAAGGTGCAGGAGATAAGAAGAATACCGACCGCGGTAAAGACCGGGCCGCTCATCATCGGCAAACGCGCGCCGTAGCTTTGCAGCAGCTTCTCGCCCACCCGAATCATCGCCAGCACGGTAACCAGATAGCCGAGCGTCATCATTCCGCTCTCCAGCGGGCTCAGATGATGCCCCTGCTGGAGCCAGATGCTGGCAATCATCATCGTACCGATAGCGCCGTTGAGCATAAAGTTCGACAACACCGCGGCGCTGTAGGCCCGGTTGCGAAACAGCGCGAAATCAATCAGCGCCGCGTCGCCCTTACGCTGGCCGCTGCGGATAAAAAACAGCCCCGAAGCCAGCGCGCCGGCCAGCATCGCCAGCGAGGTTGCGCTGGTCCAGCCCCAGCCGTGGCCTTTGCTGATAAACAGATTTAGCAGCACCAGCGCAAGGATCAGGCTGAGCAGGCCGCTGATATCCAGCTTATGCTGCTGCGCGCTGGCGCTGCGGCTTTCCGGCGTACCGCGCAGCAAAAACAGCGCCGCCAGCGCTACCGCGATGGAGAAAACAAAGATCCAGCGCCAGCCCAGACCGGTGGCGATCGCCCCGCCGGCAAACGAGCACAGACCGCTGCCGCCCCACGAGCCGATGACCCAGAAGCTGACCGCCCGCTGGCGCGCTTTGCCTTCATACCAGGTTTTAATTAACGCCAGCGTCGCCGGCATGATGCAGGCGGCCGACAGCCCCTGTAAAACGTGCCCGGCCAGGAACAGCGCGGGTCCCTGAGAGAACACCAGCATTGCGCTACCGACAATGCTGAGGATCAGGCCCAGGGTAGTCATGCGCATGCGGCCGAATTTATCCGCCAGCCCGCCGCTGGCGACCACGAAGCAGCCGCTGAATAAGGCGCTCAGGCTCACCGCCAGGGTCAGGGTTTCCAGCGAAATATCGAGGCTGCTCTTCATCGCCGGAACCACGTTAATCACCGACTGGGCAAACAGCCAGAAGGTCAGAACGCTCAATACAATACCCGCCAGCAGACGATCGGTGCCGACGAACTGCGCTTCGCTTAGCGATACAGAACTCATAGCAGGGTCCTCTTCGTTGCGGACATTAACGCAAATAGTGTTCCGTCAGGGCGCACCACAGCGCGGCGCCTTTCAGCAACAGCGCATCGTTGAAGTCGTATCCCGGGTTATGCACCATGCAGCGATCCGCTTCGTCCCCGGCCCCGATGGTGAAATAGCAGCCGTTCGGATTACGCTCGAGCATAAAAGCAAAATCTTCGCTGCCCATAAACGGCTTCACCTCGCCGACCTGCGCCGCGCCAAACAGCGCGGTCGCCACCGTGCGGACCATCTCATTGGCAGCCGGATCGTTCCTTAAAACCGGGCTGCCGTTAACGTGGGATAAGGCGGCGCTGGCGTTAAAGCTCTCGGCCTGAGCAACGGCGATATCGTGAATGCGCTGCAGGACGGTCTCGCGAACCTGTTCGTTTAAGGTGCGCACCGTGAGCTTCATTAACACCTTGTCGTTGATAATGTTCGGGGCGTGCCCGGCCTGAATGCTGCCCACGGTCACGACCGCTGGTTCAAACGGCGTGATGTTTCGGGAAACAATGGATTGCAGCGCCAGGGTGATATGACAGGCAACCAGCGTGGCGTCGACGGTATGCTCCGGTACCGCGCCGTGTCCGCCCACCCCTTTGACTTCAATATGGAGAGTGTCCGAGGAGGCCATCATCGCCCCATCGCGCAGGCCGATTCTGCCTAACGGCTGCCCCGGCATATTATGCAGGCCAAAAATGGCATCGCAGGGGAACTGGTCAAACAGGCCGTCTTCCAGCATGACCCGACCGCCGTAGAGCAACTCCTCAGCAGGCTGAAAAATAAGCTGCAGGGTGCCGTTAAACTGCCGGGTGCGCGCCAGATATTCCGCGGCGTACAATAGCGTGGTGGTATGGCCATCGTGGCCGCAGCCGTGAAAACGACCGTCGACCCGGCTGGCCCACGCTTTGCCGCTCATCTCCTGCATCGGCAGCGCGTCCATATCCGCCCGTAGCCCCAACCGTTTTTTACCCTCGCCGACGCGTAAAGTACCGACCACGCCGGTGCCCGCCAGACCGCAGTGAACCTGATAGCCCCATTCGCCGAGCAGGCGGGCAACCTCTTCGCTGGTTTTATGCTCTTCAAAACCAATTTCCGGCTGCTGATGGAAACGGCGGCGAAGCGCGACAAACTGCGCCTCGTTAACCTGTAATGCCTCAATAATCGGGTGTGTCATTTTTATTATTCCTGTGTTGTGTTTGCACGACACTTTCGAGTTTATGCATCCCTGTTGGCTTTAAAATGCGCTTTTTTGTTTTATAGTGACGGATTATTAATGAGTGTTTTTCATACAAAACGGTTATGACAAAAAATAACGTGCTGTTTTTTGTCTTCAGGAGGCGACGGTGGAGCATCATTCAGGCGACTTTCAGGTTGTGGTTCGCGATATCCGGCAGCTGAGCCAGCAGGAAAACGATGCTCTGACGCTGCTATGGCTGCTTGAGGGCAGCGTTGAACTCCGCGATGGCGAGACGGGTCGGTATCTGCAGGCCGATGAACTGGCGATAGTGAATCGTCATCGCCGCTGGAGCCTGCACAGCAAGACGGCGAACGTCGTGATGGCGCTGTCGCTGAACGCCGGATGGCTGACCCGCCTCGACGGCGATTTTTTTGCCTCCGTCTACCAGAGCAGCAGCGAAACGCGCGATGCCGAAGACACCCTGCGCTACCTGATGCGCCAGTTGCTGGTCCTCGGTCTGGTCAATCCGCAGGCCCACTACCGGCTGGAGGCCAACCGCTGGCTTAGCGAAATTGCTCTCCTGCTGGCGTCACGCTTCAGCCGTCCCCTCACCGCCCAGGCGCCTCGCGGAGCCGAACGCTGGAGCCAGCGAATTAACAGAGTGGTGGCGCGAATCGACGCCAACTATCAACGGCGCCTGTCGCTGCAGGAGATAGCCGCCGCGGAGTTTGTTTCTGAGGCCTGGCTCTCGCGTCTGTTCCGCAAAGAGGTGGGCGTCAGCTTTATGCAGTACATCACCGGGCTGCGCCTGCGCAAAGCCGCGGAGCAGCTGACGACGACGCGTCAATCGATACAGCAGATCGCTCAGCAGCAGGGCTTTGCCAGCAGCCGGGTGATGAGCGACCTGTTTAAACGCGAGCACGGCCTGACGCCGCGCCAGTTCCGCCAGCAGCACCCGCAGACGGCGGTCGAATCTCGCCGTCCGCCCCCACAGCAGACCGAGCGATGGCAGCCGGTGTCAATCGATCGGCTGTACGCCCGGCTCAACGCGCCGCAAACCTACGGTCTGGATAGCCCGCCGCTGCGGCTCAGCCCCCAACAAACCCGCCATCTCGATGTTCGCGAACTCCCGGCGCGCGCCGCGCCGCTGCGTCACACCCGAATGGTGATTACCGTTCGCGAACTGGACGACCTGCTGCGCGAGGATGTCCGCCGCGAACTGGAACAGCTGCACGACACGCTGCCGATATTCGCCATCGATATTCACGATCCGTTTCTCAGCAGCCGCCTGTTCGGCACCGGCTGGGACGATCCGCAAATGGCCGGCTATGCCTGCTGGTATAACCTGCAGCGCATTTTTAGCTGGCTGGCGACCCTTGGCTGGGCGGTGATACTGCATACCGGGCTCACCACCCGCGGCGACCTGCTGCAACGTTTCCTCTCTCTGTCCGCTAACCATTTTCCGCCGGCAACCCTCGCCAGCTGGCACTTCGTCTGGCACTGGTCCCCTCAGGCCAGCGACGAGGCCCGCCAGCACGCCTGGCGGCAACAAAAGGCGATCCTGCAGAGGCTATCGCCGCAGTCGGCGCTGGGGATCTGGCACCGTTTTCCTCAACAGGTGGAGGACGATCCCCTTCTGCGTTCACCGCTGCTGGTCGAGGCGGATTTTCTGGCCTGCCAGGCCGATGCTAATGAACTACTGGATCTCGCGCAGGTGGATAGCCAGAAACTGGCCGCCAGCGAAAACTATCCGGTACACAAATTGCGCAAACTTCATAGCGCGCTGCGCCAGCGGCAGCTCCTGCTGCCGCTTTGGCTGCTCTCGTGGAATACCCTCACCGGCGATACCCGCGATACCAACGGCCGTTTCTTTCGCGGCGCGCTGCTGATGGATAATCTGCTGGGACTGGCGGATCAGGTTTGGCTCGCGGGGTTCTGGCTGAATTCAGGGCTGCAGGGGGAAGCCCGCGCCAACGGCAAGCTGGATACTTCCAGCCTGGCGCTGCACTATCTCCACGGTCTGCCGCGACCGGTCTACTGGGTGCTATGGCTGTGGCGCAGGCTGCGGGGCGAGGTGGTGATCAACGACAAGAACTTGCTGCTGCTGCGCCATAACGGCCATTATCAGCTACTGCTGCGCAATACGGTGGTTTTCAATCCCTGGCTTTCCAGCGAGGAGGCGTTTATCCAGCGCTTTAGTCAGCCCTGGAGCGTGCGCCTGCTCGGCCTTGAAGGACGCTGGCGAATCAAACATCATCTGTTCGATCGGCACCATGGCGCGCTCTTCCCGCTGTTTGAGGCCTTTCGCAGCCAAAGCGGCCCGGACGATGAGGACTATCGCTGGCTGATGCACAGAGCGCGTCCGGCGCTGCGCGTCAGTGAAGAGACGCCGGATAGCGACCGCTGGCAGCTTGTCGATTCGCTGGAGAGCAATGCGCTGGCGCTTTATGAATTCACGCCGCTCGGCGATTGAAAAGTGACAGTGTCACTACCCTGTTTCTTTCTGCAAGCGGCCTGTGCCGTGAAAAATAGCTTTTGCTTGCGCGGCAGCCCGTTCACATGCGGTTAAAAAATTGTAACTAGCAAGATATCTTCATGTGAACTATCATCAGCGCATTATGACTCAATGGACTGAAAATAAAGATGATTCCGGTTAATCCTTCAACGCTCGGCCGCTATGCGGCGCACGTCAGCCTGGTCCATACCATGAAAAGCCACCGCGCGCCGGCGCTCTCGGTCATGATGATCTTTTCGGACCTGCTTATCCGCTCAACCGAAGATGCATATCGTCAACAGGGCTGGACAATTACGCCGCAAAACAGCGGCCTGGTACTGCGTACTTATGTTGCCCACCATCACGATGGCGAAAAGCTGGAAATTAATCCCAAAGATTATATCGCCCGCTATAACCGGCTCCTTCCCCTGTAGCGCCTCGACCGCCAGCCAGCCTTACAGCCACGGCTGGCTGGAGAAACCGCCAATAAAAAGATACCATGTGGCGGATATCGGGGCTTCGACGCAAATAAGCGCCATGCTCAATACCCATAGCTTCCTCAAGCCGTGCGGCAGATGAATCGAAAATACGCTTTGCTCAACCCCTCGCTTGCCTGATGACAAACGTCGGATGATTTACGAGGTATACTCGAAGTTAATAAGCGGTATGAATTTGAATCAGTTGGTCAAATAACCGACGCAGCCCTCGCTTATATTATCTCCATGAGCAATAAGGTGGTGGTAAATGTTATTTAATATTAATAAGATAGAGCCTTGCTCTATAATCAAAAAGAAACTATGCGCCTGAAATTGTCTTCTCTCCTGGCAGCGGTATGTATGCTGTACGGGCAAGCTTTTGCCGCGCCAGCGCTGCCTGCGCACGCGGATATTCGCGATAGCGGCTTCGTTTATTGCGTGAGCGGTCAGGTCAACACCTTCAACCCGCAAAAGGTCAGCAGCGGCCTGATTGTCGATACCCTGGCCGCCCAGCTCTACGACCGGTTGCTTGACGTCGACCCCTATACTTATCGCCTGGTTCCCGAACTGGCAGAAAGCTGGGAGGTGCTGGACAACGGCGCAACCTACCGCTTCCACCTGCGCAACAATGTGCCTTTTCAGACCACCGCCTGGTTCAAACCGACCCGTAATTTTAATGCCGATGACGTCATTTTCACCTTTGGCCGCATTTTTAATCGCGACCACCCGTGGCACAACGTTAACGGCAGCAGCTTTCCCTATTTCGATAGCTTACAGTTTGCCGACAGCGTGGAAAGCGTGCGTAAGCTGGATAGTCATACCGTCGAGTTTCGCCTCAAACGCCCGGACGCCTCGTTCCTGTGGCACCTGGCCACCCACTACGCCTCGGTGATGTCGGCAGAGTATGCCGCGAAGCTGGCGCAGAACGATCGCCAGGAACTGATCGACCGGCAACCGGTCGGCACCGGTCCGTTCCAGCTGGAGGAGTATCGCAGCGGTCAGTACATTCGCCTGCAGCGCCATCCGGCCTACTGGCGCGGTAAACCGCTGATGCCGCAGGTGGTGGTCGATCTCGGCTCCGGCGGCACCGGCCGCTTGTCAAAACTGCTGACCGGCGAGTGCGACGTGCTGGCCTGGCCCGCCGCAAGCCAGCTCTCTATTCTGCGTGACGACCCGCGTCTGCGCCTGACCCTGCGCCCGGGAATGAACATCGCCTGGCTGGCGTTTAACACCGCTAAGCCGCCGCTCGATAATCCTGAGGTGCGCCATGCGCTGGCGCTGGCCATCAATAATCAGCGCCTGATGCAGTCGATCTACTACGGCACGGCGGAAACCGCCGCGTCTATGCTGCCTCGCGCCTCCTGGGCCTACGATAACGACGCCAGGATCACCGAATATAACCCCACGGAAGCCCGCGCCCGGCTGAAAGCCCTGGGGCTGGAAAATCTAACGCTTAAGCTGTGGGTGCCAACCAGCTCGCAGGCCTGGAACCCCAGCCCTCTGAAAACCGCCGAGCTTATTCAGGCGGATATGGCGCAAATTGGCGTGAAGGTGATTATTGTGCCGGTCGAAGGCCGGTTCCAGGAGGCCAGATTAATGGATATGAGTCATGACCTGACGCTGTCCGGCTGGGCAACGGACAGTAACGATCCGGACAGCTTTTTCCGTCCGCTTTTGAGCTGCGCGGCGATTACCTCACAAACCAACTATGCTCACTGGTGTCATCGCGAATTCGACGAGGTGCTGCAAAAGGCGCTCACTTCCCAGCAGCTGGCCTCGCGTATTGAGGCCTATAAAGAGGCGCAGCGCATTCTTGCCAATGAACTGCCGGTGCTGCCGCTGGCCTCCTCCCTGCGCTTGCAGGCCTATCGTTACGACATGAAAGGCCTGGTGCTGAGCCCGTTTGGCAACGCCTCATTCGCAGGCGTCTCGCGGGAAAAAGAAGACGAGGTGAAAAAACCATGATTATTTTTACCCTGCGTCGCCTGCTGCTGCTGCTGATTACCCTCTTCCTGCTGACCTTTGTCGGTTTTAGCCTGAGCTATTTTACGCCCCACGCGCCGCTGCAGGGCGCCTCGCTGTGGAACGCCTGGCTATTCTGGTTTGAGGGCGTGCTGCACTGGGATTTCGGCGTTTCCAGCATCAACGGTCAGCTGATTTCCGAGCAGCTTAAAGAGGTCTTTCCCGCCACCATGGAGCTCTGTATCCTCGCCTTCGGCTTCGCGCTGGTGATCGGGATCCCCGTCGGTATGCTGGCGGGCATTATGCGCAACAAATGGCAAGATACCCTGATCAGCGCCCTGGCGCTGCTGGGCTTTTCGATTCCCGTCTTCTGGCTGGCGCTGCTGCTGACCCTGTTTTTCTCCCTTACCCTGGGCTGGTTTCCGGTCTCCGGGCGCTTCGATCTGCTGTATGAAGTGAAATCGGTCACCGGCTTTGCGCTGATCGACGCATGGCTATCCGACTCCCCGTGGCGCCATGAAATGATCGTCAGCGCGGCGCGCCACATGGTGCTGCCGGTGCTAACCCTGGCGGTAGCGCCGACGACGGAAGTGATCCGTTTGATGCGTATCAGCACCAGCGAAGTATACGACACCAACTATGTCAAAGCCGCCGCCACCCGCGGCGTATCGCGGCGGACGATTTTACACCGCCACGTCCTGCACAACGCCCTGCCGCCGGTGATCCCGCGCCTGGGACTCCAGTTTTCCACCATGCTAACGCTGGCGATGATTACCGAAATGGTCTTTAGCTGGCCGGGGCTGGGCCGCTGGCTGATTAACGCGATTCGCCAACAGGACTACGCCGCGATTTCCGCGGGCGTGATGGTCATCGGCGCGCTGGTAATTATTGTGAACGTGATATCCGATATTCTGGGTGCTATGGCTAACCCACTGAAACATAAGGAATGGTATGCCCTACGATAGCGTCTATCTGGAGAAGCGCCCGCCGGGTGCGCTACGCACCGTATGGCGAAAATTCTACGGCGATACGACCGCTATGATCGGCCTGTACGGCTGTGCGGCGCTGGCGCTGCTGTGCGTTTTCGGCGGCTGGTTCGCTCCTTACGGCATCGACCAGCAGTTTCTCGGCTACCAGCTGCTGCCGCCGTCCTGGTCGCGGTACGGCGAAGTGTCGTTCTTTCTCGGTACCGACGATCTCGGTCGCGACGTCCTGAGCCGCCTGCTGAGCGGCGCGGCGCCGACGGTCGGCGGCGCGTTTGTGGTGACGCTGGGCGCCGCCCTGCTGGGACTGGTGCTTGGCGTGATTGCCGGTTCTACCCACGGCCTGCGGTCGGCGGTGATGAACCATATTCTTGACACGCTGCTGTCGATCCCGTCCCTGCTGCTGGCCATTATCGTGGTCGCCTTCGCCGGGCCGCACCTCAGCCACGCGATGTTCGCCGTCTGGCTGGCGCTTCTGCCGCGGATGGTGCGTTCGGTCTACAGCATGGTGCATGACGAACTGGAAAAAGAGTACGTTATCGCCGCCCGCCTTGACGGGGCCTCGACGCTGAATATTTTATGGTTCGCGGTGCTGCCGAATATTACCTCAGGCCTGGTCACCGAGATCACCCGCGCGCTGTCGATGGCGATCCTGGATATCGCTGCGCTGGGCTTCCTCGATCTCGGCGCTCAACTGCCTTCCCCCGAATGGGGAGCGATGCTCGGCGACGCGCTGGAGCTGATTTACGTGGCGCCGTGGACGGTGATGCTGCCGGGTGCGGCAATCATGATAAGCGTCCTGCTGGTTAATCTGCTGGGCGACGGGATCCGCCGCGCCATCATCGCCGGGGTGGAATAATGCCGTTACTCGACATCCGTAATTTAACCATTGAATTCAAGACCAACGAAGGCTGGGTAAAAGCCGTCGATCGCGTCAGCCTGACACTCGCCGAGGGGGAAATACGCGGCCTCGTAGGGGAGTCCGGCTCCGGCAAAAGCTTAATAGCTAAAGCGATATGCGGCGTCACCAAGGACAACTGGCGGGTAACCGCCGACCGCATGCGCTTCGACGACATCGACCTGCTGCGTCTGTCGGTGCGCGAGCGGCGTAAGCTGGTGGGCCACAACGTCTCAATGATTTTTCAGGAGCCGCAATCCTGTCTCGACCCTTCCGAACGGATCGGCCAGCAATTAACGCAGAATATCCCCGGCTGGACCTTTAAAGGACGCTGGTGGCAGCGCCTGGGCTGGCGCAAGCGGCGCGCCATCGAGCTCCTGCACCGCGTCGGGATCAAAGATCATAAAGATGCGATGCGCAGCTTCCCCTACGAGCTGACGGACGGAGAGTGCCAGAAGGTCATGATCGCCATCGCGCTGGCTAACCAGCCGCGGCTGCTGATCGCCGATGAGCCGACTAACGCCATGGAGCCGACAACGCAGGCGCAAATCATCCGCCTGCTGACGCGGCTGAACCAAAACAACAACACCACCATTTTGCTGATCAGCCACGATATGCAGATGCTCAGTAAATGGGCGGACAAAATCAACGTGATGTACTGCGGGCAGACGGTGGAAACCGCGCCGAGCGAAGAGCTGGTGACGATTCCTCATCACCCTTACACGCAGGCGCTGATTCGGGCGATTCCCGATTTCGGCAGCGCCATGCCGCACAAGAGTCGGCTCAACACCTTGCCGGGGGCGATCCCTTTGCTCGAACAGCTGCCTATCGGCTGCCGGCTCGGGCCGCGCTGCCCCTATGCCCAGCGCGAATGTATCGAAACGCCCCGGCTGGTGGGCGCCCGTAACCACCTCTATGCCTGTCATTTCCCGCTGAACATGGAGAAAGAGTGAAATGGTCGAAACATTGCTTGAAGTGCGCAATCTGAGTAAGACCTTTCGCTACCGCACCGGCTGGTTTCATCGGCAAACGGTGGAAGCGGTTAAGCCGCTAAGCTTTACCCTGCGCGAGCGCCAGACGCTGGCGATTATCGGCGAGAACGGATCCGGCAAGTCAACGCTGGCAAAAATGCTCGCCGGAATGGTCGAACCCAGCACCGGCGAACTGCTGATTGACGATCGCCCGCTGGCGTTTGGCGATTACTCTTTCCGCAGCCAGAAGATTCGCATGATCTTTCAGGATCCGTCGACCTCGCTCAATCCTCGGCAGCGTATTTCGCAAATCCTCGATTTTCCGCTGCGCCTGAATACCGACCTCGAACCCGAAGCGCGGCAGAAGCAGATTATCGAAACGTTGCGAATGGTTGGCCTGCTGCCGGACCACGTCAGCTACTACCCGCATATGCTGGCGCCGGGACAGAAACAGCGTCTGGGCCTGGCGCGCGCGCTGATCCTGCGTCCGAAGGTCATCGTCTGCGATGAAGCGCTGGCGTCGCTGGATATGTCAATGCGCTCGCAGCTGATAAACCTGATGCTGGAGCTGCAGGAAAAACAGGGTATCTCCTACATTTACGTGACTCAGCATCTGGGCATGATGAAGCACATCAGCGATCAGGTGCTGGTGATGCATCAGGGCGAAGTGGTCGAACGCGGCAGCACCGCCGACGTTCTGGCGTCTCCGCTGCACGAGCTGACAAAACGCCTGATTGCCGGCCATTTCGGCGAGGCGCTGACTGCCGATGCCTGGCGTAAAGACGGTAAATAAACCGAGGCGTAAATTGCACGGCGCTAGCGCCAGGTCGCCGTCATATCCGATGGTATACTCTTGTATACACGGTAGCCAAAGCGCGATATGACGTGGCGAATGGCAGAAAAATATCGTGACACAAGGGGTCGTCAGTGGGATATAATTCCCGGCTAAATTTGAGTTATTTCGAAATAACAATGCTAACCAAATGATTGTTAAAGTAAAAATACGCAATAACGATAAGGATTAAAAGCTATGGGTTTTCTTTCCGGTAAGCGCATTCTGTTGACTGGCCTTGCCAGCAAACTGTCCATCGCCTACGGCATCGCGCAAGCCATGCATCGTGAAGGGGCTGAACTGGCGTTCACCTATCAGAACGAAAAACTGAAAGGTCGTGTGGAAGAATTTGCCGCCGCGCTGGGCTCTAATATCGTCCTGCCGTGCGATGTCGCGGAAGATGAGAGCATCGAGTCTCTGTTCACCGAGCTGGCAAAAGTGTGGCCGAAGTTCGACGGTTTCGTCCACTCTATCGGCTTTGCGCCGGCAGACCAGCTGGACGGCGACTACGTTAACGCGGTCACTCGTGAAGGTTTCAAAATTGCTCACGATATCAGCGCCTACAGCTTTGTGGCGATGGCGAAAGCCTGCCGCGGTATGCTGAACCCGGGCTCCGCCCTGCTGACGCTCTCCTACCTGGGCGCAGAGCGCGCCATCCCGAACTACAACGTGATGGGTCTGGCGAAAGCCTCTCTTGAAGCTAACGTGCGCTACATGGCGAACGCCATGGGCCCGGAAGGCGTTCGCGTTAACGCCATCTCTGCCGGTCCGATCCGTACCCTGGCGGCTTCCGGTATTAAAGATTTCCGTAAGATGCTGGCGCACTGCGAAGCGGTCACCCCGATCCGTCGCACCGTCACCACTGAAGACGTGGGCAACAGCGCAGCATTCCTGTGCTCCGACCTGTCTGCCGGCATCTCCGGCGAAGTCGTTCACGTTGACGGCGGCTTCAGCATCGCCGCGATGAACGAGCTGGAACTGAAATAAGTTCGTTACCCTCCTCGCGCCCGCGAGGAGGGGTATTTCCCCCGCGCTTTCCTTCTGTTATTCCAATCCGCTATTTGTTAGCACGGATCAATATTTTCTCCCGCTCCAGGGTTAAGCCAGGATAGTTCCGCATAGCATGACCGCGAAACGGCGGTTTGCCACATACCGAACAAGGAACGCCCATGGAGCAACGCCGCGTTAACGGCAAAAACCACTGGTATCATGAGACCCAGTCAACAATCTGCCCGGTGGATGTATTGCCGCTCGTCCCTGAAGCCGCCCATGTCGAAGATCGTTTTCTACTCGATCTGACTCTCCCCCGGGAGCTGCTCGAGGCGCATGCGCGCTGGCTTACGCCCGCCCGTCGGCTGGCAGATGCCCTCTTTCCCGCGTCAGTGACGGTTAACCGTCTACAGACATTTAGCGCCTATGACCGGCTAAGTACGGCGCTGACCGTCGCCCAGGTTTATGGCGTACAGCGCCTGTGTAATCACTACGCCGCTCGCCTGGCGCCGCTTCCCGGCCCGGACTCCTCGCGTGAGAGCAACCGTCGTCTGGCGCAAATTACCCAGTATGCGCGTCAGCTCGCGAGCTCTCCTTCGCTGATCAACGCGCTCGCCCGCAGCCAGCTGGACGAAGTCGGCCTGACCAGTCGCGATATTATCCTTATCAATCAGATTATTGGCTTTATCAGCTTCCAGGCCCGCGCTATCGCCGCCTTCCATGCCGCGCTGGGTTACCCGGTGCGCTGGATCCCCGGCATGCCGCAGCAGGAAGATGCCCCGGAAGCGCTTTTCGTCGCGAGGGAGAGTAACTGGCAGCCAGGACTTGACGACGCGGACTTACGCTATGCCGACGATGAGCGCCAGTCTCTTTTAGCGAACTGGCGAAAACATCCGGGCCTGTTTGAACTGGCCCCGCTGCTGGCGGCTCAGGAACCTCCTCTGGCTCTGCAGGAGCAGCTCCTGTTCCACCTCAGCGATCGACAACCGTTCGCCGCGCAGGTGGCGCTGATCGCTGCGCGGATTAATGGCAGCATCAGCTGCTTTAACGCGTGGGCCTCGCGATGTCCAGATTTAGCCGATCTCACGGACGCTTTGCGTGGTAATGAATCCGGCGTCCAGCCATGGGGAGACAACCCGTCAATGGAACGCCAGCTTCTACAATCCGTACAGCTTTTGACCCGCGCGCCCGACCGCTTCAGCGCCGCCCAGCTAACTCCCCTCACTGATTACGGGCTTTCCCGTAGCGCGGCTATCGATCTACTCGCCTGGTGCGGGCTGTGCGGTTGGATGAATCGGCTAAAAATCGCTCTCGGGAATGTACGTCAGGAGACGTAAAATGCTGAAACAGCGCTTGCTGCGGCAGGCATATTCGCGTAAAAATGTCAGCCGCTCTTTTAGCCACGAAAATACGAAATTATGTTTCAGGACAACCCGCTGCTAGCGCAGCTTAAACAGCAACTGCATTCCCAGACTCCGCGCGTTGAAGGGGTCGTTAAGGGGACGGAAAAAGGATTTGGCTTCCTCGAAGTCGACTCGCAGAAAAGCTATTTCATTCCGCCGCCGCAAATGAAAAAAGTGATGCATGGCGATCGTATTATCGCCGTGGTCAATACTGAAAAGGAACGCGAAAGCGCTGAGCCTGAAGAACTGGTTGAGCCGTTCCTGACGCGTTTTGTCGGCAAAGTTCATAAGAAAGACGATCGTCTTTCCATCGTTCCTGACCATCCGCTGCTGAAAGATGCCATTCCTTGCCGCGCCGCGCGCGGCGTAGAGCATGATTTTAAAGAGGGTGACTGGGCCGTTGCCGAAATGCGCCGTCATCCGCTGAAAGGCGACCGCGGTTTCTACGCTGAGCTCACCCAGTACATTACCTACGGCGACGATCATTTCGTTCCATGGTGGGTCACCCTGGCGCGTCATAATCTGGAAAAAGAAGCGCCGGACGGCGTGGCGACCGAGATGCTTGATGAAGGTCTGGAACGCCGTGATTTAACGGCCCTGGCTTTCGTGACCATCGACAGCGCCAGCACCGAAGATATGGACGATGCGCTGTACGTTGAGCAAACCGCTGACGGCAAGCTGCATCTGACCGTCGCTATCGCCGATCCGACCGCGTGGATTGCCGAAGGCAGCAAGCTGGACAACGCGGCGAAAATTCGCGCCTTTACCAACTATCTGCCGGGCTTCAACATTCCGATGCTGCCGCGCGAGCTCTCGGACGACCTCTGCTCTCTGCGCCCCAACGAGGTTCGCCCGGTTCTGGCCTGCCGCATGATCCTCGCGGATGACGGCGCCATCGAAGATGATATTCAGTTCTTCGCGGCGACCATCGAGTCGAAAGCGAAGCTGGCCTACGATGATGTTTCCGACTGGCTGGAAAATAACGGTGGCTGGCAGTCGGGAAGCGAGACTATCGCCCAGCAAATTAAGCTGCTGCAGGAGGCCTGCCTGCGTCGTAGCGAATGGCGTAAAAACCACGCGCTGGTATTCAAGGACCGCCCGGATTACCGCTTTGTGCTTGGCGACAAGGGCGAAGTGCTGGATATCGTCGCCGAACCGCGTCGTATCGCCAACCGCATCGTTGAAGAGTCAATGATTGCCGCCAACATCTGTGCCGCCCGCGTGCTGCGCGACAAACTCGGTTTCGGCGTTTATAACGTCCATACCGGTTTCGATCCGGCCAACACCGAGCAGCTCGCGGCCTTACTGAAGACTCACGATGTGCACGTTGACCCGGTGGAAGTGCTGACGCTGGAAGGCTTCTGCAAGCTGCGTCGCGAGCTGGACGCGCAGCCGTCTGGTTTCCTCGATAGCCGTATTCGTCGCTTCCAGTCGTTTGCGGAAATCAGCACCGAGCCGGGCCCGCACTTCGGCCTGGGCCTTGAGGCCTATGCGACCTGGACTTCCCCGATCCGTAAGTACGGCGATATGATTAACCATCGTCTGCTGAAAGCGATTATCAAAGGGGAAGCGATCTCCCGCCCGCAGGATGACGTTGCGATCCAAATGGCTGAACGCCGTCGCCTCAACCGCATGGCGGAGCGCGATGTTGGAGACTGGCTGTACGCCCGCTATCTGAATCCGCAGGCCGGCACCACTACCCGTTTTGCAGCTGAGATTATCGATGTCAGCCGCGGCGGCATGCGCGTGCGTCTGGTTGATAACGGCGCGGTTGCCTTTATCCCGGCGCCGTTCCTTCACGCCGTGCGCGATGAACTGGTGTGCAGCCAGGAAAACGGCACCGTGCAGATCAAAGGCGAAGTCGTCTACAAAGTCACGGATGTTATCGACGTCACGATTGCCGAAGTGCGCATGGAAACCCGTAGCGTGATTGCGCGTCCAGCCGCCTGATAATTCACCTGTGCGGCTCCCTTATATGGAGCCGCATTTTAGCCCTTCCCGTTGTTTTTCTGCGCGTTGCCCACGAATCATTGTAGATGAGTTAGTTTGTGCGTTTTTTTCGCTTCTCTTTTTCATCCGTTTTTAGCATCATTGATTTTATTCACATTTGTAACCAGGATAACGCCATGTCAGATCTGAATGCCCGCCTGCTCGCCCAACGAATCGATACCGTGCTGGATATTCTGGTTGCCGGGGATTATCACTCCGCAATCCATAATCTGGAAATTCTGAAAGCTGAACTGCAGGCGCTTTCCAGCGACGAGCAGGAAAATAAACCCGGTCAGCCTAAAGCGCCGTGGGAAATTTGATAATCTTCATCGTCGCCATCGGCCATCCAGGGCCGATCGCGCCCAAATAGCCCTTAACTGCGAAGTTGCTATGAACGCCCGACAACAAAGTATTTTGCAAATGGTCATCGATAAAGGCCGTATGAGCGTGGCCGATCTCGCGAAGATGACCGGTGTCTCTGAAGTCACCATTCGCCAGGATCTGAATTCACTCGAGAAACAGAGCTACCTGCGGCGTACCCACGGCTTCGCCGTTCCGCTGGATAGTGAAGATGTGGAAACCCGCATGATGACCAACTTCGCCATTAAGCGAGAGCTGGCTGCGCGGGCCGCTACGCTCGTTTCGTCCGGGGAAACGGTATTTATCGAAAACGGGAGCTGCAACGCCCTGCTCGCCCGTACGCTTGCCGAGCGCGGCGATATCACTATCATCACCGTCAGCAGCTATATCGCGCATCTGCTGAAAGAGACGCCCGGAGAAGTCATCCTGCTGGGCGGGATCTATCAAAAGCGCAGTGAAAGTATGGTGGGTCCGCTAACCCGCCAGTTTATTCAGCAGGTCCACTTCAGCAAGGCCTTTATTGGCATTGACGGCTGGCAGGCTGAAACCGGATTTACCGGACGGGATATGATGCGTGCTGACGTGGTCAACGCGGTGCTTGAAAAGGGCTGTGAAGCGATTGTGCTCAGCGATAGCTCGAAATTCAACGTGGTTCATCCCTATCCGCTCGGCCCGATAGCGCGCTTCAACCGCATTATCACCGATGATAATCTCAATGATGCCGTGCGCAACCAGTTAACCCAGTGCGGTTTAGCCGTCGATATCGTTAATCATCCCTGATCCTTATTTCTGCCTTACCGCCGCTTTGCCGGGCTCTCCCCGGCATCGCCCTGGTCTGAGACTTTTCTGACACCTGAATTCAGACTTTTTACCTGCCTGAAAAATTTATAGAAAGTAGAATTAATGTTAGCGATATAACAGGAAGTAACTATCACCTGCGTGAATAGAGCAACACCTGCGCAACTAAAGCTTCATGGAATACCCCCCGGGCTGGCGTAACAAGCTATGCTTAAGGGAAGTTGTATCCATGAATAGATTATTCAGGAGAAAAAAATGATGACTTCAATGAACAAAAAAATGGCCGCTGTGGTTCTGGCCGTCACTGTTGCAATGTCTCTGAGCGCTTGTTCTAACTGGTCTAAACGCGACCGTAACACCGCTATCGGCGCAGGTGCCGGTGCTCTGGGCGGTGCGGTATTAACGGACGGCAGCACCCTGGGTACCCTCGGCGGCGCGGCAGTCGGCGGGATTATCGGCCACCAGGTGGGTAAATAATATTAACCACGAACAATAAAATGAAAGTTTATATTTGCTGACCAGTACACCAGCACAAAAATAAAGGCCACGATATTTATCGTGGCCTTATTATTAATCAACCGCCAGCCAGCTTAACCTTCATGCCTTTGGCTTCCAGAAGTGATTTGAGCAAGTCACGCTTATCACCCTGAATCTCAATCACGCCATCTTTTACCGCCCCGCCGCAGCCGCATTTCTTTTTCAGCTCGGCAGCCAGCTTAGCCAGCGCGTCGTCACTTTCATCTATTCCGCTAATCAGACACACGCCCTTCCCCTTGCGCCCGCTGGTCTGGCGCTGGATACGTACGATACCGTCCCCTTTCGGACGCGCCTGTACCGCTTTGGGCTCATCAATACGACCTCTGTCCGTTGAATAAACCAGACGACTGTTGGAATCGCTCATCATACCCCCTTATTCAACGATGCGTTGATACCGCGCAGGGTGGCGGCCGGATCGGCAGACTGCGTTACCGGACGACCAATCACCATGTAATCTACCCCCGCCGCCTGCGCCTGTTCCGGCGTCATAATGCGCCGCTGGTCACCCGCGTCGCTACCTTGCGGACGAATGCCAGGCGTCACCAGCTTGAACGCCTGGCCCAGCTCTTGTTTAAAGCGAACCGCCTCCTGCGCCGAACAGACAACGCCATCCAGCCCGCAGCGCTGGGTCAGCGCCGCCAGCTTCGCGGCGTGGTCCGCCGGAGATAGCGTAATGCCCAGATCCTGCAGATCGCTGGCTTCCATGCTGGTTAACACCGTTACCGCAATTAATAGCGGCGCATCTTTTCCGAAAGGCAGCAGGGCCTCACGTGCGGCGGTCATCATACGCGCGCCGCCGGAGGCATGAACGTTAACCATCCAGACGCCAAGCTCTGCCGCTGCGGCGACCGCACGCGCCGTGGTATTCGGGATATCGTGAAATTTTAGATCGAGGAAAATCTCAAAACCGCGCTGGTGCAGGTCGCGAACAAACTGCGGCCCCAGCAGGGTAAACATCTCTTTACCAACCTTGAGCCGGCAGTCGCGCGGGTCGATACGGTCGACAAACGCCAGCGCTTTATCACGGTTATCATAATCGAGAGCAACGACGATGGGAGAGGATGTGACAACGCGGGAAGAAGATGTAGCAGTAGACGTCATGACCGGACCTTAATTGTTGATGAGCGCCGGTTCGGCGCAAAAAAGGTAAACGGGCAGCATTCTACCTGCGATAAGCCGAAAATAACAGGCTGCATTTCCCTCCCTGCCAGACGCCTTAATCGCCGTAGCCGGAGGAGACGGACATAATAATCCATAAGTATGTTGTAACTAAAGTGCGGCTTTTTTTTAAAATTACTGCCCGTCGAGTCCGCGAATGGGCTTAATGGTTGACCACGACCGGCAGGATGGACAGTGCCAGTACAGCGTATGGGCGGTAAAGCCGCATTTCTGGCAGCGGTAGCGCGGCTTGCTGCGGACCTGCTCGCCCACCATCTGGCGCAGCACGCCCAGGCTCTCCTTCGCACGCCCCTCTTCGGCTTCATTAATGTGGTAATCGATGAGCTTATGGAAAACGCGCATCGTCGGATGGCGCTCCAGCTGGCGAGTCACGTAGTTTTGCGCGGCGTCAACCCCTTCCCGCTGTTCGAGGATCTGCGCCAGCATCAGATCGGCCGTCGCGCCGGTATTTTCCTCCGCGCAGCGGCGCAAAAATGCTTCCCACTCGTCGGTTTTCCCTAACTGCTGGTAACAGGTTTGCAGCATCTCCAGGGTTTCACCCACCAGTTCTTTATCCTGCTCAATCACCCGCTCCAGGCTCTCTACCGCTTTGGCATAGTCGCCCTTCTCCATCCATACCCGACCCATCATGATGGAGACGCGAGCGCTGTTGCGATCCGCCGCGGCGCCTTTTTTCAGCAGCGCCATCGCCTTATCCAGATCGTTGCCCGCCATTTGCTGCAGCGCCAGTTCACACCAGAAATTGGCGATTTCGCCGCGATGTTTCTCTTTCCCCAGTTTAACCAGACGCTCGGCCACTTCTATCGCCGACTGCCAGTCGCTGGTTGCCTGATAAATTTGCAGCAGCTGCTGCAGGGCGCTCAGGCGAAAATCCGTTTCATCCACCAGCTGTTTGAACATCCCCTCCGCCCGATCGTAGAGCCCGGCGGCCATATAATCGCGCCCCAGCTGCTGAACCGCCAGCAGGCGCTGGTCGTAAGTCAGCGAGGCGCTTTCCATTAAGCTCTGGTGGATGCGGATAGCGCGGTCAACTTCACCGCGCGAGCGGAACAGGTTGCCCAGCGTCAGATGGGCTTCGACGGTGCCGGTATCCTCTTTCAGCATATCGAGGAACAGATCGACGGCTTTATCCTGCTGATTGCTCAGCAGGAAGTTGACCCCTGTAACGTAGTCACGCGACAGACGGCTCGCATCGTCCTGTTTGGACTGTTGTGCACTTCTGCGCCCCATGTACCAGCCATACGCTGCGGCAACGGGCAAAAGCAGAAACAACAACTCCAGCATAAATGATTATTCCTTCACCGCAGGAACACCGGCTTCTGCAGGCGTAGCGCTGGCTGGCGCGATCTGATGCTCCAGACGCTTAATTTTACGCTCAGCGCGCGCCAGAGAGACGCGAACGCGCAGCCAGAAAAGACCGCAGATCAGCCAGCCGATAGCAAAACCGGCAGCAAAAAGCACGGCCAGCAGCGTCGAAATACGGAACTCACCCTGCGCGAGGAGATAGTTGAACGTGACCACCTGGTCATTCTGCGCGCCCAGCGTCACTGAAATGACGAAGATGGCTAACACCAGTAAGAAAATAAGAAAATATTTCACATGACTTCCCGTTCTGTGGGTTGCGCGAAAAAATCCCGCGTTCAGCCCTATAAAGTACCATTTTCGCCGCAGCGGTGAAATGGAAATGCATGACACCAGTACAGGATATGCGGCCTGACAGGGGTAATATCAACATTATTCCGGCGCTGCCGCCCTTTTTTTAATATCCTGCGCCTCTTCTCCCGGCGGCGATAGCGGGCCGCAGAACCGCTGGGCAAGCCAGGTCGCCAGGGTCACCAGCAGCCAGGAAATCAGCGTTGCGACGATCAGATCCTGCGGCCAGTGCATGCCCAGCGCCAGGCGGCTGCCCATCACCGCCGTCGCCCACGTTAGCAGCAGCGCCAGGGTGACCCAGCGACGCCGCGGCCACAGCAAACCAACGCCGAGCAGCGCCCAGCTGGCAGCGAACATCGTATGGCCAGATGGGAAAGCGAAGCCGGTCTCTTTTTGCCAGTGCTTGCGCAAAAATCCGGGGATTTGCTGCTCTTGCGCCAGCTGCTCATGCACCAGTTTAGCGCGTTCTTTGCGTTTCAACGCGTAGAATTGCGTGACCGGAACCTGCTGCGTCTGCTCCAGCCAGATGACAAAGGGACGAGGCTCCTGAACGCGGCCTTTAATCCACGTCTTCATTCCCTGCCCAACCAGTATCGCTGCGGCCAGAATGAGAAACAGCATTATCGCCGCTCGCAGACGAAAACGCAGGCACCACAGAAACCAGGCGCATAAGATAACGTGCGTAATGATGCCCCATGGCTGCGTCACCGTCTCGGTCACCCAGTACAGCAGCTTCATCGTCCCTGCCGACAGCCCGGGATGCCATTTCCAGCCCGAAATCCAGATCGCAGCAGGCATGATTAATAACAGGGCCGCGCCAACGGCGGTTCGTCCGGCAATCAACAGCATCTCATCTCCTTATTCATTAACCTCAATATCATAACGGAAAGTAGTTCGTTTGTGCGCTTTGCGCGCAGGTAACCCGACGCAATTAGGAGAACGTCGCGCCATTGTGGCAAAATAGCGGCAAACAGAAGCACAGTCAGGTGCTGATAGAATCTGGAGAATCACATGCAGCTTAAACGTGTGGCAGAAGCCAAACTGCCAACCCCATGGGGCGATTTTCTCATGGTGGGTTTTGAAGAACTGGCAACCGGGCAGGATCACGTCGCGCTGGTATTTGGCGATATTTCGGGGCAATCCCCGGTTCTGGCTCGCGTACACTCTGAGTGTTTAACGGGCGACGCCCTTTTTAGCCTGCGCTGTGATTGCGGATTTCAACTGGAAGCGGCGTTGTCGCATATTGCCGAAGAGGGGCGCGGCATTCTGCTGTATCACCGCCAGGAAGGGCGCAATATCGGTCTGCTGAACAAAATCCGCGCCTACGCGTTACAGGATCAAGGCTATGACACCGTGGAAGCCAACCATCAGCTGGGTTTTGCCGCCGATGAACGCGACTTCACGCTGTGCGCAGATATGTTTAAGCTGCTCAACGTCGACCAGGTACGCCTGTTGACCAACAACCCGAAGAAGGTCGAAATCCTGACTGAAGCGGGAATTAACATTGTGGAACGCGTGCCGCTGATTGTGGGACGCAACCCGAAAAATGCCCACTATCTGGATACTAAGGCTGCCAAAATGGGGCACCTGCTGAGCAAGTAATTCCGTTGAAAAATGAAGGGCCAGCCTGTGCTGGCCCTTTTTATATCAGACACGGGTTTACAGCATATTGCGGATCACATAGTGCAAAATACCGTCGTTCTCATAGTAGGTCAGCTCAGTCGCGGTATCGATGCGGCAGCGGCAATCAATCACTTCCTGCCGACCATCCGCGCGCGTCAGCGTGACCGGCACCGTCATACCGGGCTGCAGAGCCTGCAGGTTGCTGATATCTATCCGCTCCTCGCCGCTCAGTCCCAGCGTTTTACGCGTCACCCCCTGCGGGAATTCCAGCGGTAAGATCCCCATTCCAATCAGGTTGGAGCGGTGGATACGCTCGAAAGACTCGGCAATCACCACCCTGACGCCGAGCAAACGCGGTCCTTTAGCCGCCCAGTCGCGGCTGGAGCCGGAACCGTACTCTTTGCCTGCGATCACCGCCAGCGGCGTGCCCTCCGCTTTGTAGAGCATAGCGGCATCGTAAATAGCGATAGGTTGACTATCCGGAAGATGACGGGTCATCCCCCCTTCCACGCCGGGGACCATTTCGTTACGAATACGAATATTGGCAAACGTCCCGCGCATCATCACCTCATGGTTGCCGCGACGGGAGCCGTAGGAGTTAAAATCAATGCGTTCGACGCCGTGATTTTGCAGATAACGGCCCGCGGGGCTGTCGGCTTTAATGCTGCCCGCCGGGGAGATATGGTCGGTGGTAACCGAGTCGCCCAACATGGCCAGAATGCGCGCGCCGTGAATATCCTCTACCGGTTTAGGCTCAACGCCCATCTCATCAAAGAACGGCGACAGGCGAATGTAGGTGGAATCATCCTGCCAGTCGTAGGTATCAGAGCGATCCACTTTAATCGCCTTCCACTCGGCTGTCCCTTCAAACACTTCGGCGTACTCTTTACGGAACATCTCCGTTGAGACTTGCTCAACCGCCTGCGCGACTTCGATTCCGCTCGGCCAGATATCCTTCAGATACACCGGCTGACCATCTTTACCCGTCCCTAACGGCTCACGGGTCAGGTCGAGATTCATATTCCCCGCCAGGGCGTAGGCGACCACCAGCGGCGGCGACGCCAGCCAGTTGGTTTTTACCAGCGGATGAATACGTCCTTCAAAGTTGCGGTTGCCGGAGAGCACAGCCCCGACGGTCAGATCGCCCTGCTTGATTGCGCGCTCGATCGGGTCCGGCAGCGGTCCGGAGTTACCGATACAGGTGGTACAGCCATAGCCGACCAGATTGAAGCCCAGTTCATCAAGATACGGCGTCAGCTTTGCGTGGGCCAGATAGTCGGAAACGACCTTCGACCCGGGAGCCAGCGACGCTTTAACCCACGGCTGCGGTTTCAGCCCCCGCTCAACGGCTTTTTTGGCCAGCAAGCCGGCGGCCATCAGGACGCTGGGGTTCGACGTGTTAGTACAGGAGGTAATGGCGGCAATCACCACCGCGCCGTCAGGCAGCGAATACTGCTGTCCGTTCAGCGTGTAGTCGATTGGCCGTTTATCTTTCTGCGCGTGATTAACTTCCAGCTCGGTGCTGGCGGCAAAGGCCTGGGGCACATCGCCGAGCGCTACGCGATCCTGCGGGCGTTTCGGCCCGGCCAGGCTGGCTTCAACGGTTCCCATATCCAGCGCCAGCGTGCTGGTGAATACCGGTTCATCTCCAGGCTGACGCCACATGCCCTGCGCTTTCGCATAGGCTTCTACCAATGCCACCTGCTCTTCGCTGCGGCCGGTCAGGCGCATATAGTCAAGCGTTACCGCATCGATCGGGAAAAAGCCGCAGGTCGCGCCATACTCCGGGGACATATTGGCAATCGTCGCGCGGTCCGCCAGCGGCAGAGAATCGAGGCCATCGCCGTAGAATTCAACAAACTTACCCACAACGCCGTGTTTACGCAGCATTTGGGTGACCGTCAGGACCAGGTCCGTCGCGGTAATGCCTTCACGCAGCTTGCCGCTCAGCTTGAAGCCAACAACGTCCGGGATCAGCATGGAAACCGGCTGACCGAGCATGGCGGCTTCCGCTTCGATACCGCCGACGCCCCAGCCCAGAACGCCTAAACCGTTAATCATCGTGGTATGGGAATCGGTGCCGACCAGGGTGTCGGGGAAAGCCACCCACTCGCCGTTTTGCTGTTCGCTCCACACCGCCCGGCCAAGGTATTCGAGGTTTACCTGGTGGCAAATACCGGTACCCGGCGGTACTACGCTGAAGCGGCTGAATGCCTGCTGCCCCCAGCGCAAAAAGACGTAGCGCTCATGGTTGCGCTCCATCTCAAGCCGGACGTTCTCTTCAAAAGCATCATCGTCACCAAAACGGTCTACGGTGACCGAGTGGTCAATCACCAGGTCGACGGGCGAAAGCGGGTTCACTTTGGCGGTATCGCCGCCCAGGCGTTTGACCGCTTCGCGCATCGCCGCCAGGTCCACCACGGCAGGAACCCCGGTAAAGTCCTGCATCAGGACGCGCGCCGGACGGTAGGCAATCTCCCTGTCGGCATGGGCATGCTTCAGCCATCCGGCCAGGGCATGAATATCTTCGGCGGTCACGGAATCGCCGTCCTGCCAGCGCAGCAGGTTTTCCAGTAGCACTTTGAGCGATTTGGGCAAGCGCGAGAGATCGCCCAGTTGTTTAGCGGCCAGCGGTAAGCTGTAGTAATGCCAGGTTTTATCTTTAACCTGGAGCGTATCCTTACTGGCTGCTCGTAGGGTTGACGACATAGCTCCTCCTTTACCTTAGGGATAGCATCCCCTGATCCTCCTCAGGGTCATTATTAAAGATAACACATCTTTGATGTAACATTTTGATAACAACTCAAATTGCTAAAATAGGCGTAACGCATTAAGACAGGAAATTTGAATAATGAGGGCGGATATATTGAGAAGGATTGAAGAAGTCAGGTTTGCGTCGGCGAGCGCGTCGTATTAGTACAGGAGTACAAAGAAAGACTAATCGCCATTATTCTGGCGATTAGTCCAATAGAGAAAATTTATCGAGCGAGTCTAAAAAGGGAAAAATTATATCCTCCTTATTACCGCTATTTTATCAGATAGAAATAATTCTCAATAATTCACTTGTCATAAAACTGACATAACCGCTGTGACTGGAAGGTGCTCTAGCTTAGTAACCAAACGTTGCAGACAACCAGAGCAATGACGCTCCAGAACATCGCAAGCCCAAGGATAACGGCGCTCCAGGCCTTACTTCTCAAAACTGGATCTATCTCAGTCTTGTCACGTTCCTGTGACATCGCAAACTTCATATAATCGATATCACTAATCATTTTTTCACCACCAATCGCTAAGAATTACTAACCACAGATAAATCTTAATTATGGATTGACTATTAATCCAGTGAATTCGCTTTTCAGCAGATATCTTTCATCATTAATTTGATCGCGGCAGGTATATTTGCAAATGTGGTACGAGGAGTTAACAAAAATTGTGATTCAGACGAGGTTTAGATATTCCATTTCAGGCCATTATAGGCTTTGGCATCCCCGAGAGGATGCCATTATTTTTTCTGTGGTTATTTTTCCGGTAATTTAATATCTTTGAACATCGCTTCAATATCTTCATTTGAGCGCAAAGCAACGGCGGTATCGACCACATCCCGGGTCAGATGCGGCGCAAATCGCTGAATAAAATCATACATATAGCTTCGCAAGAAGGTACTGCGACGGAAACCTATTTTCGTGGTGCTGTGGCTGAAAATACCATTGGCGTCCAGCTTCACCAGGTCCGGGTCGGAAACCGGATCCACCGCCATACTGGCAATTACCCCTACCCCAAGGCCCAGACGCACGTAGGTTTTAATCACATCGGCGTCGGTGGCGGTGAAAACGATGCGCGGCGTTAAGCCGGCGCGATTAAAGGCGGTATCCAGCTCGGAGCGGCCGGTGAAGCCGAAGGTGTAAGTCACCAGCGGATACTGCGCCAGCTCCTCAATCGATACCGACTCTCGCGACGCCAGCGGATGCTCTGGCGTGACGACCACGGAGCGGTTCCAGTGGTAGCACGGCAGCATCACCAAATCATCATAAAGATGAAGCGCTTCGGTCGCGATAGCGAAGTCAGCATTGCCTTTCGACACCGCCTCGGCGATTTGCGTTGGCGACCCCTGATGCATGTGCAAGGAGACGCGGGGATAGCGTTCGATAAAGCCTTTGATAACGCCCGGTAGCGCGTAGCGGGCCTGGGTGTGGGTAGTTGCTACGTACAGCGACCCCTTATCAGGCCAGGTATGCTCACCCGCTACCGATTTGATCGCATCGACCTTCGACAGGACCTCGCGAGCGATGCGTATGATCTCCTGGCCTGCGGGCGTGACCTGGGTCAAATGTTTGCCGCTGCGGGCGAAAATCTGAATTCCCAGCTCATCCTCCAGCATGCGAACCTGCTTGCTGATGCCCGGCTGTGAGGTGTACAGGCCTTCGGCCGTGGAGGAGACGTTCAGATTATGGTTAACAACCTCAACGATATAGCGGAGCTGCTGTAGTTTCATGGCTGATATCCGATAGCACGTAAAATAAACCCGCTTAATACATTTTACGCTCAGGTCACTTGGCGGTGGACGGGCTAGCCCGAACCTCCCTGCGACTCGCCGCGTTGGCGCCACAACGTATCCTGATGACGGTGATGTATAAGACGATAAGATAATAAAAAAGGGATTAGCTATAACCACTATATCATTTATATCTACAGTGTATAGATATTAACAAAAAATAATAAGGCAGTTATAAGGAGAGAGGAGGAACAGAGTAATATCTTGGATATCAACAACATGTGATGTCAAAAAAGGGCCGCGGCGCGGCCCTTTTATCAGATGATAGCAGTTACTTCTTTGCTTCAGTCCATTTGCCATCTATATAGAAAGCTGACCAGCCGGTGGCTTTGCCGTCTTTCTCTGAGGCAACGTACTGCTGCTTAGTTTTGCGGCTAAAACGCACCATCGTTTTGTTGCCTTCCGGATCCTGCTGCGGCGCATCGGCCAGATAGCGCAGCTTCTCCGCCAGGCGGTCGCGGAAGCGGTACAGCTCTTCCACGAGCGGCGCGCGGGTTTCGCGCGATTTCGGGAAGGTGTTGGCGGCCAGGAAGACGCCCGCCGCGCCATCGCGCAGAACAAAGTAGGCGTCCGATTTCTCGCACGGCAGCTCCGGCAGCGGCACCGGATCTTCTTTCGGCGGCGCCACTTCCCCGTTACGCAGGATCTTACGGGTGTTTTTACACTCGTCGTTGGTGCAGGCCATATACTTACCAAAACGCCCCATCTTCAGGTGCATTTCGGAGCCACATTTTTCACACTCAACGATCGGGCCGTCATAGCCCTTGATGCGGAACTCGCCCTCTTCGATCTCGTAGCCATCGCAGGTCGGGTTATTACCGCAGACGTGCAGCTTGCGCTTCGGATCGATGAGGTAGCTGTCCATCGCCGTGCCGCATTTTTTACAGCGGCGTTTAGCGCGCAGCGCGTTGGTTTCAGCGTCATCGCCTTCCAGCACGTTGAGCACTTCGTTTTCCGGCACCAGGTTAATGGTGGTTTTACAGCGCTCTTTTGGCGACAGCGCGTAGCCCGAGCAGCCGAGGAATACGCCGGTGCTGGCGGTACGGATCCCCATCTTGCGCCCGCAGGTTGGGCAGTCGATGGTGGTCAGCACCATTGGGTTCGGCTGCATGCCGCCCTCTTCCGGATCTTTCTCTGCCGTCTGCAGCTGCGAGGTAAAGTCTCCGAAGAAGCTGTCGAGGACCTGCTTCCACTCGGCCTGATGGTTAGCCACCTGATCGAGGCGGTCTTCCATCTGCGCGGTGAAATCATAGTTCATCAGATCGCGGAAGTTCTCTTCCAGACGATCGGTGACGATTTCGCCCATCTTTTCCGCATAGAAGCGGCGGTTTTCCACCCGCACGTAGCCGCGATCCTGAATGGTCGAAATGATCGACGCATAGGTGGACGGACGACCGATGCCGCGTTTTTCCAGCTCTTTAACCAGCGAAGCTTCGCTAAAACGCGCCGGCGGCTTGGTAAAGTGCTGCGCAGGGGTCAGCTCGACCAGGCTCAGGCTGTCGCCCTTATTGACCATCGGTAAAGTACGGTCTTCATCGCCTTTACGCAGGGCGGGCATTACTTTGGTCCAGCCGTCAAAGCGCAGCGTACGGCCGCGGGCTTTCAGTTTGAAATCGCCGGCTTTCACCGTCAGCGTGGTGGAGTCGTACTGCGCAGGCGTCATCTGACAGGCGACAAACTGGCGCCAGATCAGCTGATACAGTTTCTGCGCATCAGATTCCATATCTTTTAACGTTTCGGCCAGCACGTTGACGTCGGATGGACGAATCGCCTCGTGCGCTTCCTGCGAGTTTTCTTTGCTGGCGTACTGATTCGCGCTCTCTGGCAGATATTTCTTACCGAAGTTGTCGCCAATGTAGCCGCGCACCATGCTCAGCGCGTCCTGGCTCAGGTTCGTCGAGTCGGTACGCATATAGGTAATGTGGCCCGCTTCGTAGAGACGCTGCGCCATCATCATGGTTTTCTTCACGCCGAAGCCAAGACGCGTGCTGGCGGCCTGCTGCAGCGTGGAGGTGATAAACGGCGCGCCCGGCTTGCTGCTGGTCGGCTTATCTTCACGCTCCAGCACGCTGTAGCTGGCTTTCTCAAGCAACGCGACCGCCGCCATGGTTTCATCACGGTTTACCGGACGGAACGGCTTATCGCCGTTATGCGTGACCTGCAGCGGTAACGCATCGCCGCCAGGGGTCGTGGTGCTGGCGTCAACTTCCCAGTACTCTTCCGGAACGAACGCTTTAATTTCGCGCTCGCGCTCGACCACCAGACGCACCGCAACCGACTGGACGCGGCCTGCTGACAGACCGCGGGCAATTTTTTTCCACAGCAGTGGAGAGACCATGTAGCCCACCACGCGATCCATAAAACGGCGCGCCTGCTGAGCGTTGACACGGTCAATATTCAGTTCGCCCGGCTTTTCGAAAGCCTGACGAATCGCATTCTTCGTGATCTCGTTGAACACCACGCGGCTATAGCGCTGTTCATCACCGCCGATAACTTCCCGCAGGTGCCATGCGATGGCTTCCCCTTCGCGGTCAAGGTCGGTTGCGAGATAGATGTGGTCAGCTTTTTCCGCCAGCTGTTTGAGTTCAGTAACGACCTTTTCTTTACCCGGGAGTATTTCATAGTGCGCATTCCAGT
Source organism: Klebsiella sp. RCJ4 (assembly GCF_009025755.1). Lineage (NCBI taxonomy): Bacteria > Pseudomonadati > Pseudomonadota > Gammaproteobacteria > Enterobacterales > Enterobacteriaceae > Klebsiella > Klebsiella sp. RCJ4. Next base: position 92,651 of record NZ_WCIN01000029.1, read on the forward strand.
CATGCCACGGGTCCACGCCCATACGGTTGACCAGAGCGCCGCGTTCATCCTTCTTAGGCTTTTTAGCCCCTTTGGTGGAGGTAGAGTCGGCGCTCTTTTTGGAAGCTGAGCCACTGGTCGGCAAATCGCGGATATGACCGACGCTGGACTTAACCACGTAGTCATTACCCAGATACTTATTGATCGTTTTGGCTTTTGCCGGGGACTCAACGATAACGAGAGCTTTACCCATATTCACCTTTACCTAATTTGATTCATCCAGGAATACATCGCACATTGATTCACCATCCACTGGCGACACGTCACAACCTATGTTGCGTCGTTATCGATGGATATCAACCCCTTGCACCGGTTTCGCATCCATAAAACCAGATAGCTGAGTTTGCTGGCTTTTTCTCGCCAGGCGACATAGCACGAATAATTTTTGGCCGAATGTCAAGCAAATCTGTTGCCAGATCGCTGAAAGCGTCACACTGTACCTGATAAAATTCGTTACGCAACTTTATTAGCATGCAAAAGCAAATCCCGCCACTAAACTGATGTTTATTAGGCTTCTGCGATTACCCCTGCAAGATCAATGGAAAATTTGCCCCTCGCCGCCGCGCGGCGTAGACTAGCCGCGAAGAAACACAGGAGGCATTTATGCAAGGTACAACCCAACCCATCGATCGCCAGACGCTTCTGGAAAAAGCCAACAAACTCATTCGCGAACATGAAGATACGTTAGCCGGGATCGAGGCCACCGACGTCGTTCAGCGTAACGGCGTACTGGTGTTCAGCGGCGAGTTCTATCTTGACGAGCAGGGTCTGCCAACGGCGAAGAGTACGGCGGTATTTAATATGTTTAAATACCTCGCACACGAGCTGTCTGATAAGTACCACCTGGCGGATTAACCGCTGCCTGCAGGGCCATGACAACAACGCGAGGCCGAAGCCTCGCGTTGTTTGTTTACATCAGCGGCTTTTGCCCGCGCTGCCACCAGCGCAGCAGAAGCTTATCGGCGCTTTCCGCCGCGCTGCCGGTAAACCGCTCGAGCATTTTCTTACGCTGCTGATAGCGCACGCTGATAACCTCGTGCTTATCCATCAGCCCCAGCAGAAGTTCATCGCTGGTTTCCACCGCGTCCACAAGGCCTTTTTCCAGCGCCTGAACGCCGTACCAGTGTTCACCCGTCGCTACCTGCTCGATATCCAGCCCGGGGCGCATCTGGTGGACAAAATCTTTAAACAGCCGATGAGTATCGTTGAGGTCTTCGCGAAATTTCTGCCGCCCTTCTTCGGTATTTTCACCCAGCATCGTCAGGGTGCGTTTGTACTGCCCGGCCGTATGCAGCTCAATGTCGATATCTTTATTTTTCAGGAAGCGATTGATGTTGGGAATTTGCGCCACAACGCCAATAGAGCCCAGGATAGCAAAGGGTGCACTGACGATTCTGTTCGCCACGCAGGCCATCATATAGCCGCCGCTGGCCGCGACTTTATCGACCGCGACCGTTAACGGGATCTGCTTGTCGCGCAGGCGCTGCAGCTGTGAAGCCGCCAGGCCGTAACCGTGAACCACGCCGCCTGGGCTTTCAAGGCGAATGACGACCTGGTCGCGCGCTTTTGCCGCCGCCAGAACGGCGGTGATTTCTTCGCGCAGGCTGCTCACTTCATGGGCATCCATACTGCCTTTAAAATCCAGCACCCAGACGCGCGGCTTGACGTCCGGCTCTGGTGTGCCGAGCTTCGCCCGCGCCTTTGACGCCTTTGCTTCCTGCTTGAGCTTTTTCTTTTGCGCTTTATGCCACAGCTTCTGCTGCGGCCCATCGAGCAACGAAACCGCCAGCTCTTCCTTCATCTCCTTATATTGCTCGCTAAGATTGGTGACCCGCAGCTCGCCGCGCTGTTTTTTGCGCTGAGTCAGGTTAACAATAATGGCGACGATAACCGCAATTGCGACAACGATGGTCGCGATTTTGGCCAAAAACAGGCCATATTGAGCAAGTAATTCCACGTTTTCACCTTGTGTAAACCGCTGACGTTGGCGCACAGTGTACATCAGCCGTCGGCGAGAAGTCTTTGTGCTTTGTGTCGCACGCGAGGCGCCTTCCTGTTTTTTTCAGCGACGATGAAATCGTTGCAAGATATTAATTCCGCGAAGAGTTTCCGCTTCGCCGATTGCAATAGCGGGCGCTTTCAGGCATAAAGCGCAAAAGTGAGATACCGAACAGCAAGCGCGATCGTCAGCAGATCGCCCGAGGAGTCGCCGTGCACTATCAACCGCAACGTCACCTGTTACAGGACCGCATCATCCTGGTTACCGGCGCCAGCGACGGCATTGGCCGTGAAGCCGCCCTGACCTATTCCCGCTATAGCGCCAGCGTTATCCTGGTCGGCCGCAATGAAGAAAAGCTGCGCAGCGTCGCGCACGAAATACAGCAGGCGGGCGGCATTCCCGCCCGCTGGTTTACTCTCGACCTGTTAACCTGCACGCCGCAGGAGTGCCAGCAGCTGGCGCAGAAGATAGCCATCCACTACCCGCGCCTCGACGGGGTGCTGCACAACGCGGGTCTGTTGGGCGACGTGTGCCCGATGGATCAACAAAAGCCGGAAGTATGGCAGCAGGTGATGCAGGTGAACGTGAACGGCACCTTTATGCTCACCCAGGCGCTGCTTCCTTTATTACTTAAATCCGAATCGGGTTCGCTGGTCTTTACCTCTTCCAGCGTCGGCCGCCAGGGACGCGCGAACTGGGGCGCTTACGCCGCGTCGAAATTCGCCACTGAGGGCATGATGCAGGTGCTGGCCGAGGAGTATCAGAACCGTCATCTGCGGGTCAACTGCATTAACCCAGGCGGCACCCGCACCAAAATGCGCGCCAATGCGTTCCCGACGGAAGATCCGCAAAAATTGAAAACCCCCGCTGATATCATGCCGGTTTACCTGTGGCTGATGGGCGACGACAGTCGTCGCAAAACGGGAATGACCTTTGACGCCCAGCCGGGCCGCAAACCAGGAATCGCACAATGAGTGATGAACGCCACCGCGAACGCCAGCAGCGGGTAAAAGATAAAGTTGACGCTCGCGTCGCCGCCGCGCAGGAAGAGCGCGGCATCGTGATCGTCTTTACCGGCAACGGTAAAGGCAAAACCACCGCCGCTTTTGGCACCGTCACCCGCGCCGTCGGGCACGGTAAAAAAGCCGCCGTCGTACAGTTTATTAAAGGTACCTGGCCAAACGGCGAGCGCAACCTGCTTGAGCCGCACGGCGTTGAGTTTCAGGTGATGGCGACCGGTTTTACCTGGAATACGCAGGATCGCGAAAGCGACACCGCCGCCTGCCTCGCGGTCTGGGAGCACGGGCGCCGCATGCTGGCTGATGAAAGCCTCGACCTCGTTTTGCTGGACGAGCTAACCTACATGGTGGCTTATGATTACCTGCCGCTGGAAGAGGTGCTTACCGCGCTGCGCAACCGCCCGGCGCACCAGACGGTGATTATTACCGGCCGCGGCTGCCACCGTGAGATTACCGAACTGGCCGATACCGTCAGCGAGCTGCGTCCGGTGAAGCACGCCTTTGACGCCGGAATCAAAGCGCAGATGGGGATCGACTACTAGCCGCCAGCCGCTCGAGCAGCGCATGATTCAGCGGCAGGCACAGGCAATCCTCCCCCTGCGCCAGTTCGCTTTCGCGCATATTTTGCCGCGAGACGAAGCGCTTGCGGTATTCGGTTGGCGTGACGCCGCAGTATTTATTAAAGGCGGCGATCAGATACTTGTGTTCCTGAAAGCCGCAGCTGTGGCTAATCTCCGTGATCGGAGTGCGGGTATCGCGCAGCAGGGTGCGGGCTTTATTTAGCCGCACCAGCGTCAGATACTCTTTAAAATTATACCGGCTCACCTTTTTGAACAGCCGCGAGAACCACGAGTAGCTCATCCCGCTATGGCAGGCGACCTCGCTCAGCGTCAGCGGCTGATCAAAGTGTTGATTGATAAAATCAATGCCTTTTTTGATCATCGCCTCGTCGCGCAGCGAGCTTTCGGCGCGCCGCGTCGGCTTGCCTGCGGAGACGACCGCATCCAGCAGCAGATAAATCGCCGCGATACGCTGAAACGGCGCGTGGTTATCGATCAGCTGTTCCAGTAGCCTCGCCAGTCGATGGCGTACCTCGCTGTCCGCCGGAGAGTAAGGACGTCCGCGGGTACTCCAGTCCAGCTGCGGCGAGGGATGAAGTTCATCAAACAGGCCGGGTGAAAACTGTACGGTGAGCAACTGGCTGCCCGCCTCCTCGGCGCTCAGCGAATGGACCTCTTCGGCATTGATATACAGCATGTCTCCCTGCGCCAGCTCCAGGCTTTGCTGGCCGACGACAAGGGTAAATCGCCCCGCCAGCACGGTAATCAGCTCCGGAGCCGGATGCCAGTGAGGCTCGCAGTAGCGAACCTCCGCGGCAAACACGTTCAGCTTCTCCGCGTCAAAGGCAATCAGCTCGTAGCCGCTGTTCGCCGTTTGTCGTCCGCTCTGGGTGACCGAACGAGGGTGAGTCACTGAAAAAGGAAACATGCGCACTCTCCTGTCATTGGCAATGATGAGCGCCGGCCAGCACGGCGTTAAGCTCGTCGCGTTCGATATCCAGCGCCAGGAATTCGGTCAGCGCAATCAGCAGCCCGCAGAACAGATCCGGCGCCAGGCGAATCAGTTTTTCACGCACCTGCTCCGCCGGCATCTGGCTCTTATCGGCAATCAGCTTCACTACGCGGGCAAAGGCCTCTGGCTGCTGGATCAGCTGTTGTAGAGAGTTATCATCGCGCAGCGGGACGTACCGCTGCGGACAATCTACCTCAATCTCCGCGATCAACGGCAGATCCCTGGATGAGGCGCCGACGCGAACCTGCCAGATGCCCGGCGTCACGACCCAATCACCCAGGCCCGGATGATAGCAGGCCAGCTCGCCAATGGGCAGCTGCAGGCTCACACGACGGGTCTCTCCGGCGGCCAGCGCCACTTTGCTGAACGCTTTTAATGACTGCACTTCGCGAATCAGCTCCCCCTTCGGCGCGCTAACGTACAGCTGGACGATCTCTTTGCCCGCATACTCTCCGCAGTTGGTCAGGTCGAACGACACGGTAAGCGTCTCGCCTGCGCCTGCACGGCAGGCTGACAGCGCGATATTATCGTACGCAAACCGGGTATAGCTTAAGCCAAAGCCAAACGGAAACTGCGGCGTCATGCGACGTTTATCATAATAGCGATAGCCGACAAAAAGCCCTTCTCCGTAATGATGACGCAGGTTTTCGCCCGGATAGTGCAGCCAGGCCGGCGTTTCCTCCAGGGAATTAGGTACCGTTACCGTCAGTTTGCCGCAGGGGTTACGCTGGCCGAAGAGGATTTCCGCCACCGCGCGCCCCATCCCTTGCCCGGCAAAGAACGTTTCCAGCAGCGCTTTGCACTCGCCGAGCCACGGCATCACCACCGCATCGCTATTCGCCAGCACCACCACGATATTCGGCTGGACCGTCGCCACTTCGCGAATTAACCGTTCGTGCACCGGCAGAATATGCAGATCCTGACGATCGCCGTTCTCGCCATCTTCGCCTACGGCGGTGCTGACGAAGATCACCGCCACGTCGGCTTCCTGCGCGACGCGGCAGGCCTGCGCCAGCGCCTGTTCATCGCAGCGCAGATCGTCCGGCGCGCCCACGGCCCAGGAGACGCTGAAGTCGTCGCCGGCGAGGTCGAAAATTTCATCCAGCGGCCGATCGAGCAGATACGGCACCGTGGTCGCGCATCCGGACCCCTGGATCACCGGCTCCTGAGCCGGTTTACCCAGCACCGCGACGCGCGGCGTTTTCTCCGGACGCAGCGGCAGCAGATTATCTTCATTTTTCAGCAAGACAATGGATTCACCGGCAAGCCGCTGCGCCAGCGCGTGGTGCGCCGTAAAATCGGCTCGCGTTTGCGGGCGGCGATGGCGCTGGACCTTGTCGAGCAGTTCCAGCATGCGGAGACAGGCGCGGTCCACCACCGCCATCGGCACCTCTCCGGCTTCAATCGCCGCCAGCAGGGTTTGTTTATCGCGGCGGGTTTCGGGCATCGCCAGATCGTTACCCGCCATCAGCGATGCGGGGCGATCTTTAATACCGTACCAGTCGGACATCACCAGCCCTTCATATCCCCACTCATCGCGCAAAACCTGGGTGAGCAAAAACGGATCCTGGGAGGTTTGCACGCCGTTAAGACGATTGTAGGAAGACATCACCGTCCACGGCCGGGATTTCGCAATCGCGCGCTGGAAACCCGCCAGATAGATTTCCCGCAGCGCCCGTTCTTCAATAATCGAATCCATTTCCGTGCGGCGGTACTCCGAGTTGTTCGCCGCAAAGTGTTTCAGGCTGGCGCCAACCCCCTCCTGCTGCAGGCCGTTGATCAGCGCAGCGGCAATATCGCCGCTGACCACCGGATCTTCGGCGTAATATTCATAGCCTCGCCCGGCCAGCGGCGTACGGCGAATGTTAATCCCCGGCCCGAGCAGGATCCCGACGCCCATTTGCTGACACTCCCGCCCCAGCGCTTCCCCCATCTGATGCACCAGCTCCACGTCCCAGCTGCAGGCCAGGCTGGAACCATTAGGAAAACAGGTCGCCGGTAGCGAAGTGCTGAATAGCGCTTCACTCCCCCCTTTCGCGGCGGGCTCTTCCGCGCTGGCCTGATCTGCGGTTTGGGTGATGACTGAGATAAAATCATCCATGCTCCACTTTTCCCGGCCATCAATCTGCGCGCTGCTGTAGCGCACGCCGTAGGTGCCGTCGGTCATAATGATATCTTCGACACCGTGCTGCGGCAGCGAGGCCGTCCGCCACAGGCCGCTGCCGGTCAGCAGCGCCACTTTTTCTTCCGCGCTCATCGCGGCGAGGGTGGTGTTAAAATCGTTATTCATCTCTCTGGCTCCCTGAGGTTAAAGCGCGTTCTGTTTGCGCAGGCTGATTTTTTGCACAATATCGCGATAGGTTTTTTCATCCAGCGAATAGCAGGCGACAAACAGTGCGCTGAGGGCAAACATCGCGCCGGGAAATAGCGTCATCAGTACGTTAATGCCGTTAATCGCGCTGGCGGTAATGTTGCCCGCGTCATAGTGGTAATAGTCCAGCATCCAGCCCGCACAGCCGCCGCCGATGGCCATCGCTATTTTGGTGATGAAATTAAAGAAACCGTAAATTGCTCCTTCGGTGCGCACCCCATGGTACCACTCGGCATATTCCACGGTATCGGCAATCATTGACCACATTGAAACAAAACCCATCCCCAGCGTAATACTGTACAGACACACGCCGGTCATGATCAGCCAGATATTGTCGCCAGCGATAAAATATTGCATCAGTACGCCCGCAACGCCGATCGACAGCGCCACCAGCGTCATTTTCTTTTTACCAATCAGCGCAATGATTTTTTCCGAAATAACGGTACCGACAATATAAGCCGCCGACTGAATCATAAAGAAGGTGGAGGTAAAACCTTCGCTACCAATTATATATTTGATAAAGTAAATAGCGATCGCCATCCACACGGTATAGGCAATATAAAAAAAGACGGTGAACATGGAAAGGTTAATTAGCGGCGCGTTGCCTGCCACCGCCTTCAACATTTCCCGCAGCGTTGGCGCCGGAGTCTCTTCCTCTTCTTCACCAACGCGCTCTTTGGTCATCCCGAAGCAGGCAAGGAACAAAAACGTCGCCAGCAGCGCAAAGCAAGAGACGGCGAAGACGTATCCCAGCTGCTTATCGCTAAACGGGGAAATCAGCCTGTCCGCGGTAGTGGACACAATCAGATAGCCAACAATCGCCAGGACAAACCGGTATACCGACAGCGATGAGCGGGAGGCTTCATGCTGGGTTAAACGGTTGGTCAGCGCCGAATAAGGCGTATTTACCGACGTATAGGCCAGGCAATAAATAGTATAGGAAATCAGTGCGAAGTAGAATTTCGCCTCACCGCCGAAAGGCACAAAGCAGAGCACCGTTAAGAAGCCGAGCGGAATTGAACCATACAACAACCAGGGACGAAGCTTACCGTAGCGGCTGTGGTTTTTGTCGATGGCAAAACCAATCAGAATATTAAAGGCCGCATCAACCACGCGGGCAATAACAAAGATCAGGCTCGCCTGTACGGCGCTAATGCCGTAAATATTGGTATAGAAAAAAAGTAAAAACAGAGAAACGAAGCCGAAGGATAAATTAGAAGCGAAATCGCCAAAACCATACCCTATTTTTTCTTTAACGCCGATAACCACATAGCTTGCCGAAAGTTTTCCTGCTGTTTCCATTTTAGGCTACCTGTTAATGTAATCAGTGGCCTCAGTATACGGCGTCGCCTGGCGCACCGCTTTGCGTTATTTGTCCGGGCATTTCCTGTTTTTTGTCTTTATGCAGAAGTGTGAAAGGAGTCACAGGAGGGAGAATTCCGGCGGTGACCGCCGGAACTGGAATAATTAACCGTTACCGTTATTACGGCTGCTGGAACGACGGTTGTTATTATTATTGCTCACCTGGCTGTGGCGCTTAACCGCGCGGCGAATCTGATTTGCCTTCATGCGACGGCGATCTTTTTCGACGGCGACCTTAGAGGTGGTTTCCGGCGTAAGCTCAACCAGTTCGCGTAGGTAGTTGGTTTGCGCCAGGTCCAGCTCGGTGTAGCCGCCGCGCGGCAGGCCTTTCGGCAGCAGAATATCGCCGTAGCGCACGCGGATCAGGCGGCTGACCTGTACGCCAACGGCTTCCCACAGGCGGCGAACTTCGCGGTTACGGCCTTCGGTCAGCGTGACGTTGTACCACTGGTTAATCCCTTCGCCACCGGTAAACTTGATGGTTTTGAACGCCGCCGGGCCGTCTTCCAGCTGCACGCCGCGAGAGAGCTGGCGCAGCTTGTCATCATCTATCTGGCCAAATACGCGCACTGCGTATTCACGTTCCACTTCGCGGCTCGGGTGCATCAGGCGGTTCGCCAGTTCACCGTCGGTGGTAAACAGCAGCAGGCCGCAGGTGTTGACGTCAAGACGACCGACGGCAATCCAGCGCGCGCCGCGCAGCTTTGGCAGACGATCGAACACCGTCGGTCGCCCTTCCGGGTCGTTACGGGTACAGAGTTCGCCTTCCGGCTTGTAGTAAGCCAGCACGCGACAAATCTGTTCCGCAGACTCTTTCACCGAAATCAGATGACCGTCGATGCGAATTTTTAAACCCGGGACAATTTCAACGCGATCGCCAAGCGTGGCGATTTTGCCATCAACGCTGACGCGGCCAGCTTCGATTTTGGCTTCGATTTCACGGCGGGAGCCGTGGCCAGCGCGGGCCAGCACTTTTTGTAATTTCTCGCTCATTGAGCTTCCTTAAGGTGTCGCCTTCCCAGGCGTCTGGTATACTTCGAAAAACAGGGCGCGAGGCAAAATGAAACCTAACACCCTGTTCTGTAAAATTTTTTTGCTTCAGCGCGTGCCGTTATCTATGTTGCTACAGCAGACATAACAGAGACACGCCTTCTCGCGTGGGCGAACATGGTACACGAACTTTAAGATGAATGCTTCTTTGCGTTACGAGCATAGCACAACTTACCGCGCACCTCCGTCCGGGCGCATGGCGCGCTGATGGAAGCCAGGTAGCACAATAGGGTCTTTGGCAGAGGATGAACCATCAAAAGGCGCGCGGCATTGCGCCGCGTTGAACGGCGGCAAATAAAAGCGGCGAGCGGGTATTCATTACATGACGATTCCTTCCATGGAAACAGACGTCATTACAGGAACGGCGTTACGTCCCCCACGCCTTCACGCACCACAACCGGCGCATCTTCAGTGAGGTCGATAACCGTGGTCGGCTGCTGGCCCAGATAGCCGCCGTGAATAATCAGGTCAACCTGCTTCTCCAGACGATCTTTGATCTCTTCCGGGTCGGATTCGGTAAAGTCGCTTCCCGGCAGCATCAACGAAGTGGAGAGCATCGGCTCGCCCAACGTTTCCAGCAGCATTTGCGCAATCGGGTTGGACGGCACGCGCATACCGATGGTCTTACGCTTATCCTGCAGCAGACGGCGCGGAACTTCTTTGGTGCCCTTGAGGATAAACGTGTAGTTACCCGGGGTATTGTTTTTAATCAGACGAAAGGCCACGTTATCAACGAATGAATAGGTCGACAGTTCGGACAAATCGCGGCACATCAGGGTGAAGTTGTGGCCGTTTGGCAGATTACGGATCCGGCAAATCCTCTCCATCGCGCCTTTATCTTCAATTTTGCAGCCTAACGCGTAGCCGGAGTCGGTCGGATAGACGATGACCCCGCCTTTACGCACAATGTCCACCGCCTGGTTAATTAACCGCGCCTGTGGATTTTCCGGATGGATATAAAAAAACTGGCTCATACTTCCCTCTCAATTTTGTTCTACGGCCACTTCCCAACTGCGCCAGATCCCTTCCACGCCCGCGGGTAGCCAAAGTTTGCGGCCCAGTTCGATCCACGGGCAGGGCTGATGAAAATCAGACCCCTGCGAGGCATCCAGGCCATACTGCACGGCGTAAGCGGCAAGCTGTGCGCGCTCGTGAGGCGCCTGCTGACACTGCGCCACCTCCATCGCATCGCCCCCCTGCTCGCTAAAATGGGCCAACAGCCGTTTTAACCACTTGGCGGAGAGATCGTAGCGCCCGGGATGGGCAATGACCGCTTTACCGCCAGAATGATGAATGACATCAATCGCTTGTTTTATTGTACACCACTGAGGCGGAACGTAACCGGTTTTCCCGCGCGCCAGATACTTCTTAAATACGTCAGCCATATTGTTGGCATAGCCGGCCTCCACCAGAAAACGGGCAAAATGGCCGCGCGTCACCGCACCGCCGTCCGCCAGCTTCAGCGCCCCTTCCCAGGCGCCAGGGATCCGCGCTTTTTCAAGCCGCTCGGCGATCTGCTGACCCCGCATCTGGCGACGCGCTTTCTGTTCATCGAGCAGCGCGGTCATCGCCGGATGGTGGATATCGATATTCAGCCCGACAATATGAATTTCATGATTTTCCCACAGCGTGGAAATTTCCACCCCGGTAATCAGCGCCAACGGTAAACCGGCACGTTCAATTTCACGCTGAGCCGCGGGAATTGCCGCCACGGTATCGTGGTCGGTAATCGCCAGGGTGCCGACGCGCATCTGGTGGGCGCGATGGACAAGTTCTTCTGGAGTCAGACGCCCGTCAGAGGCGATGGTATGGCTGTGCAGGTCGTAAATCACTGCGTAATTGGTGTTGCTCAAGATGACTCCTGCTGGACATGAACCGGTACCCGTCATACTTTAAGTCACAGGCAGATTGACTGTGGTTCTGCAGCTTAAGTGATTAAGGATAGTAATAAGCGCATCATCATACCGACTGATAGAGAAAATCTGCAAACAGGGGTTGACTTTAATCCCCCGGACTAGTTAACTAGTACGCAAGTTCACATGAAGGGGTATCAACAATGAAAACGCAATTCATCACTCTGCACGGCTGGTGGCGCACCTCCTGTTATCGGGCGGCGTGATCGCGTTTTGCACTCAGCATACAGATACCCGGCCCGCCAATGAGCGGGCTTTTTATTGGACAAATTATTATAGCGAACAGGCGACAACAATAATGCAAACATCAAAACCGGCACTCGAGCTTCTCACCAGCGACGCCATCTATCGGGAAAACCCCACGGCGCTGTTCCACCAGCTATGCGGCGCGCGTCCAGCCACCCTGCTGCTGGAATCCGCGGATATCGACAGTAAGGATGATTTAAAGAGCCTGCTGCTGGTGGATAGCGCGCTGCGCATTACCGCGCTAGGTGACACTGTCACCATTCACGCGTTTTCCGCCAACGGTACGGCGTTACTCGAACTGCTGGATAGCGCGCTGCCATCCGGCATCGATAACCAGCGTCAGCCAAATAGCCGGGTATTAACCTTCCCGCCGGTCAGCGCGCTGTTGGATGAAGATGCCCGCCTGTGTTCACTCTCGGTATTCGACGCTTTTCGCCTGCTGCAGGATCTGATAACCGTCCCGCAGGAGGAGCGCGAAGCGATGTTCTTCGGCGGCCTGTTCGCCTATGACCTGGTCGCTGGCTTTGAAGACCTGCCGCCGCTGGAGAGCGACACCGCCTGCCCGGATTACTGCTTCTATCTGGCGGAAACGCTGCTGGTTATCGACCATCAAACCAAAAACACCCGTATCCAGGCGAGCCTGTTCACGCCGCTGGAAAGCGAAAAACAGCGTCTGCTACAGCGGCTCGCTCAGCTTCGTCAGCAGCTAAACGAGCCGCCGGCGCCGCTGCCGGTGACCACGGTTGCTGAAATGAGCTGCGACTGCGATCAGAGCGACGAAGAGTACGGCGCCGTCGTGCGTAAAATGCAGCGCGCCATCCGCGCGGGCGAGATTTTTCAGGTCGTGCCGTCGCGCCGCTTCTCGCTGCCCTGCCCGTCGCCGCTGGCCGCTTATGATGTGCTGAAGAAGAGCAACCCGAGCCCGTACATGTTCTTTATGCAGGACAACGATTTCACCCTCTTCGGCGCGTCGCCGGAGAGTTCTCTCAAGTACGATGCCACCAATCGCCAGATTGAAATCTATCCCATTGCCGGTACCCGCCCGCGCGGCCGCCGCGCGGATGGTTCGCTGGATCGCGATCTCGACAGCCGCATTGAGCTGGAGATGCGCACCGACCATAAAGAGCTCTCCGAGCATCTGATGCTGGTCGACCTTGCGCGTAACGACCTCGCGCGCATCTGTACCCCGGGTAGCCGCTACGTCGCCGACCTGACCAAAGTCGACCGCTACTCCTTTGTGATGCACCTCGTCTCCCGCGTGGTTGGCGAGCTGCGCCGCGATCTTGACGTGCTGCATGCCTACCGTGCCTGTATGAATATGGGCACCCTCAGCGGGGCGCCGAAAGTGCGCGCCATGCAGCTAATCGCCGCCGCTGAAGGCAAACGCCGCGGCAGCTACGGCGGCGCGGTGGGCTACTTTACCGCCCACGGCGACCTCGATACCTGCATCGTGATCCGTTCCGCCTACGTGCAGGATGGCGTCGCCACGGTGCAGGCCGGCGCCGGTATCGTGCTCGACTCCGTTCCCCAGTCAGAAGCGGATGAAACCCGTAATAAAGCTCGCGCGGTGCTGCGCGCTATCGCCCAGGCCCACCACGCGAAGGAGATTTTCTAATGGCCGACATTCTGCTGCTCGATAATATCGACTCTTTTACCTATAACCTGGCAGACCAGCTGCGTTCGAACGGCCATAACGTGGTGATTTACCGCAACTCCGTCCCGGCGCAGGCGCTGATTGAGCGCATCGGCACCATGAAAAACCCGGTACTGATGCTTTCTCCGGGGCCGGGGACGCCCAGCGAAGCGGGCTGCATGCCGGAGCTGCTGACCCGCATGCGCGGCAAGCTGCCGATTATCGGTATCTGCCTCGGCCATCAGGCGATTGTCGAAGCCTACGGCGGCTACGTCGGTCAGGCCGGTGAAATTCTTCATGGGAAGGCGTCAAGCATTGAGCACGATGGCCAGGCGATGTTTGCCGGACTGAGCAATCCGCTGCCGGTCGCCCGCTACCACTCGCTGGTGGGCAGCAATATCCCGGCCGGACTCACCATCAACGCCCACTTCAACGGTATGGTGATGGCGGTGCGTCACGACGCGGATCGCGTCTGCGGCTTCCAGTTCCACCCTGAGTCAATTCTGACCACCCAGGGGGCACGCCTGCTGGAGCAAACTCTGGCCTGGGCGCTGCAGAAGCTAGAGCAGACCAACACCCTCCAGCCGATTCTGGAAAAACTGTACCAGGCCGAAACCCTGAGCCAGCAGGAGAGCCATCAGCTGTTCTCTGCGGTGGTGCGCGGTGAAGTCAAACCCGAGCAGCTGGCCGCCGCGCTGGTGAGCATGAAAGTACGCGGTGAGCATCCGCAGGAAATCGCCGGCGCCGCCACCGCGCTGCTGGAAAACGCCGCGCCGTTCCCGCGGCCGGATTATCCGTTTGCCGACATCGTCGGTACCGGCGGCGACGGCAGCAACAGTATCAATATTTCGACCGCCAGCGCGTTTGTGGCCGCCGCCTGCGGCCTGAAGGTCGCGAAGCACGGTAACCGCAGCGTATCGAGTAAATCCGGTTCCTCCGACCTGCTGGCGGCGTTCGGTATCAATCTGGATATGAATGCCGATAAATCTCGCCAGGCGCTGGATGAACTGGGCGTTTGCTTCCTGTTCGCACCGAAGTACCACACCGGTTTCCGCCACGCGATGCCGGTCCGTCAGCAGCTTAAAACCCGCACCCTGTTTAACGTGCTTGGGCCGCTGATCAACCCGGCTCATCCGCCGCTGGCGCTGATTGGCGTCTATAGCCCGGAACTGGTGCTGCCGATTGCGGAAACCCTGCGCGTGCTGGGCTACCAGCGCGCCGCAGTGGTGCATAGCGGCGGTATGGATGAAGTGTCGCTGCACGCGCCGACGGTGGTCGCGGAACTGAACCATGGCGAAATCAAGAGCTACCAGCTCACCGCCGCCGACTTTGGCCTGACGCCTTACCATCAGGAGCAGCTGGCAGGCGGCACGCCGGAAGAAAACCGTGACATTCTTACGCGCTTGCTACAAGGTAAAGGTGAAGCCGCTCACGAAGCCGCCGTTGCCGCCAACGTCGCCATGTTGATGCGTTTACATGGACACGAAGACCTGAAGGCCAACGCGCAGCAAGTCATCGATGTGCTACATAGCGGAGCGGCCTATGACAGAGTGACCGCATTAGCGGCAAGAGGGTAAAAAATGCAGACCGTTTTAGCAAAAATCGTGGCCGACAAAGCGATTTGGGTAGAAGCCCGCAAACAACAACAACCGTTAGCCAGTTTTCAAAATGAAGTGGTACCGACGCAGCGCAATTTTTACGATGCCCTCGCCGGAACCCGCACCGCGTTTATTCTCGAGTGCAAAAAGGCCTCGCCATCAAAAGGCCTGATTCGCGAAGATTTTGACCCGGCGGCCATCGCCGGCGTCTACAAGCACTACGCCTCGGCTATCTCGGTGCTGTGCGATGAGAAATATTTCCAGGGCAGCTTCGATTTCCTGCCGATGGTCAGTAAGGTCGCGCCGCAGCCGATTCTCTGTAAGGACTTCACCATCGATCCTTATCAGATTTACCTGGCGCGCTACTACCAGGCCGACGCCTGTCTGCTGATGCTTTCAGTGCTGGATGATGAGCAGTATCGCCAGCTCTCCGCCGTCGCGCACAGCCTGAACATGGGCGTGCTGACCGAAGTGAGTAATGAAGAGGAGCTGGAGCGCGCGATTGCGCTGAAGGCGAAAGTAGTCGGCATCAACAACCGCGATCTGCGCGATATGTCGATTGATCTCAACCGTACCCGTACCCTGGCGCCTAAGCTCGGTCACGATGTCACGGTGATCAGCGAGTCCGGCATCCATACCTACGCGGAAGTGCGCGAACTGAGCCACTTCGCCAACGGTTTCCTGATTGGCTCGGCGCTGATGGAGCACGCCGATCTGAACGCCGCCGTGAAGCGCGTGCTGCTCGGCGAGAATAAGGTCTGCGGCCTGACCCGCCCCCAGGATGCCCAGGTGGCGTATGAATCCGGCGCGGTCTACGGCGGCCTGATTTTTGTCCCGACGTCGCCGCGCGCGGTGAACGAGACGCAGGCGCAAGCGGTGATCGCCAGCGCGCCTCTGAGCTATGTCGGCGTATTCCGCAATACCCCGATGGCGGAAGTGATCGCCCGGGCGGAAAACCTCGACTTAGCCGCCGTACAGCTGCACGGCAGCGAAGACCAGACCTATATTGATACCCTGCGCGCCGAACTTCCGCCGAAGGTGCAAATCTGGAAAGCCCTCAGCGTAGGTGAAACGCTACCGCCGCGCGATCTGCGCCATGTCGATAAATACGTTCTCGACAACGGTCAGGGCGGCACCGGCCAGCGTTTCGACTGGTCCCTGCTGCAGGGCCAGGACCTGCATAACGTCATGCTGGCAGGCGGCCTCGGCGCCGATAACTGCGTAGAAGCCGCCAAAAGCGGCTGTGCCGGACTCGATTTTAATTCAGGCGTAGAGTCGCAGCCGGGTATTAAAGATGCCGACAAGCTGTCCTCTGTGTTTCAAACGCTGCGCGCATATTAAGGAGCAATAATGAGTACTTTACTGAACCCCTACTTTGGCGAATTCGGCGGGATGTACGTTCCGCAGATCCTGATGCCCGCCCTGCGCCAGCTGGAAGAAGCCTTCGTCAGCGCGCAAAAAGATCCGGCATTCCAGGCCGAATTTACCGACCTGCTGAAAAACTACGCCGGTCGTCCGACGGCGCTGACCAAATGCCGCAACCTCACTGAAGGCACCCGCACGACGCTGTATCTGAAACGTGAAGACCTGCTGCACGGCGGCGCGCATAAAACTAACCAGGTGCTCGGCCAGGCTCTGCTGGCGAAACGGATGGGCAAAACGGAAATTATCGCCGAAACCGGCGCCGGTCAGCACGGCGTGGCCTCAGCCCTCGCCAGCGCCCTGCTCGGCCTGAAGTGCCGCATCTATATGGGCGCGAAGGATATCGAACGCCAGTCGCCGAACGTTTTCCGCATGCGCCTGATGGGGGCGGAAGTGATCCCGGTTCATAGCGGCTCTTCTACGCTAAAAGATGCCTGCAACGAGGCCCTGCGCGACTGGTCCGGCAGCTACGAAAAAGCCCACTATATGCTCGGCACCGCCGCGGGCCCGCACCCGTTCCCAACCATCGTGCGTGAATTCCAGCGCATGATTGGCGAAGAGACCAAAGCGCAGATCCTCGAGAAAGAAGGTCGCCTGCCGGATGCGGTTATTGCCTGCGTCGGCGGCGGATCGAACGCTATCGGCATGTTCGCCGATTTTATCGACGAAACCGCTGTTGGCCTGATTGGCGTGGAGCCGGCAGGTCACGGTATTGAGTCCGGCGAGCACGGCGCGCCGCTTAAGCACGGTCGTGTGGGCATCTACTTCGGTATGAAATCGCCGATGATGCAAACCGAAGAAGGCCAGATTGAGGAGTCCTACTCCATCTCCGCCGGGCTCGATTTCCCGTCAGTCGGCCCGCAGCATGCTTATTTAAACAGCATTGGCCGTGCCGATTACGTGTCGATTACCGATGACGAAGCGCTGGAGGCCTTTAAAGAGCTATCACGCCATGAAGGGATTATCCCGGCGCTGGAATCCTCCCACGCCCTGGCGCACGCGCTGAAAATGATGCGTGAAAACCCGGAAAAAGAGCAGCTGCTGGTGGTTAACCTCTCCGGCCGCGGCGATAAAGACATCTTCACCGTACATGATATTTTAAAAGCGCGAGGGGAAATCTGATGGAACGTTATGAGACGCTGTTTGCACAACTGAAAGCTCGCCGGGAAGGCGCGTTTGTTCCCTTCGTCACCCTCGGCGATCCGAATCCGGAACAGTCGCTGAAAATTATCGATACGCTGATTGAAGCCGGTGCCGACGCGCTGGAGCTGGGCATTCCTTTCTCCGACCCGCTGGCGGATGGCCCGACCATTCAGGACGCCACCCTGCGCGCTTTTGCCGCCGGGGTGACCCCCGCGCAGTGCTTCGAAATGCTGACGGCGATTCGCCAGAAACACCCTACCATTCCTATCGGCCTGCTGATGTACGCCAACCTGGTGTTCAGCCCCGGCATCGATGAATTCTACGCCGCGTGCGAACGCGCGGGCGTCGATTCCGTGCTGGTTGCCGATGTTCCCGTGGAAGAGTCCGCGCCGTTCCGCCAGGCCGCGCTGCGCCACAATATCGCGCCGATTTTCATCTGCCCGCCCAATGCCGATGACGATCTGCTGCGCCAGATAGCCTCTTACGGTCGCGGTTATACTTACCTGCTGTCGCGGGCGGGCGTGACCGGCGCGGAAAACCGCGCCGCGCTGCCGCTGCATCATCTGATTGAAAAGCTGGCCGAGTACCACGCCGCGCCGCCGCTGCAGGGCTTTGGCATCTCGGCGCCGGAGCAGGTTACCGCCGCGATTGAGGCCGGCGCGGCCGGCGCGATTTCCGGCTCAGCCATCGTCAAAATCATCGAACGGAACGTGAATGATCCGCAGGCCATGCTGGCGGAACTCAAGGCTTTCGCCCGAAGCCTGAAAGCCGCCACTAAAGCGGCTTAACGTACCTGCCGTCCGGCCCCGGGCCGGGCGGTTATTTCAGCTGTAAGCTGTCGGCGTATTTACGCGTCAGGCGAAACAGCGCCATCACCTCTTCTTGCGTCCATCCGGCCAGCACCTCATTCATCAGCCGCGTTCTTGCTCCCGCGATACGATCGATCATCGCCTGCCCCGCTTCGCTGAGCGTCACCTCGCTAATCCGGCGATCTTTTGCATTGGGCTGCTTGAGTACCAGCTGCTGCGCTTCCAGCTTCTTCACCTGCCTGCTGACGGTGGTGTAATCGCGACCGAGGCTATCCGCCAGTTCAACGACCCCAACGGGTCCCCTGCGCCCTATTGCCACCAGCAGCGGGAAGAGGATCCGATCGAGCTGGACCCCAGCCGCCTGCAGTATCTGCTCGTCGCGCATTGGCTGGTTCATCACGCTGATGATATCGAGCAGCGCGCCGTGAAAGCCGGTGATGTCGTAATTATTATGTGCATTTTGCATATATTAGTTAACCGGGTATAGTGCCGTTATCAGATACGTGCATTTTACACATAACTATCCCACAGGGGGAGAAGACAATGAAAGCAGCCGTGGTTTTTGACCTGCAGCAGGGTCCGGTGTGGTCCGATTTTCACGATCCGCAGCCCGGTGAGCATCAGGCGTTAGTCGAGGTTCGGGCCGCCGCCATCAGTCATGTAGTGAAAGGCCGGGCCTCCGGTAAGCATTATAGTTTCGATGGCCGCCTGCCTTTTGTCCCGGGTATTGACGGCACCGGTATCTTACCCGGCGGAGAGCGCGTCTATTTCGCCTTCCCCGTCGCGCCCTGGGGCAGCATGGCGCAACGGGCTCCCGTCGCCTTAAACCACTGTCTGCCGCTGTCGGATGCGCTGGACGATATCACCGCCGCGGCAATGGCTAATCCGGGGATGTCGGCCTGGGCGGCGCTGGTCAAACGCGCCGGGATGAAAGCGGGGGAAACGGTACTGATCAACGGCGCCACCGGCAGCGCCGGGCAGCTGGCGGTACAAATCGCCCGTTTTCTCGGCGCCAGAAAAGTGATCGCCTGCGGGCGAAACGTGGAGAAGCTGGCCGCCCTCGGCGCTGATGAAACCGTTAACTTAAGTCAGGATGAGGCGGACTTACGGACGCAGTTTGCCGGGCTGGCGGCGCAGCAGATTGATGTCGTCGTCGATTATCTGTGGGGACGTAGTGCTGAACTTTTGCTGCCAGCGCTGGCAAAACACAGCCCAGGAAATGCGCCGGTACGTTTTATTCAGGTCGGTTCCCTTTCCGCCGCCGATATCTCTCTCAATGGCGCGGTGCTACGATCCTCGCCGCTGCAGCTGATGGGCAGCGGAATTGGCAGCCTTTCTGTGCCCCAGCTGCTGGCCGCCACCGGGGAGATGCTGCAAGCCGCCGTCGCCGGCGGATTGACTATCGCCACGACTCCCAGGCCGCTTCGCGAGGTCGCCACGGCGTGGCCGCAGGACGACAGCCAGAAACGCACCGTCTTTGTCGTCGATTAAAAAAATCGCTTCTGCACAAAAGTTGGGGTTGATATCTTAAATGAGAAATATTATCTTTCTCATTACTGAATAGTTGAGCAAACAGCTCAGGTATTCGGTACGACATTGCTCACATTGCTTCCAGTATTTTTGCCCGCACCTGTGCGGGCTTTTTTTATGGTTGTCGACACACTCTGCGCACCAGCTGCCTTAGCCAGCGATGTGCCGATTCATGCTCCTGGCGAGGATGCCACATTTGTGACACCGTTATCTCCGGCGTACTCACCGGGAGAGGAAAAGCGACCATCTCTTTTCCCGCCGCGCTCTGCAGGCAGGAGGCCGGGACAACGGCGATGAGCTGAGAATCCCGGGCCACGGCCAGCGCGGCGGAAAAACCAGGCACCACCGCGGCAATCCTGCGGCGCATGCCACACGCCGCCAGCGCGTCATCAACCGGCCCGCGTATCAACCCGCGACGGGAGGTAATGACGTGCCCCACGGAAACAAATTGTTCTCGCGACATATCGGCAAAGGCGGCCAGCGGATGGTTTTTGGCCAACGCGACGACAAAACGATCGCGAAACAGCGCCTGCAGGCGGATCTCCGGCCCCATATTTTTCAGTACGCCAATTTCCAGGTCCACCCGCCCCTCGCGTAAAAATCGGGCATCTTTCTCCGGCTTAGCGACAAACTCCAGCGTCACGCCCGGTGCTTCCCGCGCGGCCGCGTTCACCAGCGCCGGGCCAAAAGCGTCTATAAATCCCTCATTGGTACGCAAAGTAAATCGCTTCTCGAGGGTCGATAAACTCAGCGGCGCAGGCGAAGCGTTGAGCACCGCGCGCATCTCGGAGACAACGTTTTTTGCCCGCGCCTGCAGACTTTCTGCGTGCGGAGTCAGCACCATGTTTCGCCCGGCTCTGACCAGTAGCGGGTCGCCGGTGACCTGCCGTAGGCGCGTCAGCGTGCGGCTCATCGCCGAAGCGCTGAGCTTAAGCCGTTTAGCCGCCCCGGCAACGCTTTTCTCGCTCAACAGTACATCCAGCGCCGCCAGTAAATTGAAATCAGGATCGGTCATCTTTTCTCCACTCCAGGATAAGGCGTCTGATGCACTTTATTATTGCAAATGCTGCGCCTTCCGCCTGCTACCGCACCAGCCTATATTTACCCCATCATGTATTTACTCAGGAGTTATGCCCATGGTCACTTCCCCTAAAACAGTATTGATCGCAGGCGCGTCACGCGGGCTTGGGCACGCCATGGCTGAACAGTTTCTGCTGCATGGCTGGCAGGTCATCGGCACCGTACGCGATCTCTCACAAACGACGCCGCTGCACCATCTGGCCGAGGCTTATCCTGGACGGGTGCGCATTGAGGCGCTGGATATTTGTGATAGCGACGGGATCGCGGCGCTGCGCAATGCGCTTGCCGATAGCGTGCTGGATATGCTGTTCGTCAACGCGGGCACCACCAACCGCGATCCCACACAAACCATCGGCGAGATCGCGACGGAAGAGTTTATTCACGTCATGCTGACCAACGCGCTCGCGCCGATGCGGGTTATAGAAAATCTGCAGGCGCTGGTGCTGCCGCAGGGGCTGATTGGCGTTATGTCTTCAGGACAAGGCAGTTTGAGCAATAATACCGGCGGGCAGCGCGAGCTGTATCGCGGGAGCAAAGCCGCGCTGAATATGTTTATGCGCAGCTTTGCCGCCCGCCCTGCCAGCATATCGCATCCGATGGTGGTCATGGCGCCGGGGTGGATCCGCACGGCTCTTGGCGGCGAGAGCGCCCCGCTCACCATGGCGGAGACCATCCCCTCGCTGGTGAACGTGCTGCTGGAAAAACAAAATCGTCCCGGATTAGAGTATCTGGATTATCGCGGATGTCGCGTGCCGTGGTGATAAGTCTATGCGTATTAATGGCCTGCAGACGGGTTCATGGCAGTCAATTTTCGCTTTTTACTGGGCAAAGCTGCCATCTTCTAAATATAACCGACCGGGACATAATAATGCAGAGTGTAAATGGGTCGGTCGTTTCCTAAAGGAATATTTTCCTGAGGGACAAAACGTTCGATATCATAACCTTCACGTCGATACAGACCCAGTTCAGGAAGGTATTTCAGATAGACATGATTCGAAAGCAAAATAAAGTCTTCCCATGAGCCACTAAATTCAAGACCAAGGTATAGCCCACGTTTAGCGACCCGTACCTCACGAAAAGAAGCCGCCCGCGAATTAAACGGTGTGCCGATGAATGCATTGATCGCTGTTTTATATATATTGTGCGCAGCGGGGGAACATGCAGAGAGAATGTAGATATCGCGGTCTGCGCCTGTCGCGCCGCCGGCAATTTTTCTCCGGGTGACCTCTTTTCGCGTAGCGATATCATCAGTCAGAGATAGCGTATAGTTGAATCCATATCCAGCAAACGACTGTTCTTCAAGAAAACAAAGGTAAGGTGCCGGTACGCCGCCGCCCTGCGGTGCCACCTTCTGATAAAGTAACGACATATCCCAACAGGTCGAATCCCGATACGCTCCGGGACTAAGGCCAAAGGTTTTTTTAAACTCACGGGAAAAGGTTTGATGAGAATCAAAGTGCAGTAAACAGGCAATCGATGAAATTGATTGCTGAGTCAGCTTTAGCTTACCGGCGGCAAGCGTCATTCTGCGCATGCGAATATATTTCCCGACGGGAAGGCCGGCATGCTCATGGAACAGGTTATAAACAAAACGCCGGGAATACCCAACCCCACAGGCGATATCATCAACGGCCGGATTGATTGTCAGGCGGGATTCAATCCACTCCACCACCTCATTAAAAATTGCCCGTTTCATTACCTTTAAGAATACCCTGACCAGTTCATCCTCAGCCAAAATCTTACCAGTAAAGCAATACGGACACTAAGCTTTTCGTGCACGACAAAAATAAATAAAAACGATCTCAGTTAAAAAACTCAAAAAGGCTTATTATCTATTTGAAAGATAAGATTTTTCCCATGAAAAATATCTGAATTCTCATTTTCTATAGAAATATTGCTTTTTAAAAACCTCTACAATATCTTATTTGCAGTTTGTTAAACCACTCATTACCGTTAGACCTCTTAGTTTTACGTACGGCCATTATCAGGCACTGACACTATTTTAATTCTGATTTATTTATTCATAAGCATGTGAATCTTTATTTATGATAACCATTTTAATCAATACCAAAAACATATACACCCGATATGCCATCAAGCAGCTGATGCAGGAAAGCGTAGCCCATGAGGAAAACCTCATTTTTGTAGATAGCTACACCCCCGGTAACATCGCAGAGGCTCAGATCATATTCACCGAAATGGCACCCGGAGAAATATTTTTATGCCATGATGAATTGAAATATAAAACCACGAAAAGCTTACTATTTATTCTTCAGGAAAGGGAAAATCAATGTTCGGAAAATGAACTCCCCAACTGTACTAAAGATTGTTTGTTTTTATATAAAGGTGATTCGCTTCCGGCGATAATAAATAAAATAAAAGTTCATGTTTATGCATTCACCTGGACGGACAATGAAACAGGATATCGCCCGCAGACTAGCCGCTGCATTAACTGTCCCTGTAAATCGCTGACCCAGGCGCAGTCAAAGGTCGTTCATGCCCTGAGTCTTGGGCTTAACCAGCTGGAAATCGCGAATAAATTGAACATTAACTATAAAACAGTGTATTCTCACAAGAAAAATGTCATGCATGACTTTAAGATTGAAAGCAATACCGATCTTAATAAGTTTCTAAAC
The DNA here is from genome assembly GCF_009025755.1 of Klebsiella sp. RCJ4. Lineage (NCBI taxonomy): Bacteria > Pseudomonadati > Pseudomonadota > Gammaproteobacteria > Enterobacterales > Enterobacteriaceae > Klebsiella > Klebsiella sp. RCJ4. The sequence continues at coordinate 116,073 of NZ_WCIN01000029.1, forward strand.
GTGCTAGAGAAAAGAAAACAGTTTATGACCTAGCGTCACGATCGTCAGAAGTATAAAAACAACGAAACACATTACGTCGTCTTCTGATCTCATTAAAATAAGCCACACCATTGTATACGGAAATAACCAATAGCAAGATGGAGATAAATAAAAGAAGTAAATTACTCATAAGGCACCCTGGATATAAAAGAAAAGACATTTACAGGCAGAGGCATCATAGAGCACGGCGTATTATTCCAACAAGCCATTTGCTTTTATTTCAGAATTGATGGTGTCGCGGCAAGAGTTTTCTCATTAAACGTGCAGCTCAAATAACATAGCATTAGAAACCAGATGTTTAATAACGCTCCAAACGGAACAACCGTACCAATAGCCTTAATAAAGGCCAGCGCATGTCGCACGAACATCCTTACGCCTCGATAGCGGGGCGTTACCCTCCCGTTACGCATGGCGTGGGCTAGTCATACGTTTTTCTGGGCGTTCCTGAGCTAAAGCCAGGCAGGGGTGATATTATTCAAGCCAGAAAATACAGGCACAACGTCAACCGGGAGCGATTTATGCACGAGGAAGTACCACTGAAATATTACGACATTGCGGATGAGTATTCGACGGAGTCCGCCGAGCCCGTCAGCGAGTCAGAACGTGAGCCCCTGGCGCGCTATTTTCAACTGCTGATTACGCGGCTGATGAATAACGAAGAAATCAGCGAGGAGGCGCAGGGAGAGATGGCCATACAAGCGGGCATCGATCGGCAGCGCATCGATGATATCGCGGTATTCCTGAATAAATGGGGTAATGAGTAGCGGTTGACGCGGACGTTCCGCGGAATGATTGCGGCAAATGACGCATCGGCAATCGCGGCAGCGGACTTCGCGTCGGGATGTGCAATAAAGCTGGTCATTGCGACCAGCTTTACCTGAGACTTTAGAACCGGTATCCCGCAGAGAACATAAACACCCACGGATCCAGACGGATGCTGTCGTGCTGCTGCGCGCCCGCCAGCTTATAGTTGGCGGTGGTGTCGATATCCATGTACCACACCGACATGTTAATCAGCCAGTCGCGGTTAATCAGATAGTCCATCCCCACCTGTCCTGCCGCCCCCCAGGAGTCTTTCAGGCTCAGATCGGATATGCCGGTCTTTTTACCCGTATCGTTCACGCTCTCATCGAAGAAGGTCGTGTAGTTGATACCCGCGCCAATGTATGGACGGAGCTTGCTGCTGGAGTCGCCAAAATACCACTGCGCCATGAGCGTCGGCGGTAAATGGTGAACGGTCGCAATATTGCCGGTTGCCGCGGTCCCGACTTTATGGCGGAACGGCGTGGCGGCCAGCAGTTCAACGCCGATGTTATCCGTTGCCATATAGGTAAACGTCAAACCCAGTTGCGTATTATTGCTGACGTTAAAGCCCCCCAGGCTGCCTAACGTGCCGCCCGCGCCTTCGGTCGGTCTGACCGTTGCCGAACCCGCGCGAATAAAAAATTCACCGGCTTCATGCGCCCAGACGCTGCTGCCGGAAAGACTGCTCAGAATAACAACCGCCGCTGCTAACTTTTTCATACCCACTTCCTCATTATGGTTATTCAGCGCCAGAATATACCTACATTGAAGTATGTTTGATCCAACATAGATCACATTAAGTGGGCAAATTTAACATTTATTGATCCAGATTAATTTTCACTTTCTCAATACAATCAGTGAGAAGCGTGTCGTATCAAATTTCTTCCTTTATGACACTCAAGGCAGCGCGTCGCTGATTTCCTCTTCTATTTACAAAGATATACTTAGCGTGCAGGAGCAGAGACTGCTACCCAGCCGCGATTTGCGGTACAATCGCCGGCTAGTTAACACCTGCAATACTCAAGGAGAATGCATGTCTATCACGGCGAAGTCCGTCTACCGTGACACCGGGAACTTTTTCCGCAATCAGTTCGTTACTATCCTGCTGATTGCGCTGCTATGCGCGTTCATTACGGTAGTACTTGGCCATGCCTTTTCACCCAGTGAAGAGCAGCTGTCAATACTGAGCCAGGGCGATAGCCTGGCGGGTAGCGGCGGGCTGTTCGAACTGGTCCAGAGCATGACGCCGGAGCAGCAGCAAATCCTGCTGCGCGCGTCTGCGGCCTCCACCTTCTCAGGGCTGGTAGGTAACGCCATTCTTGCCGGCGGCGTTCTGCTCATGATTCAGATGGTCTCCGCCGGCCAGCGAGTCAGCGCCCTGCGCGCGATCGGCGCTTCTGCGCCGGTGCTGCCAAAGCTGCTGCTGCTGATCCTGCTGACGACGTTTATCGTGCAGATGGGAATGATGCTGGTGGTGGTGCCGGGCGTCCTGCTGGCTATCGTGCTCTCTTTCGCACCGGTTATGCTGGTGCAGGATAAAATGGGGATTTTCAGCGCCATGCGTAGCAGTATGCGTCTGGCCTGGGCCAACGTACGTCTGGTGGCGCCGGCCATTATCGGCTGGCTGCTGGCGAAAACGCTGCTGCTGCTGTTTGCCTCCAGCTTCGCGGTCCTGACGCCAAACGTTGGCGCGGTGGTAATAAATACCCTCAGCAATCTTATCTCCGCATTGTTGCTGATCTATTTATTTCGCTTGTATATGCTCATTCGTAACTAACCTAATCCGGGGCGGGTGCTCCCTGCCCCAACCTGAACGACGGAATCGATGTATGAAGCAGTTTCTGGATTTTTTACCGCTGGTAGTCTTCTTCGCATTCTACAAGCTTTATGATATCTACGCCGCGACGACCGCGCTGATTATCGCTACCGCCATCGTGCTGATTTACAGCTGGGTGCGCTATCGTAAAGTCGAGAAAATGGCGCTGATTACCTTTGTGCTGGTGGCCGTATTTGGCGGCTTAACCATCTTCTTCCATAACGATGAGTTTATTAAATGGAAGGTGACGGTTATCTACGTGCTGTTTGCCAGCGCGCTGCTGTTTAGCCAGTGGGTGATGAAGAAGCCGCTGATCCAGCGCATGCTGGGTAAAGAGCTGACGCTGCCGCAGCAGGTGTGGTCGCGTCTGAATCTGGCCTGGGCGGTGTTTTTCATCCTTTGCGGACTGGCGAATATCTATATCGCTTTCTGGCTGCCGCAGAATATCTGGGTCAACTTCAAGGTCTTTGGTTTGACCGCCCTGACGCTGGTATTCACCCTGCTGAGCGGCGTGTATATCTATCGCCATATGCCGCAGGACGACAACCACTAAGCTGGCTTTCCCACGGCACGCCGGACGGCGTGCCGCGTTCTTCGCTTTTCCCCTCTCCGCATAAATCGCTTCAGCTGAAACGATTCGTAATGTAAGCTATTTCTCACAGGAGATGGCATTCCTCCTTGAACCGCCATGTGGCTAATGATGCCTGCTTTTTATTCCCGGACCGGGAATGGGCAGGCATATCTGAATTGCAGGCACCGCGTCCGGGAAGGTTAATCTTCTAAGGAACTGACGATGCGTGCAAACCGCTTTTCATCACTCTCTCTGCTTTTCTTCCTCGGAAAATGGCTGCTCCTCGCCTTTATCATCGCGGTGCTGGCGGGTACGGCATCGGCGTTTTTTCTTTTCTCACTGCAGTGGGCCACGGCAACGCGTGAAGCTCACCGCTGGCTTATCGGGCTCCTGCCGTTGGCCGGTTTTGCCGTCGGTTGGATCTACCTGCGCTACGGCACCCGCGTGGAGGCCGGCAATAACCTGATTCTGGAAGAGATTCACGACCCTCAGCGCGTCATTCCCTTGCGCATGGCGCCGCTGGTCTTTTTTGGTACCGTTGTTTCTCATCTGTTTGGCGCCTCCGTCGGGCGTGAAGGCACGGCGGTGCAGATGGGTGCCTCGATTGCCGACCGTTTTACGGCCCTTTTCCGCCTTAACGACGATGCCCGGCGAATGATACTGATGGCCGGGATCAGCGCCGGTTTCTCTTCGGTTTTCGGTACCCCGCTCGCCGGAGCGCTATTCGGGCTCGAGGTCCTGGCTATCGGACGGATGGACTACAGCGCCATTCTTCCCTGTCTGTTTGCCGCGATTATCGCCGATCGGGTCGGCATCATGTGGGGGGTGCAGCATACGCACTACTTTATTACCGGCTTTCCCACGCTGACGCTCTGGACGCTGCTGGCCATCATTATCGCCGGCTGCTGCTTTGGCCTCGCGGCGCGCATTTTCGCCGACAGCGCGCATGCGGTCGGCGCCTTCATGAAAAAACGGATTCACTACGCGCCGCTGCGGCCGTTTATTGGCGGACTGGCGATTGCCGGCGCCGTCTGGCTGCTGCACGGAGAGCGCTATATTGGCCTGGGCATACCGGTGATAGTGGACGCTTTCCAGCATCCGCTGGCGCCGTGGGACTGCTTCGGCAAACTGATCTTCACCGTTGTCTCTTTAGGCAGCGGATTTAAAGGTGGCGAAGTCACCCCGCTGTTTTACGTCGGCGCGACGCTGGGCAATGCGCTGGCGCCGCTGCTGCATATGCCGCTAAGTTTTCTGGCCGGGATAGGTTTTGTCGCCGTCTTTGCCGGCGCGGCGAATACCCCCATCGCCTCGACGCTGATGGCAATTGAGCTGTTTGGCGCGGAAATCGGTGTTTACGCGGCGCTGGCCTGCGTGGTGGCATGGCTGGTCTCGGGCTATACCGGTATTTATCGTTCCCAGCGCATAGCCTGCCTGAAACAAAGCTATGTCCCGACCGGCATCAGACTGGCTGAGCTCCCGGCGTGGTACCAATCGCAAACACGCCGTCAAAAAACCGACAACGAAACCCCCACCTCCTGACGAACGCGCCCGGAAACCGGAGGGTTCAGGCTCGCCGGTTTCTTCATGATATCTACCACATGTCGGAAAGTTGCGGCAATTGTGAGGATTTAATGGAGATTAGCGTCTCTTTATTGAAACGATAATGATTATCATTGATATTCTCGATCTCAATTTTTTCATGATTTGATATGGATATTTATAATGAGAACGCAGAAAAATCACATAGCAACGCCCCTGGCCCTGGCCATTGCAGGCTTACTCAGCCCAGGGGTCTTCGCCGAAGAGGTGGAACAGGATACGGAGACCATGGTGGTTCATGGCACCGCCGAAGAGGCGCTGAAGCAGCAGCCGGGCGTCTCGATCATCACTGCGGAAGATATTGCTAAAGATCCCCCGGTTAACGATCTCTCAGAAATCATCCGTAAAATGCCCGGCGTCAACCTGACCGGCAACAGCGCCAGCGGCAGCCGCGGCAACAACCGTCAGATCGACATTCGCGGAATGGGACCGGAAAACACGCTGATTCTTATCGACGGCGTGCCCGTCACCTCCCGCAATTCAGTGCGCTATAGCTGGCGCGGCGAGCGCGATACCCGTGGCGACAGCAACTGGGTACCGCCGGAAATGGTGGAACGCATTGAAGTTCTGCGCGGCCCTGCCGCAGCGCGCTACGGCTCAGGCGCCGCGGGCGGCGTTGTCAATATCATCACCAAGCGCCCCACCAACGACTGGCACGGCTCGCTTTCGCTGTATACCAATCAGCCGGAAAATAATAAAGAAGGCGCCACCAACCGGGCTAACTTCAGCCTCAACGGACCGCTGGCGGGAGATGCCCTGACCATGCGTTTGTACGGCAACATCAACAAAACGGAGCCCGATGCCTGGGATATTAACCGCGCGCAAAATGGCTCTTACGCGGCGGGCCGCGAAGGGGTACGCAACAAAGATATTAACGCCCTGCTGTCGTGGAAAGTTACCCCGCAGCAGATCCTGGATCTTAGCTACGCCTATAGCCGCCAGGGCAATATTTATGCCGGCGATACGCAGTACAGCAACAGCAATATGAGCCCAAATGGCCTGGTGGATACGCTGTACGGTCAGGAAACCAACCGGCTATATCGGCAGACCTGGGGCCTGACCTACAACGGGATCTGGGACTGGGGCCAGTCGAAGGCGGGCGTCTACTACGAAAAAACCAACAATACCCGCCTGCAGGAGGGCACCACCGGCCGCGTTGAAGGGATGATCAATAGCGATGTCTATGACACCAGCCGCCTGGAGTCGTGGCGCTCAACCGCAGAGGTGAATCTCCCCTTCAACTGGCTCGCTGAACAGACCCTGACTCTGGGCATGGAATGGAATCGCGATGAGCTAAACGATCCGGCGTCTATGCAGGCCACCACGACGACGGAAACGCTGCCGGGGATGTCCGGCGATCCTTCGCAACGCAGCCCTAAAACAGCGCCACCCTAACCGGTATTTATCTGGAAGACAATATCGAAGCGACGCCGGGTACCAATATTATTCCCGGCCTGCGTTTCGACTATCATAACGACTTCGGCAGCAACTGGAGCCCGAGCCTGAACCTGTCGCAGGATCTGGGCGATATGTTTAAGGTCAAAGCGGGCATCGCCCGGGTATTTAAAGCGCCGAACCTGTACCAGTCGAGTGAAGGCTATCTGCTTTCTACGCGGGGTAACGGCTGCCCAATCAACATAGCCGGGAATACTAGTTGTTATCTTTTGGGTAACCCGGACCTCGATCCGGAAATCAGCATTAACAAGGAGATCGGCCTTGAGTTTAACCTGAACGGTTACAACGCCGGCGTCACCTGGTTCCGCAACGACTACAAAAACAAGATCGTCTCCGGCACAGAGATACTGGGTAATACCGCGACCGGAGCGAATATCCTGCAGTGGGAGAACGGTGGGAAAGCGGTCGTCGAAGGCCTTGAAGGCACGCTGCTGGTTCCGGTCATTGCCGATACGCTCAGCTGGCGCACCAATGCCACTTATATGATCAAATCGGAAAACAAAGATACCGGAAACCCGCTGTCCGTTATTCCGAAATACACCATCAATACCCTGCTCGACTGGCAGGTGACCAGCAAGTTTTCGGCGAACGTCAACTGGACTCTGTACGGTCGGCAGAAACCGCGGGAATATGCGGAAATTCGTACTGAAAACGGCGTACTGGCCACCAATGAAGTGGGCTCCTATTCCGTGGTTGGTATCGGCGGCAACTATCAGCTAATGAAAGACCTGCGCCTGAACGCCGGGATCAGTAACCTGTTCGATAAGCAAATTTATCGTGAAAACGAAGGGGCTTCGACCTATAACGAACCGGGTCGCGCCTATTACGCTGGCGTCACGATCTCCTTCTAACCCCTCACGCCCGCTATCGCGGGCGTATTCCCTATTCTCTCAGCGTCATTTTCATAGTAGCATCCGCCTGATCATCTTTGACTAGTACAGAGTATAGAATGACAACAACAGATCTTACGCCGAAGGGCGAATTGGTATTACGCACCCTGGCGATGCCGGCGGACACCAACGCTAACGGCGATATTTTCGGCGGCTGGCTGATGTCGCAGATGGATATTGGCGGGGCGATTATGGCCAAAGAGATTGCCCACGGTCGCGTCGTGACCGTGCGCGTCGACGGCATGACTTTTTTACGCCCGGTCGCGGTCGGCGACGTGGTGTGCTGCTACGCCAGCTGCGTGAAGCGCGGCAATACGTCGATAACCATCAATATGGAAGTGTGGGTCAAAAAGGTGTCGTCTGAACCCATCGGCCAGCGCTACAAAGCAACCGAAGCGCTGTTTATCTACGTTGCGGTAGATAATGAGGGTAAACCGCGCGCCCTTCCCGCCCAGTGATTCTGCCGGCCCGGCGCTTCCGGGCCGGTCTTTTACAGAAAGCCGAGTAAAGAGAAGAAGAAGTAGCCCAGCACGATAATAATAACCGGCAGGACGTATAGCGGAAAATACTGCACCAGGATGGTATGGCGCGGCACCACAACGCGTTCAGAGATTTGTTCGCGCGTCAGCCCTTCGGCCCCTTTCGCCTGCTCCAGAATCAGCTGATCCTCAACGCCCTCGCGCAGAAACTTCGCCTGGCGCCCCATCCGCGCCCCGGAGGCCTGTAGCGCCATGCCGACGAACACCAGAATATAGATAACCCAGAAGCCGATATTCATACCGTGCTTAAAGTCCGGCAGCGGCGAGTTGTACCAGAAGAAATTCAGGAACGGCGTATTGAAACGCATCATCTCAATCATCACATGAGCAAAGTCCATCATCACCGCGTCAATGCCCGGTTTTTTCTCACTGTGCTCGTACATAAACTTCAGCACGGAGATCAGCGTCGAGATAACCGCCGGGATAAATACCACCCACCCCAAAATACGTTTAAGTACTGCAACGCGTCCAGCTTGTTGATACGTCATGGGTTCCCCTTGTTAAGACGCCTGTCTACCCTAAGTCTACCTTCGTCGGCGAATTTCGCCCAATAATGCGCGGTATGATATACCATGAGTGCCGATTCGTTATCTACTTACGCTACAGGAGAGGGACTTATGTCAGCCAGGCGCCAGATTCACGCCGCGATTTTTGATATGGATGGTTTACTGATTGATTCTGAGCCGCTGTGGGATAAAGCGGAGCTGGAGGTGATGGCAAGCCTCGGGGTGGATATCAGCCGCCGCCATGAAATGCCCGATATCCTGGGGCTGCGCATCGATTTAGTCGTCGATCTGTGGTTTGCCCAGCAGCCGTGGAAAGGCCCGGATCGTGCCGAAGTCACCGCGCGGATCATCAACCGCGCCATCCAGCTGGTGGAAGAAGCGCGTCCGCTCCTCCCCGGTGCGCGGGAAGCGGTGGCGATGTGCAAAGCCCAGGGGTTGAAAATCGGCCTGGCGTCGGCTTCGCCGCTGCGGATGCTGGAAAAAGTCCTCACCATGTTTGAACTGCGCGATCAATTTGACGCCCTCGCTTCCACCGAAGGGCTGCCGTTCAGCAAACCGCACCCGCAGGTCTATCTGGACTGCGCCGCCAGACTCGGCGCCAGCCCGATGCACTGCGTGGCGCTGGAAGACTCGGTGAACGGCATGATTGCCAGCAAAGCGGCCCGAATGCGATCTATCGTCGTACCGGAAGCGGAAAACAGCCGCGATCCGCGCTTCGTGCTGGCGGACGTGAAGCTTGCCACCCTTGAATCCCTCACCCTGAGCGACCTGCTCGGTTAATCCTGCCGCTGATGATGAGATAGCGGCACCGTCTCATCATCACAAAATTAAAACAGCGTTTCATTTTTATTTGTTTTTTCTTCTCCCGCCCTCTAAGCTTGTCTCAACGGCGTTATTTAACGCGTGAAATCAGCATACAGAGGTGCATATGGTACTGAACGCCTTTGACCTTACGGGCAAGGTCGCTATCGTGACGGGTTGTGATACCGGGCTGGGCCAGGGAATGACGCTGGGCCTTGTGCAGGCCGGGTGCGATATCGTCGGCGTGAATCGCCGGATCCCCCATGAAACCGCAGAGAAGGTTCAGGCGCTGGGCCGACGCTTTACCGCTATTCAGGCCGATCTGAGCCGGCAGGATGAGATTGAAACCATTGTCGATCGGGCCGTGGCCGCCATGGGCCGGGTAGATATTCTGGTCAACAATGCGGGAACCATCCGCCGCGCCGATGCGCTCTCCTTTAGCGAAAAAGACTGGGACGAGGTGATTAACCTGAATCTGAAGTCGGTGTTCTTTCTTTCACAGGCGGTCGCCAGGCAGTTTATTCAGCAGGGTGACGGCGGGAAAATTGTTAACATTGCCTCAATGCTCTCCTTTCAGGGGGGGATTCGGGTACCCTCCTACACCGCGTCAAAAAGCGGCGTACTGGGCATTACCCGCCTGATGGCCAACGAATGGGCGGGGCATCGCATCAACGTTAACGCCATTGCCCCGGGATACATGGCTACCAACAATACTCAGCAGCTGCGTGAAGACGCCGAGCGCAGCAAAGCGATTCTCGATCGTATTCCGGCCGGGCGCTGGGGCGTGCCGGATGACCTTCAGGGGCCGGTGGTTTTTCTCGCCTCCCGGGCGGCGGATTACATTAGCGGCTTTACGCTGGCGGTAGATGGCGGCTGGCTGGCACGCTGATGTTTTTGTGACAAAGAGTTACACCGTCACCTCTTCCGCACACTGTATAAAAACCCTATACTGTATGAATTGACAGTTTAGGGTGTTTATCATGACGGCGGAAGGCCACCTCCTCTTCTCTATCGCCTGTGCGGTATTTGCGAAAAACGCGGAATTGACCCCCGTGCTGGCTCAGGGCGACTGGTGGCACATCGTTCCTTCCGCCATCCTGACCTGTCTGCTGCCGGATATCGATCACCCTAAGTCGTTTCTCGGTCAGCGATTAAGCTGGATATCAAAACCGATAGCTCGCGCCTTTGGCCATCGCGGCTTCACCCATAGCCTGCTGGTAGTCTTTGGCGCGGTCGCGATTTTCTCATTGAAAGTACCGGAAAGCTGGATAGTGCCGGCAGATGCGGTTCAGGGCCTGGTTCTTGGCTACCTCAGCCATATTCTCGCCGACATGCTCACCCCGGCAGGCGTTCCGCTGCTCTGGCCCTGCCGCTGGCGTTTTCGCCTGCCCCTGCTTGCACCGCGCAAGGGTAACCAGCTGGAGCGCGCGCTGTGTATGGCGCTGTTTATCTATGCCGTATGGATGCCGCAAAACGTTGCCGAAAACAGCGCCATTCGCTGGTCATCGGACATGATTAATTCTTTGCAAACCACCTTTAATCGCTTAATTAGCCACCAGGCTGGACGATAAACCAGCGAATTATTCAATTGGTTATAATCAATTCCATTTGAATATAAGTAACGAATAACGCCTTCTGCTACCCTTGCCGTCATAAGAGTTGGTTATTGACCAACCCGGTAATAAAAGATATCAGGAGAACGGGGATGAACTTTCCATTAATAGCGAACGTAGTCGTGTTCGCGGTTTTACTGTTGGCGCTGGCCCAAACCCGCCATAAACAGTGGAGCCTCGCTAAAAAAGTGCTGGTCGGTCTGGCGATCGGCGTTGTCTTCGGCCTGGCGCTACAGCTTATCTATGGTTCCGACAGCCCGGTGCTGAAGGATTCTATCCAGTGGTTCAATATCGTCGGTAACGGCTATGTTCAACTGCTGCAAATGATCGTCATGCCGCTGGTTTTCGCCTCCATTCTGAGCGCGGTCGCCCGTCTGCATAATGCCTCGCAGCTGGGTAAAATCAGCTTCCTCAGTATTGGAACCCTGCTGTTCACCACGCTGATTGCGGCGCTGGTCGGGGTGCTGGTCACTAATATGTTTGGCCTGACCGCCGAAGGGCTGGTTCAGGGCAGCGCGGAGACCGCCCGCCTCAACGCCATTCAGAGCAATTACGCCGGTAAAGTCGCGGACCTGAGCGTCCCGCAGCTGATCCTCTCTTTCGTACCGAAAAACCCGTTTGCCGATCTGACCGGCGCGAACCCAACGTCGATTATCAGCGTGGTTATCTTCGCCGCGTTCCTCGGCGTCGCGGCGCTGAAATTGCTGAAAGATGACGTCGCCAAAGGCCAGCGCGTACTCACCGCCATCGACACGCTGCAGAGTTGGGTAATGAAGCTGGTGCGCCTGGTGATGCAGTTAACGCCGTACGGCGTGCTGGCGCTGATGACCAAGGTGGTCGCGGGCTCTAACCTGCAGGACATCATCAAGCTCGGCAGCTTCGTTATCGCCTCCTATATTGGTCTGGGCATCATGTTCGTGGTGCACGGTCTGCTGCTGGCGGTCAACGGCGTGAGTCCTCTGAAGTACTTCCGTAAAGTCTGGCCGGTATTGACCTTCGCCTTTACCAGCCGCTCCAGCGCGGCGTCTATTCCGCTGAACGTGGAAGCGCAAACGCGTCGCCTGGGCGTGCCGGAGTCTATCGCCAGCTTCTCCGCATCGTTCGGCGCCACGATCGGGCAGAACGGCTGCGCGGGCCTCTATCCGGCGATGCTCGCCGTGATGGTCGCGCCTACCGTCGGTATTAACCCGCTCGATCCGCTGTGGATTGCGACGCTGGTGGGCATCGTGACCGTCAGTTCCGCCGGGGTCGCGGGCGTGGGCGGCGGCGCGACCTTTGCCGCCCTGATCGTCCTGCCGGCGATGGGCCTGCCGGTCACGCTGGTGGCGTTGCTGATCTCGGTTGAGCCGCTGATTGATATGGGCCGTACCGCGCTGAACGTAAGCGGTTCCATGACCGCCGGTACCCTGACCAGCCAGTGGCTGCGTCAAACCGATAAAGCTATTCTCGATAGCGAAGAAGATGCGGAGCTGGCGCACCGCTAAGCGGGCCCGCACTTCAGGTTATTAAAAACAAAAAACCGCTGATTTTCAGCGGTTTTTTTATTGTGCCCGGCACATTCAGGCGTCGATTTCACCTTCCTGCCTCATTTGCGTCGCCCAGCGCTGCGCCGCTTCCGGCACGTTAAACGGCGGGGAGCGACGAAAATGTTCGTCTATCAGCACAAAAGCAACGTATTTACCCCGCAAAACCCAGACGTCGCGAAAACCATCCATTTTGACGGCGTGTTCCGGCGGCGCAGGCTCGACTCGCGGCACGTAGCTAATGACCTGACGATTTTGTTGGCGAAGTGGTTTCATCACAAATAGATTCACTAAACACAGCGGGAAACAGAAACCCCTATCATAGCCGAAAAAGCCCCCTTTCGTCGCCCCCAGCTTGCGGCCCTTTAGTAGTAAAACTCTTATAAAAATATATTCTTGAAATGATGTTCTACAATTAGAAGGGTTTTGGTTTAGCAACGACCATTTTCAGCAATGAAAGCAGGAGCGAGCAATGTCTGATAAACACCATAACCCGCAACCCCATCAATCACCGGTTCACGACGACCGGGAAGCAAAACCAGGTCTGGATGCCTTAGCCCCCGAAGATCAGAACTGGCGGCCCACGCCGCATCCCACCGCCCCAGGTGAAGAGCCGACCGCCCCGGGCAGTATGAAAGCCCCGGATACGCGCAGCGAAAAGCTCGATGCCCTTGAAAAACAGCGTAAAGGCGGCGAGGATTTTGCGCTCACCACCAATCAGGGCGTACGCATCGCAGACGACCAGAACTCGCTGCGCGCGGGCAAACGCGGCCCCACGCTGCTGGAAGATTTTATCCTGCGCGAAAAAATCACCCATTTTGACCACGAGCGCATTCCTGAGAGGATCGTCCATGCCCGCGGCTCCGCTGCGCACGGCTATTTCCAGGCGTACAGCGATTTAAGCGATATCACCAAAGCGGCTTTCCTCTGCGATCCGCAGAAAAAAACGCCGGTCTTCGTCCGGTTTTCCACCGTTCAGGGCGGCGCAGGCTCCGCCGATACGGTGCGCGACATCCGCGGCTTTGCCACCAAGTTTTATACCGACGAGGGCATCTTTGACCTGGTCGGCAACAACACGCCGATCTTTTTTATTCAGGACGCGATCAAGTTCCCTGATTTCGTCCACGCGGTCAAACCCGAGCCGCACTGGGCCGTCCCGCAGGGGCAAAGCGCGCACGACACGTTCTGGGATTACGTCTCACTGCAGCCCGAAACGCTGCATAACGTGATGTGGGCGATGTCCGACCGCGGACTGCCCCGCAGCTACCGCACGATGGAAGGGTTCGGCATCCACACCTTCCGCCTGATTAACGCGGAAGGTAAAGCCACCTTCGTACGTTTTCACTGGAAGCCGGTCGCGGGCAAAGCCTCCCTGGTATGGGACGAGTCGCAAAAGCTGACCGGTCGCGATCCCGATTTCCACCGCCGTGATTTATGGGAAGCGATTGAAGCCGGCGATTATCCTGAGTACGAGCTGGGCTTACAGCTGATCCCGGAAGAGGACGAGTTTGCTTTTGATTTCGATCTGCTGGATCCCACCAAGCTGATTCCGGAAGCGCTGGTCCCGGTGCAGCGCGTCGGTAAGATGGTCCTCAATCGCAACCCGGACAACTTCTTTGCCGAAAACGAACAGGCGGCCTTCCATCCAGGGCATATCGTTCCGGGGATAGACTTCAGCAACGATCCGCTGCTGCAGGGCCGACTCTTCTCCTATACCGATACGCAGATCAGCCGCCTCGGCGGGCCGAATTTCCATGAAATTCCGATCAATAAACCCACCTGCCCGTACCATAATTTCCAGCGTGACGGCATGCACCGGATGGATATTGATACCAACCCGGCAAACTATGAACCTAACTCCATCAACGATAACTGGCCGCGGGAGACGCCGCCGGCCGCTAAACGCGGCGGCTTTGAATCCTATGCCGAGCGGGTTGACGGGGAAAAGATTCGCCAGCGCAGTCCGTCGTTTGGCGAATATTACTCGCAGCCCCTGCTGTTCTGGCGTAGCCAGACGCCTATTGAGCAGCAGCATATTATCGACGGATTCAGCTTCGAGCTGAGCAAGGTCGTCAGGGAGTGGATCCGCGAGCGGGTGGTCGATCAGCTGGCGCATATCGACCTGCAGCTGGCTCAGGCGGTGGGTAAAAATCTGGGTATTGAGCTCACCGACGAACAGCGCAGCATCACGCCGCCGCCGGATGTTAACGGTCTGAAAAAGGATCCTACGTTAAGCCTGTACGCTATTCCCAGCGGTGACGTAAAAGGCCGGGTGGTAGCGGTACTGCTTAACGATCGTCCGGTCGCCAAAGAGCTCCTGACGCTGCTCAAGGCGCTCAAAGCGCACGGGGTGCATGCCAAACTACTCTATTCCCGAATGGGGAAAGTGCAGGCCGATGACGGTACCGAGCTGCCGGTGGCCGGGACCTTTGCCGGGTCGCCATCGCTTACCGTGGACGCGGTCATTGTTCCCGGCGGCGATCTGCAAAGCCTGAGCAACAACGGTGATTTCCACTACTACCTGCTGGAAGCCTATAAACACCTGAAGCCGATTCTGCTGGCAGGCGATGCCCGGCAGTGCAAAGCGCCGCTGCAGGTTGCCAGTCAGGGGGAAGAAGGCATCGTTGAGACGGACGCCATCGATAATGCGTCGGTGGATGCGCTGATTACCCTGATGGCGGCGCATCGGGTGTGGTCGAGAAGCGCCAAAATCTCCGCGATCCCGGCGTAAAAAAAGCCCGGCATTTCTGCCGGGCTTCTCACTTCTCTTTACTTACACATCGCGATAGGTGCCGAGCCGGTAGCCGCGCTCGGCAATCGCATACTTCAGCGACTCGGCGGTGAGCACGTCCAGTTCGGTCAGGCGCGGGTAGCAATAGGCGCTACCCATAATCGTGTTATCAACGAACGCCGGGTGGCACATCACCTCCAGCGATCGCTCATCACGCTGGATAGAGGCATCCAGGGTTTGCAGAAACAGCGCTTCCGAAACCCCTTCCCCGTAAAACTCGCTGGTAAACCCGTCGCTGCTGCGCGCCGCATCCTGCGCTAAACCTGACAGCGTCGCCAGCTGCCGATCGATCCGCAGCGCCACCCCCTTCTCGCGAGCAAAGGCCGCGACGATGGGGTAAATCTGCGCAATCATATGCACATGGTGATGGCTGTCGATATGCGTCGGCTCATGGCCAAACAGCTCGACAAAGCGCCGGTACTGGCACTCCAGCTCGTGCGCGATCTCATCCAGCGGCAGGCTATCCTCTTCCGCCATCTGCCAAATCCACTTACCGAGACGACCTTCGCGGGTTAAGCCCGGCATCGCCGACAGCGGTTCGCCCAGCGTCAGGACAAAGTGCATCCCCACCGCCAGCTCAGGGACGCAGCGGCTAAGCTGGGCAGCGTGGCCGATCGCCGCGCCGTTGACCAGCGCCGTCGTGGAGGTGACCAGACCGTTCTTGCAGGCTTCGATAATGCCGTAGTTTTGCCCTTTGCTGAGGCCAAAATCATCGGCATTGACGATTAACACGCGTTCCATAAGCCGCTCCCGTTACTGTTTCAGTTTTTCGATAGTCGCCGCAAAGTTTGGCAGCCACTGCTCGTGCGCAAGGATCATCTCACGCGCCAGCTGTTCGGCGTCACGATCGGAGTGGATCAGCGGGCTCAGGTTAAGCGCCAGCAGCACGTCATCCAGTTTACCGCTGATTGCCGCTTCGCTGGCCGCGACTTCAAAGCCTTTAATGGTGTAAATCAGTCCCAGCACTTTTTCGTCGAAATGCGTGATGCGCGGCGTCGGTTTCGCACCGTCGCGACCCAGCGTACAGGTCATCTCGACCGCCCAGTCGGCCGGGATGTTATCCACGTGGCCATGGTGCGGCACGTTCACGTAATGTTCGGCCTGCTTATCATTGTAAATGGCGTTAATCACTTCACAGGCCGCGTCGGAGTAATACGCCCCGCCGCGCTGTTCCAGCTCTTTTGGTTTAACGTTCAGATCCGGATCTTTGTATAGCTCAAACAGCTGTTTCTCAACCTTCTGCACCACCTGCGCGCGGGCGCCACCTTTGTAGTACTCGCCCATTTCAATCGCCAGCATCTCTTTTGGCTTAAAGTAGTAGAGCAGATAGGAACAAGGGATCAGGCGCAGCGAACGGAGCAGCCCTTCGCTAAACGGCAAATCAAAGATATTTTTCACCGAGTTTGCGCTCAATCGACCCGACGCCACGCCGTCAAGCAGCTCGTCAAAGCGCGAAACGCCGTTGACCAGCACATCCCGCACGAACACCAGATGATTCAGACCAAACAGATCGATATTGAGCTCATCGCTCGGGCTCAGCTTCAGCACATCGGTGATAAACATCTTCATGCCGATAGGAATATTGCACACGCCGATAAAGCGCTTAAAGCCGGTATGACGATAAACCGCTTCGGTCACCATACCCGCCGGGTTGGTAAAGTTAATCACCCAGGCGTTCGGACAGACTTCCTGCACATCTTTCACAATGTCAAAAATGACCGGAATGGTGCGCAGACCTTTAAACAGTCCGCCCGCGCCGTTGGTTTCCTGGCCTAAATAGCCGTGGCTCAGCGGAATACGCTCATCCTTTTCGCGCGCCTTAAGCTGGCCGACGCGCAGCTGGGTGGTGACGAAATCTGCGCCTTCCAGCGCCGCGCGGCGATCGAGGGTCTTGTAGACTTTCATCGGGACGCCGGCTTTTTCCACCATGCGCTGGCACAGCGCGTGGATAATATCGAGCTTTTCCTGCCCTTCCGCGACGTCCACCAGCCACAGTTCGCTAATCGGCAGTTCATGATAACGCTTCAGGAATCCTTCCAGTAATTCCGGGGTATAGCTGCTGCCGCCGCCGATAGTCACTACCTTCAATTTCTGGCTCATCTTTTTCTCCCTTGCGGATAGCGCGTATGCGGCACCCGCTCTCCGTTTAAATACGGACAGTTAATTTGAATATTTAGACCGCGCGGACTATTCCGCGCCCGGTTAATTAATACTGGTGAGGTGTTTCCGATAGCTGCTGGGGGTAAAAGAAGTCAGCTTCTTGAATGTTTTAATAAACAGACTTGGGCTACTGTACCCCGACTCATAGGCGATATCGGTCACCGAGTAGTTGGTTATCTCCAGCTGTTTTTTGGCAAAGTTGATGCGAATATCGTTAATCATCTGCATCGGCGTTTTGGCGTAATAACGCTGGGTCGCCCGGGTTAAGTATTCCTGAGTTTTCCCGGAAAGCTCGACCATATTTTCCAGCGCCCCCTCGCCAAATTTAAGCTTATCGTGCATACCCTCAACGGTATTTTTTAACCATTGCGGAATAACGTCTTCCGTAGGTTCTTCACGATAATGCCGCAAACGATTCAGGGTGTAAAAAGACACCAGCTCGATAAATTCGTCGAATTCAGTTTCGCGAAAATTCAGTGATGCAATAACCGACTCAATATAACTGAGAAAAGTACTTTTAACGGCATAGACCTGTGAGGCGACCAGACCAAACGGCAGCAGCGGCAGATAGTGTTTCTCAAAGAAACTTTTGCTGATGCCAACGTTAAGAATGCGCGTCGCACCAAATTCATAAAAACTCTGGTGATGCGACCCCATTGGGATGAAGACAAAATCCCCGCGCTCCAGCAGCACCCGCTTGCCATTAATAACCTGATAATAGCGCCCGGTTAAAACGATGGTGTACTCGTAGTAATCATGCTGGTGAAGCCCGCTTACGCTCTCCGTTTTGTTATAGATGACCACATGAAAGTTCTTGCCGTTAAAGAGTTGTTGCTCCCGGGCGGTACTGATTTCAGTGGTCATCATCTTTGGCTGCCTCATCGTGTCGATGACCTATTGTACCTTCTCGTGCAGCTCAATCAATTCGGCAACCAGCTCACGAGCCAGCATTGAGGTCATCAGATGATCCTGCGCATGAACCAGCACCAGGCTCACCTTCATTTTGCCTTCACCCTCATCGCTCTCAATCAGCTGCGTCTGCACAAGGTGCGCTTCGCTCAGCGCCATGCGCGACTGTTCCATCATCGTTTTCGCCGCCTCGAAATCTCCCTGCTTTGCCTGCTTCAGCGCGGCATAAGCCAGGCTGCGCGCTTGACCGGAGTTGATAATCAGCCCCATCACCACCTCTTCGAGGTCGTTTACCGCGGTCTCTTCTGCTGCGATGTTATCCAGATCAAACATAATGACTCCCTTATTTCCAGGACGGTACGGGAAATCTCCCGTACCGTTCAATATTAGAATTTCAGTGCGTTAGCGATATCTTCTTCGCTCTCTTCCTGCTCAATGACGCCCTGCGCTTTGTTGGAAATCACCACAAACGGCAGGTAGACCAGGGTGGACACGGCAAGGTTGAACAGGGCCAGCAGCAGAGCGGCTACGCTACCGTTGGTGTTAAAGAAGGCGCCTAAACCGGTTGGCATGGTCCACGGCGCGATATTGGTAATCGGCGGGATGATGCCCAGGGTATAAGCTGTCATGGTGATAGCCGCCAGCAGAGGCTGAATCAGAATGAAGGGGATAAACATCACCGGGTTCATAATGATCGGCAGACCGAACAGGATTGGCTCGTTAATCTGGAAGATGCCTGACGGAAGCGCCAGTTTCGCCACCTGACGATGATCCTCACGACGTGAAGCGATAAAGATGGCGATGATTAAGCCCAGAGTCGCGCCGGTACCGCCAAGGAAGATGTAGGAATCCAGCATCGGCTTGGCCCACATATGGAAGCTCTTACCCGCGGCCAGCGCGGCCTCGACGGAACCGTACTGCTGGTAGGTTGCGATGTTTTCCAGCGCCCACGGCGTCATGATTCCGCTATCCAGCGCTGACAGCGCCAGCGACCCGTGTACGCCGAAGAACCACAGCAGCGAGGTGAAAATGACGTATGCCCAGCCTACGACGGCGCCCATTGAAGCCAGCGGCGTGGAGATAGTGTCCATGATGATCTGGTGGAAGTTAGTCCCCCAGTGGGTCAACGCCCAGGAGATAATCCCCATAATCGAGAGGATGATAAAGGCCGGGATGACCGCAGAGAATGAACGGGAAACCGAAGCCGGCACGCTGGACGGCAGCGTAATCACCCAGTTGCGATGCACGATAAAGGTGAACATCTCGGCAACGACCAGCCCGATGACAATACCAGAAATGATATTGGCGCCGCCTAACCAGTTCGCACCCACGGCGTAGGCTTCACCGACGCTATAAGGCGTGACGGTCATAAATGCCGCAACGGCCAGTAAACCGGCGGCCATCGGGTCTACTCTCCGCTCCTCAGCTAAAGCGGAGCCAATAAAGAAAGGCGCCATCAGCGACATAATGCCAAGCGTACCGTTATAAACGTTACCGCCGATAGCTTTAAAACCGTTAAGCGTTTCTATTGTAGACGCATCCAGACGGATGCCCATTGAATAAAAGAATGAGCCGTCGCCAAAGCTCAAAAATACGTTGTTAATTAAAACAAACATCGCCCCGGCTAGCGTCAATGGCATTAACTTAATAAAGCCGTTTTTAATTGCATTGACGTGGGGCTGCCTTCCTATTTTGACGGCAAAAGGCAGGAGTACCTTTTCAAGCGAGTCAATCACTTTACTCATAATAAATACCCTTTAAGGCCGCAATATAGTCACTGCGGCAATGATAGATGAAATTACTCTTTGACGGGAAAATAAACTCTGGGTATTTCGGACAGCGAGCAGCTAAAACACACCCTCACGAAATTCTAACCGCTGCTATCCGAAATATGTCGAGTTTTAAAATAAAATTATTGTGCAGCAGCTTTCTTAATGGCCGCAACGGCCGCTTTCAGAACACCTAAACCATCGATCTTACCGTACAAAACAGAATCAATGACTTCTACGGGTTTATTTGGCAGTAAACGCTGAATGTCCGGCAGCATATAGGAAATTTGTGGGCCTAATAATACGACATCCGCATCAGGTCCTTTTTCACCGGCTAAGGTCTCCGGAAATGCTTCAATAATCACCGGCACTTCATACTTCTCGGCCTGGGCACGCATTTTCGATACCAGCAGTGATGTCGACATCCCGGCAGAACAGAACAGGTAGATATGTTTCTTTTCCATGAACGCTTCCTCAATTTGTGTGACCCGGTCCTCTCTGCAGCATTGATGCCTGAGAGGCGGTAAGAGATGTTTCTTTGAATTAGTATTGTTTATGCATTGAGTATACGGCATCGATCGGCAGCAGGATAATTCCTCCTTGAACAGAATTGTCTCTCATTGACCTCGCGTTTTGACTGCCTTCACATTTCCCTCAAATAATTCGCGCAATTAAATAAGCATCAGAACTCATAAAAAAACCCGACCACTGGTCGGGCTTTCGTAGGAATCAGCACTATGGCGGGGCGTTACTTACTGTTGCGCGGGTCGGTATCGTACTCGGCGCAGGTTTGATAGCCAGAATTCATCACGCGGCCGGTTTCATCCAGCGCAACGAAGTAGGTTTCAATTTTACCATCGCGTTGACCCAGGATATATGTCTGGCAGGTACCGCGCGCGTGGATCATGGTGACTTCTGATGAAGGTTTACCGGCAATTTGCGCAACCTGCGCGCGGGTCATGCCTTTCTTAACGTCTTTAACCACGGGTTGAGTGAACTGATCTTTCGTACGGTCGTAGGCCGTACACCCTGCAAGCAGGGTCAATACTGCTGCTGCGCCCAGAAATCCTGCAAAATGCTTGTTCATATACCATCCTCTTTTTTTTGGCGTGTTAATAAGCCTGGAATAAATATCGTTATTTTTCAAGCCGAAGGTGGAAATGAAGCGAAATTAAGAGCTTTCCAATAATAAATCCCCTCTTGTTGAGGTTGCCTGCTTTTGCTTCACTCAAAATTGTGATCCTTGTCGTTTTACCGGCAAAGAGGTAGGTTAAACCACTGCTGATTGGCAAACAGATTCACTTCCCGGAGGGCGCAATGACGCTACAACAAGAGATTATTCAGGCGCTGGGCGCAAAACCCCAGATCGATGTCGAAGCCGAGATACGCCGCAGCGTAGACTTTTTGAAGGCCTATCTTCAGAGATACCCTTTTATTAAATCACTGGTCCTCGGCATCAGCGGCGGCCAGGATTCAACGCTAACCGGTAAATTGTGTCAGTTAGCCATCAACGAACTGCGTGCCGAAACCGGTGACAGCAGCCTGCAGTTTATTGCCGTGCGCCTGCCCTACGGCGTGCAGGCGGATGAGCAGGACTGCCAGGACGCTATCGCTTTTATTCAGCCGGATCGCGTATTAACGGTCAATATCAAAGGCGCCGTGCTGGCCAGCGAACAGGCGCTGCGCGAGGCCGGGATTGAACTTAGCGACTTTGTTCGCGGTAACGAAAAAGCCCGCGAACGCATGAAGGCGCAGTACAGCATCGCCGGAATGACCCACGGCGTCGTGGTGGGTACCGACCATGCAGCGGAAGCCATTACCGGATTCTTCACCAAATACGGTGATGGCGGTACGGATATTAACCCTATCTTTCGCCTTAACAAACGCCAGGGCAAACAGCTGCTGGCCCAGCTAGGCTGCCCGGAGCATCTGTATAAAAAGCTGCCGACCGCCGATCTTGAGGACGACCGCCCCTCCCTGCCGGACGAAGTGGCGCTGGGCGTGACCTACGAAAATATCGATGATTATCTGGAAGGCAAAGCGCTGGATGAGAAAATTGCGAAAACGATTGAAGGCTGGTATTTGAAAACCGAGCATAAACGCCGACCGCCGATTACGGTCTTCGACGACTTCTGGAAAAAGTAATTCGCCTCTCCCCCCTCCGCCCCGACCCGGTTCGGGGCGGTTTTTTATCCTTTTCGCCTCTTCCTTCGACTGCTATACTGGATAAATAACCAGCACCAGGAGCAAAAGTGGCAAGAAGGCAATCCGCCCCGCGTCTCGAATTTGAAGCGGCGGCAATTTATGAGTATCCCGAACATCTGCGTCCGTGGCTTGAGGCTTTGCCCAGGCAGCCGGGAGTGTATCTGTTCCACGGCGAAAGCGATACCCTACCGCTCTATATCGGGAAAAGCGTGAATATCCGCAGCCGGGTGTTGTCGCATCTGCGCACGCCCGACGAAGCGGCGATGCTGCGCCAGTCCCGGCGCATTACCTGGCAACGAACGGCGGGAGAGCTAGGCGCACTCTTATTAGAGGCACAGCTCATTAAAGAACAGCAGCCGCTATTCAATAAGCGTCTGCGGCAAAACCGACAGCTATGTTCATTACGCCTGGCTGACGCCCGTCCGCAGGTGGTGTACGCCAGCGAGCTGGATTTTTCCCTGCAAAGCGATCTCTATGGTCTTTTTGCCAACCGCCGCGCGGCGCTGCAGGCGCTGCAAAAAATTGCCGACGAGCATCGCCTGTGCTACGGATTAATGGGCCTCGAGCCGCTCAACCGCGGGCGGGCCTGCTTTCGTTCGGCGCTCGGCCGCTGCGCGGGCGCCTGTTGCGGAAAAGAGAGCGTTGAAGCACACCAGCAGCGTCTGGTCGACAATATGCAAAAGATGCAGCTGGTATGCTGGCCCTGGGCCGGGGCGATCGCGCTGGAAGAGAGCAGCGAGGATATGACCCAATACCACATTATTCAAAACTGGCTTTGGCTCGGCGCGGTAGAGTCTCTGTCGCAGGCGTCATCACTCACGCGCCTGTCGGCCAAATTTGACCATGACGGTTATAAAATATTGTGTAAGCCGCTGCTCAGCGGCCGCTATAAGCTCCATCCTCTGTGAGGCGAATGTCAGCCCCGATGCGCTATCGGGGCAATTACCAGCCGCCCCCGCCGCCCCCGCCAGAGCCGCCTCCGGATGAACCGCCTCCGGAGGAACCGGAGCCGCTGTAACCGGAACCTGATGATGAACCGTTCCCTGAACCGCTATCCGGCGTTGACATAGAGGCGGTTCGGCAGGCTTCGCTGAAGTGGTGGACGCTTCCCCAGTCGGCGCCGGCAAACGCATGCGACACGGCGCCTGTACTACTCAGGTAGTGGGCAAAGGTATTTGCCCATGTTTTCCCTACGCCAAGCGCCAGGGCAACCGGCAGCAGCGCTTCAAAATGGGAAATCATCTGCTCGGGCGGATAGATAATCTGATAACGATGCTTTTCGGCGGTGCCCAGATAGCGCATCAATCCTTTCGCGATAGCCAGTTCATCAAGCCCGCGCTGCGTATAGCGAGGCGTTTTCCAGGCCACGAAAACGCAGAGCACCAGCGCGGCCATAAGCGCGCCAATGTATCCTGACGGAAGCTGGGTGATGGGCAGTATACCAAAGAGAAAAATCCCGCCTCCCAGCGTCGCGAAGGGGCCGAAGATCGCCAAAAAAAAGAGCGGCACCGGCCCCCAGGCACGCCACATTTCCCGCGGGCGGCATATAAAGCGCAGCAAACAGGCGAGCATCGCTCCGCCAATCAGCATAAAAACCGCGGCCGGTATCGTCAGCAGCGCGGCCTCCGTATTAACCCAAAGACCGCAGGCCACCGGCACCAACAGCGCAATGTAGATGCAGCGCCGCAGCGGCTGCCCCCATTTGCGAAATAATTTATCCCGCTGCGCTTCACAACGCTTTTCCTGCTCTTCACGCGCTGTCTGCATCGATCGCTGATGGGCCTTGCTGAGATCGATATTTTTTTGTTTACCCTTAAAAAGCGTACTTAATAGCTGCCTGTCATCATAGTTTAATTGCCGGTTTCCCTCGACGGGCAAACGGGTCAGCCGCTGTTTTACGCCGGCGTTCGCAAGCCACGGGTTAGGGGTGTGTTGACTGTCCCCGCTGACCGCCATTCCGCGTTTAGCCACCAGCGCTAATAAATCGCTACTAAAAGCCACATCATCATATTTACGCCGGGTGATAAAACGCAGGTAGCCCGGAGACATGCCGGGAGGAGGCGAATAAAGCGCAACGACCGGCGGCATTTTTAGCCCGGCTTTGGTGACGTTTTTTCGCCACCACATCAGGTAATAAGCGGCCATCAGCAGCAGAGGTAGCCAGACCACGCCGGTTTTTAGGGTGGGGATAAGGAGATGCACCAGCGGCAAAGCGGCCTCCGGCGCCGGAGCATCGGCAAGGATCGACCGAGGCCAGGCATAGACAACGGTCAGCCCCTCCCCCCGCGCCAGAGGCCGCAGGGTGCGGACGCTACCGTCAGGAAGCACCTGCGCGTTGTGTTCTTTCGCCCCTGCGACGCCGGTATAAACATCAAGCGATCGCACTCTGGCGTCCTTAGCGTCGGCGTTGAGATTTCCGGCGGCGTCCGGCAGTTCAAGACGAAAGCTGGCCTTGCTGATAGGCCACGCCCAGTCATTGCCCGTCACGTTCCAGTAAAGCTCATCCCATTCGGGGAAGCGGCTGAAATGGTTGCTGATTTGATAGCGAATCTCGTAGTTATAGATCCCTGGTTTCAGGACCCGTTCGCCGCTGCCAATGCGTACCGTCAGGTTTTTTTCCGCTTCATCAAGGCTAAACGGCTCAGGCACGCCATCGCGCGACACCGACTCGATCGCGTAATACACGCGAAAGATCTTGCCGTCCTGGCGGTTCCAGGTCAGGGGCAGCGTACGGAAAATCCCCCGCCGAATCTGCCTGCCCAGAGAAAGTACTTTGATATTTTCCCGCATCTCCATGCTACCGTCCGGATTAAAGCGCGCCCGGGCATCGAAAGAGAGGATATGTTCATACGCTGGAATAGCGCCAGCGGGAAGCTGAGAAGCATCCTTAATGATGATCATGTCGCCGGCGGCAAAAGCCGCGCTGATGTTCAGAAGCAGCAGCAGGACGAGGGTGCGCAGCCCCCGAAAAAGTAAATTCGCCATTTAATCACGCCATCCGCGGTGATTTAGCTTCTTCTGGTGAGTCCAGCTCGAAGAACACTTCCGTTTGAAAATTAAACAGTCGCGCCAGCAGCAGGCTGGGGAAAGACTCGACCAGGATATTGAAATCGCGCACCGTACCGTTGAAGTAGCGGCGAGCCATCTGCAGCTGCTCTTCTATTTCGCTGAGAGATTGCTGTAAGGCAAGGTAGTTTTCGCTGGCTTTAAGTTCCGGGTACGCTTCGCCAAGCGCGAAAACGCGCCCTAGCGTACCCGAGTACTGGCGTTCGCTGTCGGCGATCTGTCGGGTGCTGCCGACCAGTTCGCCGCGCTGGCGGGAGATCTCTTCCAGCAGTTCTTTTTCATGCTGCGCATAGCGTTTCACCAGGCTCAGCAGATTCGGCGCCAGGTCGTGGCGGCGCTTAAGCTGTACGGCAATGCCGCTCCAGGCTTCGTCTTTGAAACGTCGCAGGGAGATAAAGCGGTTATAGGTCATCACGACCCAGATGAGGACGACAACGAGGACGGCGAGGCCGATATACATTTCCATATGCAAGATCCATGAGCAGAGTAGGCTTTAGACCAGGACACCAGAGTCCGTGGCGATGGCACTCATACTGGCACATTCGTCCCTGCCGGGTAAATCAGCTTGTCGCTACAGATAAAGAAAAACCGCCGGGCCTGCCCAAAGCCTGTTGGCGTTATTGGGCAAGACCGGCGGTCTTAAGTCAGCGCGCTGAGTTATTCAGCAGGTGCAGGCATTTTACCTTCCGGCGCTTTACGATCTGTCAGATGCTTCTCAAAATTGGCATTGAACTGCTTTTTCTGTTCCGGCGTCAGAATGTTGTAAATCTTATTCTGGGTTTCCAGACGAGCCAGCGCCATCTCTTTATGCTGGGCTTCCATCTTATCAATCTGCGCTTCCGCTTTTGCCTTATCGAAGGTATCGCTGGCTACCAGCTCATGCATCGCGCGGCGCTCATCCAGGGACGGACGCTTCATGTTGTCGCGCTGGCTCTTCATAATGTCGCGGATTTGCGTTTTCTGCGCATCGGTCAGGTTCAGCCCTTTAAACATCATTTCATGTGGGCCCGCAGGTCCGCGCTTATGATGCATCATCGGCGCGTTATCGGTTGGGGTTGCAGTAGCGTCAGCCGCGTGGGCCAGGTTAGCCGCGCCCAGAGCCAGAGTAGAGGCAACAAACAGTGCTGTAATCTTCTTCATAGTTCAATCCTTACTTTGCGTTATTCTTACGGCGCGTTGCCGTGTTGACGAGATTAACTTTACGACGTTTATCGTCAATTAATCAGAGCAAGCGTAAAACATTGAAAGTGTAAAAAACATTTTCTCGCCAATTATGGAGAAAATAAGGAAAATGAGGGGGTAAATGCAATAAAAAATAAATAAGCAACTGTTTTAATGGGAAATTATGAAGATTATAAATCAGCGGAGATTAAAAACAAAGCATTTAACCAGGAATAATCTGCAATCAATGGACAGAGCACGAAAAAATAAGATGACTGCGGAAAAATAAACGCTGAAATAAATGCCGCCGCCCGGACGGGCGACGGATTCACCGGAAGCGCTCCAGCATGAGCCCGGCGCGCTGGCCGAAGGCGACGCTGGGGTTGGGAAACAAAACGTACTCTTGATCCTTTTCCACTATGTAGCGGGTATCGCCATCCTCAGCAAGCAGCGTCCCGGCGGCAAACGGCGTAAAGTTCAGCGTCTGCGCCGACATATGCAGCCGGAAACTGTCGCTGCTGCGGGTAATTTGCTGTACCACCCTGTAGCGCAGCGGCGCGTGCGCCTCTTCCGCCGCCACTTCTCCCGCCAGCAGCAGCGACAGCGCGCGTTGAGTCGTCGCGAACAAGCGCAGATCGTTTTCGCCAAAAGGTAGCGCCTTGCCGAGCTCCAGCGTGCAGGAGCGCGCGCCGAAGCGTTCGCAGCTGAAATGGGTAAAAGTCCCGCCAGGCTGCTGATGAAACACCAGCGCCTCCAGCCCTGCCGCCCCTAACCAGCGCAAAAACGCTTCATCCCACGGCGTATCCCGCGCCGGCAGGACACCAAAGCGGGTATGCAGCGAACCGCGTATGGCGGTATGTAAATCCAGGTGCCAGCGCTCGCCGGGCGTCCCGGCATAAAATCGCGCCAGCGCATGCTCCAGCTGCCGGGCGCGAACGGTTTCATCGCTGACGCTAAAAGCGCGCCATCGCTCGCCGAACATCCGGTTGATATCGCTGTGCATATAGCGCTTGTTGGCCCGCAGCGCCGGAGGGTTACCAAAGATCGCCAGCAGCCGCCAGCGGAGCGGTATTTCCCCACGAAACAGCTGCCGCAGCAGTAAATCGGTGATTTCGACCGGCGCGGTTTCATTGCCGTGAAGCCCGGATGACAAAACCAATGACCGATCGCAGGGTTCATGAGGAATGAGCTGCAAAATACCGCAGTCAATCCAGTGCCAGCGGAAATGCGCGGTTTGACCGTGGAAATGGTGGGGCAGACGCCCCGCCAGAGTAAGTGCCAAAAAGTCGTCCACGACGCCTCCTTATTGCTGAAACGGATACACTGAGCCCAGGCGCAGGATTTGCGTTAAGCGGTCGAGCGCCTCGCGGCCTTCGCGCAGCAGCTGCGGATCCGCGAGATCGACCTGGGTCAGGCGATCGCGATAGTAGCGGTCTACCCAGTCATTCAGGGTGGCGAACAGCGTATCGTTCATTATGACCGCCGGATTCACCGCCTGTCGCTCGTCCTCCGTCAGCACCACCCGCAGCCTCAGGCAGGCCGGGCCGCCGCCGTTGGCCATGCTTTCGCGCAGATCGTAAACCTGTAGCTCATCGATGGGGTTATCGCCCTCCACCAGCCGGTTCAGGTAGCGCCAGACGCCCGGGTGTTCCTGCGCTTCCAGCGGCAAAATCAGCCGCATCCCGCCTTCTTCTTTGCTTAGCAGCTGGCTGTTGAACAGATAGGTCGCCACCGCCTCTTCCACCGAAACCTGACTCGCCGGCACCACCAGCGGCGTAAAGCCGGAGACCTGCTGCGCCAGCTGCTGCAGGAGCTGCGGCTGGTCAACAAACGCCTGCTCGTGGCAAAACAGCACCTGCTGATTGCTTACCGCAATCACATCGTTATGAAACACGCCTTTATCAATCACCGCCGGATTTTGTCGGGCGAAAATCACCTGCCGGGGATTGACCTGATTCAGGCGGGCGACGGCCTGGCTGGCCTCGAGCGTCTGCCGCGCCGGGTAGCGCAGCGGATTATCTTCGCCCCCCTGCTGGCGGCCGTAAATAAACAGCTGCACGCCGGGCGCGCCGTAGTCGCCGCCGAGGCGGTTGTGGTTTGCCGCCCCTTCATCGCCGAACAGCGATACCTGGGGCAGCGCGCCGTGTACGGCAAACCGCTGCTCATCGGGGAAAATCGCCCGCAGCAGCGCTTCGGTGCTCGGCGCTTCGCTGGCGCGATGGAATTTATCGTTCAGGTTGGCGACGGTCAGATGCACCCGGCCATCCAGCGAATCGGCCGAGGGCGAGACCGTGGCGGCGTTAGCCACCCACATCGATGACGCGGAGCTGACCGCCGAGAGCAGTTCCGGCGCCTGGCGCGCCGCCTTTTCCAGCACCTGCTCATCGCTACCGCTAAAACCGATCTGCCGCAACAGCGGAATGTTTGGCCGCTCCTGCGGCGGGATCAGCGCCTGCGGATATCCAGCATCCGCCAGCGCTTTCATTTTTTTCAGCCCCTGCTTTGCCGCCAGCTGCGGGTTCGACACCCGATAGCGGTGCTTCGTCGAGGCTTCGTTGCCGAAAGATAAACCCGCATAGTGGTGGGTCAGGCCCGGCAGCCCGTCAAAGTTCACTTCCCGGGCTTTCATTGTGATGTCTCCTTACGGAAATTCAGCCCGGGGCTGAGGGTTGCCGGCAGCGCCAGCTCCGGTGATTCGAGACTGGCCATCGGCCAGGCGCAATAGTCTGCGGCGTACCACGCCCCCGGCCGGTGGTTACCGGAAGCGCCGGTACCGCCGAACGGCGCGGTGCTGGCGGCGCCGGTTAAGGGTTTGTTCCAGTTAACGATCCCGGCCCGCGCCTCCAGCAGCAGCTGGTCGAATTTGTCGCGTTCGGCGGAGATCAGCCCGCAGGAAAGCCCGAAACGGGTCGCGTTAGCGAGGGCAATCGCCTCATCGAAATGGTCATAGCGCCAGACGCAGAGCAGCGGCCCGAAGACCTCTTCGTCGGCCACCTGCGCCACCGCGCTCATCTCGATAATACCCGGCGTCAGCAGCGAGGTTCCGGCCTGCAGCAGGCGCGGCTCCAGCAGGGTTTTTCCGCCGCTGGCCACGTGGGCCAGCCAGGCCTGATGTACCTTTTGCGCGGCCTGCGCTGAAATTAACCCGCCGAGGAACGGCTGAGGTTCAGCGTCCCACGCGTCGGGAATCAGCGTTTGTGACACCGTCACAAGCCGCTGAAGAAACGCATCGCCGATCTGGCCGCGTTTTACCAGCAGCCGCCGCGCGCAGGTACAGCGCTGTCCGGCAGTAATAAACGCCGACTGAATGGTCAGATGGACCGCGGCGTCGATATCCTGTGGGTCATCGACGATCAGCGGGTTGTTGCCGCCCATCTCAAGAGCGAGAATTTTTTCCGGCTGCCCGGCAAGCTGGCGATGAAGTTGAAAACCCGTCGCAGAGCTGCCGGTAAATAGCAGGCCGTCGATGTCCGCCTGGCCGCTCAGCGCTTCGCCGGTTTCCCGCCCGCCCTGGAGCAGGTTAAGCACGCCCGGCGGTAGGCCGGCTTCGGCCCATAGCTTCACCACCGCCTCTCCGCTTTGAGGCGTCAGCTCGCTGGGTTTGAATACCACGGTATTTCCCGCCAGCAGCGCCGGAACGATATGCCCGTTAGGCAGGTGTCCGGGAAAATTGTAGGGGCCAAAGACCGCCAGCACGCCGTGCGGCCGATGGCGCAGCGTCGCCTCTCCGTCCGCCATCGCGGTCTGCGCTTCCCCCGTACGGCTATGATACGCGTTCACCGAAATGGCGATTTTGTTGATCATCGCGGTAACTTCCGTTGCCGCTTCCCAGCGCGGTTTGCCGGTCTCCTGGGCGATAATCCGGGTTAATTCGCCTTTGTTCGCTTCCAGTAACGAAGCAAACTTTTCCGCTATCGCTTTCCGGGCGGCAAACGACTGACGCGCCCACGCGGGAAACGCCGCGCGCGCCGCGGTGACCGCCAGCGCCACCTGCCCGGCATCGGCATCGTTGCCCTGCCACAGCAGCGCCTGGCTTACCGGGTTATGTTTACTACGGGCCGGGCCGCGACCGCTTTGCCAGTCGCCGTTAATCCATAAACTCATGATTTTTTCTCCTCAGGGCACAAACGAACCAGGCGAATCTGGTCGCCAGGGTGGCATTTCAGGGCATCCAGCTCGCGCGCGCTTAGCACCAGGCGGTCGCTCTCCGGGTCGGCGTGAACCAGCATGGCGCGAAACTGCTGGTACTGCTCATTAGCAACCAGACAGGCCGGCCACTCGCCCGGCGCGGGCTGGCCTTCGACGACGGTGACCAGCCGGCTTTTGCGAATGGCCCGCACCCGGTCAATTTCGCACTCCAGCGTCGGGCCGCCGTCGAAGATATCGACGTAGTTGAGATAGCGAAATCCCTCTTTCTCCAGCACCGCGCGTGCCGGCGCGGTTTGCGGATGGACCTCGCCGATGACCGCTCGCGCTTCGTCGCTTAAAAAGTCGATATACAGCGGGTGCTTCGGCATCAGCGCGGCGATAAACGCCTTCTGCCCGGTGCCGCACAGGTAGTCGGCGCGGGAGAACTCCATCGCGAAGAAGCGTTTCCCGAGACTCTCCCAGAACGGCGAGTAGCCGTGTTCGTCAATGACGCCGCGCATTTCCGCCACGACCTTATCGTTGAAACGTTCGCGAAAGGCGGCCATAAACAGAAAACGCGATTTCGACAGCAGATAGCCGTTGCCCTCTTTACGCCATTTTGGGTCCAGGAACAGCGTACACAGTTCGCTGCTGCCGGTATGGTCGTTACTGAGAAACAGCGTCGGCAGGGCGTTGTAGACGTTAAGCTCTTTCGATGCGTGCACCTGGGTACCGACGCGATAGTTGTACCAGGGGTCGTTAAGCCCCACGGCCACCTCAATGGCGCAAATTCCCGCTACCGCGCCGCTGGCGCAGTCCTCAAGAACGAACACATAACCCTGCTCGCTTTTCGGCAGCTCGCCGCGCCAGGTCATCTGCGAACGTTCAATGCGCGCGGCCAGCGTGGCTTCATCGGCCGGCAGCGACGTCAGGCCGCCGCCGGTCTCGCCCGCCAGAGTCATTAGCCCCGGCAGATCGCCTTTTTCTACAGGACGGATCACCATCATGATGAGACCCCCGCGAGAAAGCGTTTGCAGGCCAGTTCGAAGCGATCCAGCCCGGCGTTGATCTCTTCTTCGCTGATAATCAGTGCCGGAGCGAAACGCACCACGTTGGCGCCGGCGATCAGCATCATCAGCCCCTCTTCCGCCGCCTCATTACTGATGGTCTTCGCCTTGCCGGCATATTCATCCTTCAGCACGCAGCCGATAAGCAGCCCCAGGCCGCGAATCTCTTTAAACAGGCCGTAACGCGCGTTAATCGCGTTGAGCCGTTCGCAGAACCATTGATGGCGCTGCTTAACGCCGCTGAGCACTTCGCGGGTGTTGACGATGGCAAACACTTCTCCCGCCACCGCGCAGGCCAGCGGGTTGCCGCCGTAGGTCGTGCCGTGGGTGCCGACGGTCATCACGCTGGCGCAGCGCTCCGATGCCAGCAGCGCACCGATCGGGAAACCGCCGCCCAGCGCTTTCGCGGTGGAAAGCACGTCCGGCGTCACGCCGTAGTGCATATAGGCGTACAGCTCCCCGGTACGGCCGACGCCGGTCTGGACTTCGTCGAAAATCAGCAGCGCGTTGTGCTCATCGCACAGTTCACGCAGGCCGCGCAGGAAGTCCGCATCCGCAGGCACGACGCCGCCTTCACCCTGCATCGGTTCAACGATCACCGCGCAGGTATTGTCGTCGATCAGCGCCTTTGCCGAGTCGAGGTCGTTATAGATGGCGTGCTGAATCTGCGGCGGCAGCGGCGCAAAATCCTGCGAATAGGCCGGCTGGCCGCCCGCGGAAACGGTAAACAGCGTGCGGCCGTGGAAGGCATTCTTGAACGCCACGATGCCGCTTTTCTCGCTGCCGAAACGATCGTGGGCATATTTGCGCGCCAGTTTTAGCGCCGCTTCGTTGGCTTCGGCCCCGGAGTTACAGAAAAAGACCCGGTCGGCAAAAGTGGCGTCAATCAGCTGCTTAGCCAGACGCAATACCGGCTCATTGGTATAGCCGTTACCGGTATGCCAGAACTTTTCCGCCTGCCCGGTCAGCGCTTTAACCAGCCGAGGATGAGCGTGGCCGAGGGCGTTCACCGCAATGCCGCCGGCAAAATCGATATACTCTTTTCCCTGCTGATCCCACAGGCGTGACCCCTCGCCGCGTACCGGAATAAAAGCCGCTGGCGCGTATACAGGCATCATCCATTCATCAAAGTTGCTACGCGTAATTGACTGAGACATATCGACCTCTTCCGGTAAATAAAAAGTTTAAATAATGTTAATGAATATGGTTATTACGCTGTAAATGTAGATTGCACGGTTCGTGCCAGCCAGAGGTAAAAATGCATAAATCGAGGTCGTCAACGAAATATCAAGAAGTTACGAAAGACCGTTATTCACATAAAATGCATAAAAAGTGAATAAAAATACTAAAAGAGGCTTTTGCAGTGGAATAAAAAGAAAGATTATGCAGGGGTAAGATATAATTCTGTAATTGTGATCCTTGACGAAATTTATCGGCAATAATTGCCCTTTTTTGGCGCAGCGCGTTCCAGAATGGTGCACAGTTTGTGCAAACAGGCTACCAACCGCTGCAATCGGCAGAATAAAGCGCCTTTGCGCAGCCAGCCCGGCGAATTTCTGCTACCATCCCTGCACTATTCACCTTGCACAGTGGCAGCGACTATGAAATTTGTCTCTTTTAATATCAACGGCCTGCGTGCCCGCCCGCATCAGCTGGCCGCCATCATCGATAAACACCAGCCCGACGTCATCGGCCTACAGGAAACCAAAGTTCACGACGATATGTTTCCTCTCGAAGAGGTGGCAAAGCTGGGCTATAACGTCTTTTATCACGGGCAGAAAGGCCATTACGGCGTCGCGCTGCTGACCAAAGAGACGCCGATCTCCGTGCGTCGCGGTTTCCCAAACGATGGTGAAGAGGCCCAGCGCCGCATCATCATGGCGGAAATCCCTTCCCCGTTTGGCAACGTGACGGTGATTAACGGCTATTTCCCGCAGGGCGAAAGTCGCGATCATGAAACCAAATTCCCGGCGAAGGCGGCGTTTTATCAGAACCTGCAAAACTACCTTGATACCGAACTGAATAAAGAGAATCCGGTACTGATCATGGGCGACATGAATATCAGCCCGACCGATCTCGATATCGGCATCGGTGAAGAGAACCGCAAGCGCTGGCTGCGTACCGGCAAGTGTTCCTTCCTGCCGGAAGAGCGCGAATGGATGGAGCGCCTGCTGAGCTGGGGCCTGGTGGATACTTACCGCCATGCGAATCCGCAGGATAACGAACACTTCTCGTGGTTCGACTATCGCTCTAAGGGCTTTGACGATAACCGCGGGCTGCGTATCGATCTGCTGCTGGCAAGCACCCCGCTGGCGCAGCGCTGCATCGAAACCGGTATCGACTACGAAATTCGCGCAATGGAAAAGCCGTCCGACCACGCGCCGGTATGGGCGACCTTTAAAGTCTAAATATTCCCTCCGTCAGGCTCTCCCGTCCGGAGAGCCTGAGCCATATCAAAAAAGCCGCCGTCAGAGATTGTGAACGGCGGCAAACTATTATACTGTCGCGCGCACTTCAGACCGCCCGCGCCATACAGGAGAACCCAATGCAAAAGAAGCCGTCATAAAGCAGAATATAAGCTGCTTTTTGTTGTGGTGATATTGAGCATTGTCGCCTGTCTTATTCAGCAGTCGGGTTTTGCCGGGCTGGTTACCCATTTTGATCGTCTGCGCGAAATGATCCGCCAGAGCGGCGCCTTCGGCTATACGCTCTATATTCTGCTGTTTATCGTCGCCACCCTGTTTTTGCTACCGGGCACTCTTTTAGTGATTGCCGGCGGGGTGATTTTCGGTCCGCTGGCGGGAACTTTGCTATCGCTGCTGGCGGCGACGCTCGCCTCCTCCGCGTCGTTTCTGTTCGCCCGCTGGCTGGGCCGCGAGCTGCTGCTTAAATACGTCGGGCAGACGGCGATATTTCAGGCCATTGAAAAAGGCATCGCCCGTAGCGGCACCGATTTTTTAATTCTGACCCGGCTCATCCCGCTGTTTCCCTATAATGTTCAGAACTACGCCTATGGCCTGACGGCGATTCCGTTCTGGACATTTACCTTTATTTCCGCCCTCACCACCTTGCCCGGCATATTTATCTATACGCTGATGGCCAGCGAGCTTATCCGCGAGGGTATCACCCCCCTGTTTATACTGAAGCTGACCCTCGCGGGGCTGGCTTTATTTGTCCTGATTCAGGCGGCGAAAAGCTATGCCCGCTATCGGCGAATCGAGACATCACGGATACAGGCTAACGATGAAAAATAGCAACGCGCGCTACCGGATAGCCATCGGCATGACGCTGTTTGCGCTTCTGCTGGCATGGTGGCTGATACCCGGCGTCAATGAGTTTATGCAGCGCAGCCTCGCCGCTTTTGCCACGCTCGATCAGCAGGCTATTGAACGCTTTATCGACTCCTGGGGCCCGCAGGCGGCGCTGGTCTCCTTCGCCCTGATGATTTTGCAGGCGATTATCGCCCCGCTTCCCGCCTTCCTGATCACCTTCGCTAACGCTTCCCTGTTCGGCGCCTTCTGGGGCGGCGCGCTGTCGTGGGTGAGCGCGATGGCCGGCGCGGCGCTGTGCTTTTTTATCGCCAGAGCGCTCGGCCGCGACGCGGTGGAAAAGCTCACCGGCAAGAGCGTACTGCAGAGTACGGATGGCTTTTTTACCCGCTACGGCAAACACACCATATTAATCTGCCGTCTGCTCCCTTTCGTTCCCTTCGACCCGGTGAGCTACGCCGCCGGGCTGACGTCAATGCGCTTTCGCCACTTTATGCTGGCCACCGGTCTCGGCCAGCTGCCCGCGACGATAGTCTATTCGTGGACCGGCAGCCTGCTGACCGGCGGCACATTCTGGCTGGTGACCGGTTTATCGATCCTGTTTGCGCTGGCGATTGTGGTGGTCGTCGCGAAAGCGCTCTATCTTGAACAACAAAAGAGGCGTTCACGATGAGCTTACCCCCTCTGAAGTCCATTCCGCTGATTCTTCGCCCGCAGGCCTGGCTGCATCGTCGCCACTACGGCGAGGTGCTCAGCCCTATCCGCTGGTGGGGCCGTATTCCGCTGGTGTTTTACCTGGTGTCGATGTTCGTCGGCTATCTGGAACGCAAGCGTTCGCCCCTCGATCCGGTGCTGAGATCGCTGGTCAGCGCCCGCGTCGCGCAGCTGTGCCTGTGCGAGTTTTGCATTGATATCACCAATATGAAGCTGGCGGAACGCAGCGGCGGCAGCGCTAAGCTGCTGGCGGTCGCCGAATGGCGGGACAGCGCGCTATTCAGCGACCGCGAGCGGCTGGCGCTGGAGTATGCCGAGGCGGCCAGCATGACGCCGCCGGTGGTCGACGATGCGCTGCGCGACAGGCTGGCAGGCCAGTTTGACGCCCGCGCGCTCACCGAACTCACGGCGCTGATCGGTTTACAAAACCTGTCGGCGCGCTTTAATTCGGCCATGGCGATCCCCGCCCAGGGATTGTGCCGGATCCCAACCGATTCAAAACCATAAGGAGTGGTTATGCGCAGTGTGCTGGTCTTCGCTTTGCTGTTGCTCTCCCCGCTGGCCGCCAGCGCCGGCTGGCAATCCCTACAACAAGAAGCCCGCGGCCAGACGGTGTGGTTTAACGCCTGGGGCGGCGATCCGGCGGTGAACCGCTATCTCGACTGGGTCAGCGGTGAGGTAAAGCGCGACTACGCTATCGACCTGCGCATCGTGCATATTGCGGATGCCGCCGACGCGGTGAAGCGCATCCAGACCGAAGCCCGCGCCGGACGCAGTAAAGGCGGTTCCATCGATCTGCTGTGGGTCAACGGCGAAAACTTCCGCACCCTGAAAAACGGCAGGCTGCTGCAAACCCGGTGGGCGGAAACCCTGCCCAACTGGCGCTTTGTCGATACGCAAAAGCCGGTGCGCGAGGATTTCTCCATCCCCACCGACGGCGCCGAGTCGCCGTGGGGCGGCGCGCAGCTCACTTTTATCGCCCGCCGCTCACAAACGCCCGACGGGCCCACCTCTCCGCAGGCGCTGCTGGCTTTCGCCGCCGCGCATCCCGGCAGCGTCACCTACCCGCGTCCGCCGGATTTTACCGGTACCGCGTTTCTTGAACAGCTGCTGCTGACGCTGACTCCGCGGCCCGACGCGCTACGCCAGCCGCCTGAGGAGGCCACCTTCGCCGCCGTGACCGCGCCGCTGTGGCACTATCTTGATCGGCTTCATCCTCTGCTGTGGCGCCAGGGCCGCGACTTCCCGGCTTCGCCCGCCCGCATGGATGCCATGCTTAAAAATGGGACCCTCAGGCTGTCCATCACCTTTAACCCGCTGCACGCGCAGCAAAAAGCGGTCAGCGGCGAGCTGCCGAAAGACAGCTACGGTTTCGGCTTCCGCGAGGGGATGCTTGGCAACGTCCACTTTGTGGCGATCCCGGCCAATGCCCGGGCGACGGCGGGGGCGAAAGTGGTCGCGAATTTCCTGCTCTCGCCCCAGGCCCAGCTGCGCAAGGCCGACCCGACGGTGTGGGGGGACCCCAGCGTGCTGGATCCGGCGAAATTAACCGAGACTGAGCGGCAGGCCTTTAACGCCGTTGTGCCGCAGAATATGCCGCCGATGCTGGGTGAACCGCACGCGGCCTGGGTTGACGCGCTGGAGCAGGAATGGCTGCGCCGCTACGGCACGCACTAAGGCTGCTGGCCTGGGCCGCCGTCGCGCTGATCTATCTGCCGCTGCTGCCGGCCGCTGCGCTGATGGCGCTTCCGGCGCTCCGCCGCGCGCGCTGGCTGTCGCTGTTTGCCGACCCGCAATTCAGCCAGGCGCTGGCGGCGACTCTCGTCTCAACTCTGCTATCGGTTGGCGGCGCGCTGATCATCACGCTCACCGTCGTGGCCGCACTCTGGCCGTCGGGCGGCTGGCGGCGGCTGGCCGCAAGGCTCCCTCTGCTGCTGGCGGTGCCCCATGTGGCCTTCGCCACCGCCGCCCTGCTGCTCTTCGCCGATGGCGGCTGGCTCTCGCGCCTGTTGCCCTTTTTTACCCCGCCGGTTGACCGCTACGGCATTGGACTGGGCCTGACGATGGCGCTCAAAGAGAGCGCGTTCCTGCTGTGGGTGGTTTATGGCCTGTTAGGCGAGAAACGCCTGGCCGGAAAGGCGACGGTATTAAAAAGCCTCGGCTACGGACGCTGGCAGTGCCTGAAATGGTTAGTCTTGCCCACGCTGCTTCCGGCGCTGTCGATAGCGCTGCTGGCCACCGCCGCCTGGAGCCTTTCGGCGGTCGACGTCGCGCTGGTGATTGGCCCGGGTAACCCGCCGACGCTGGCGGTGCTGGCCTGGCAATGGTTAAGCCAGGGCGATGAGATCCAGCAGGCGAAAGGCGCCCTCGCCAGCCTGGTACTGCTGCTGACGCTCGCCATCATGGCGCTGGCGGCGTGGGGAGTCTGGCGTCTCTGGCGACGGCGGATCCCGCAGGTTCAGGGGATCCGCCGCCCGCAGCCGCGGGCGCTCGCCGGGAAAAGCTTCGCCCTTCTTCTGCCGCTGTGCGGCGTGGCCTGCGCCCTGCTGCTTGCCGCGGCGGCGCAGAATAGCCAGCCGGTCAGCGATAGCGTCGGCAACAGCCTGTGGCTTGGACTCTGCTCAGCGTCGCTCGGCGCGGTTATCTGCCTGCTGTGGCTGGCGTCTGGCCCTTCCCGTTTCGACGGATGGATCTGGCTGCCACTGATTTTACCGGCGCTGCCGCTGGTAGACGGCCAATATCAGCTGGCGCTGTATACGTGGCTGGACGGCGAGTGGGTCGCCGTTTTATGGGGGCACCTGCTGTGGGTCGTGCCGTGGATGCTGTTTATTCTGCGTCCCGCCTGGCGCGCTCGCGACCCGCGCATGGAGCTGCTCGCCCGCACCCTCGGCTGGCAACGAGGCCGCATCTTCTGGCTGGTTACCTTACCCGCCCTGACGCGTCCTCTGCTGACCGCGCTGGCGGTGGGCTTTTCGGTAAGCATCGCGCAATATCTGCCGACGTTATGGCTGGGGGGCGGACGGTTCCCGACGCTCACCAGCGAAGCCGTCGCGCTGAGCAGCGGCGGCGAGACGTCCACTCTGGCCGCGCAGGCGCTATGGCAGCTACTGCTGCCGGCGCTGTTTTTTGCCGCCACCGCGCTGCTGGCCTGGCTGACCGGCCGCTATCGACAAGGATTACGCTAATGTTGATCGTCAAAAACCTGACTCTCAGCCTCAACGAAGAGCCGCTGCTGCGCAACGTCGACTTTTCCGTTGCTCCCGGCGAGATACTGACCCTGATGGGCCCCTCGGGCAGCGGTAAATCAACCCTGTTCGCCTGGATGGTCGGCGCGCTGGCGGAGAATTTTCGCGCCGCCGGCGAGCTGTGGCTGGATAACCAGCGCTGCGACAGTTTACCCACCGAGCGACGGCGCATCGGCATCCTGTTCCAGGACGCGCTGCTGTTCGACCACTTCAGCGTCGGGCAAAATTTACTCCTGGCGCTTGCCGCTGACGTCCGCGGCCCCCAGCGCAAAGCCCAGGTCGAACAGGCGCTGGAGCGCGCCGGTCTGGCGGGATTTTATACGCGCGATCCGGCCACCCTTTCCGGCGGCCAGCGGGCGCGGGTCAGCCTGCTGCGCGCCCTGCTGGCCCGACCGCGGGCGCTGCTGCTGGATGAGCCGTTTAACCGTCTCGACGTTGCGCTGCGCGCCGATTTTCGCCGCTGGGTGTTCAACGAACTGGCGCGGCAGGCGATCCCCGCGGTGCTGGTCACGCATGATGACCAGGATACGCCCGCCGGCGGACGCTGTTTGCATATGGGGCTCTGGCAATGAAAGCCTGCGCTATCGCAAAGAATTCTCCGCATTGTTCGCGGAGAATTGCCGCTCAATTTTCTACTGCCGGGCATTTCGATGAAACGTGTTTCTCAATTGACCGCACTCGCCCTGCTGATGGGGCTTGCTGCTGCTTCCACCTCCGCCGCTGACACCATGCCAACGCTAACGCTTGCCACGCTGCAACAGCACAACGGCGTCGCTATTGATACGCGCCTTAGCGCTTTCTATAACGGTTGGCCGCAAGGCGCCAACGGCCCTCAGGGCCATGAACCGCAGGCGCTCAACCTCGCCGCCAGCTGGCTTGGCTCGCTGAACGATGAACAGCTGAGCGCCTGGGCTAAGCTGCACAATCTGCAGGCCTCTACGCCGATTGCGCTGTACGGCAACGCCGACGACAACGCGAAAGTCGCGGCGCGCCTTAAGGCGGCTGGTTTCACTCACCTCAGCTCGCTCGGCGACGCCCTGAGCCAGGCGGACCGCCTGCAGAAGCTGCCGCATTTTGAACAGCTGGTGTATCCGCAGTGGCTGCACGACCTCCAGCAGGGTAAACCGGTCACCGCCGCGCCTGCCGGGCACTGGAAGGTGTTCGAGGCCGCCTGGGGCGCGCCGAAGTTTTATCTGCTGAGCCATATTCCGGGCGCCGGGTATATCGATACCAACGAGGTGGAGAGCGAGCCGCTATGGAACAAAGTCTCCGACGCGCAGCTTAAAGCGATGCTGGCAAAACACGGTATTCGCCATGACACCGCGGTGATTTTGTACGGTCGCGACGTGTATGCCGCCGCCCGCGTGGCGCAGATCATGCTCTACGCCGGGGTTAAGGATGTACGCCTGCTCGACGGCGGCTGGAAAACCTGGTCCGACGCCGGGCTGCCGGTCGAGCGCGGAACGCCGCCGAAGCAGAAGCCCGAGCCGGAGTTCGGCGCGCCGATCCCGGGTCAGCCGCAGCTGATGCTCAATACCGAGCAGGCTCGCGCCCTGCTGCACCGTCAGGACGCCTCGCTGGTAAGCATTCGTTCCTGGCCGGAGTTTATCGGCACCACCAGCGGCTACAGCTATATCAAGCCGATGGGGGAGATTGCCGGGGCCCGCTGGGGCCATGCCGGAAGCGACTCCACCCATATGGAGGATTTCCATAATCCGGACGGCACCATGCGTAGCGCAGATGATATCGCCGCGATGTGGAAATCATGGAATATTCTGCCGAACCAGCAGGTCTCTTTTTACTGCGGTACCGGCTGGCGCGCCTCAGAAACCTTTATGTACGCCCGGGCGATGGGCTGGAACAACGTCTCGGTCTACGACGGCGGCTGGTACGAGTGGAGCAGCAACCCGAAAAACCCGGTCTCGCGCGGGGAACGCGGCCCGGAAAGCAGTATGTAATTCGCCTGTTGGCCATATGCACCGCCGGGAAGCATCCTTCCCGGCGCATTTCGCGAAGACGGCGCTGGCGCACCGGACCGCTGACGACTGTGGCCCCGTAGCCCGGCTAAGCGCAGCCGGGAAAAACCCGCCCATCAATCTCTTACCTGCTTCAGGGTCAGGTATCCGCTCCACACCCGCGTAAAGGTCGTCAGCCAGCACAGTGCGCCAAACATCCACGCCAGCCACGCAAACCACGCCGGGAACAGGCAGCTCAGCACAAACAGCGCGATAGTTTCCGTCCCTTCCGTCAGCCCGCCGAGATAATAAAACGATTTGTGGGCGTAGCCCGGATTATCGATTTGATGCTTAGCCGCCAGCGCGGCAAAGGCGAGAAAGCTGCTGCCGGTACCGATAAACGCGAACAGCAGCCAGCCGCCCGCCAGCGCGTTGTGCGCCGGATCGGCAAGAATAAAGCCAAACGGCACCAGGGCGTAAAACAGGAAATCGAGAGAAATATCGAGAAAACCGCCCGCATCGGTTAATCCGCGTCGCCGGGCCAGCGCGCCGTCCAGGCCATCCAGCAGGCGATTGATCGCGATCGCCGCCAGCGCCGCCGGATACCAGCCCAGGGCTAAAAACGGCAGCGCCAGCACGCCAATCGCAAAGCCAAATAGCGTCAGGCCATCGGGAGAGATAGCCGGACGATCCAGCAGGGCGGCGGCGGCGTTGAGGACAGGTTTCAGGCGGGGATGCAAATGACGGTCAAGCACAAAGTCTCTCCAGCGAATTCA
Source organism: Klebsiella sp. RCJ4 (assembly GCF_009025755.1). Lineage (NCBI taxonomy): Bacteria > Pseudomonadati > Pseudomonadota > Gammaproteobacteria > Enterobacterales > Enterobacteriaceae > Klebsiella > Klebsiella sp. RCJ4. Next base: position 157,444 of record NZ_WCIN01000029.1, read on the forward strand.
GGGTTGTTTGACGGGGACAAGGACGGTGATAATAGGCCATTATCCCGTACAGAACGATGATTCACATGCTAAAAACCCTTGATGTTGTTGCCGCCATTATCGAACGCAACGGGCAAATTCTGCTGGCGCAGCGGCCGCCCCACGCGGATCAGCCGGGAATGTGGGAGCTGGCCGGCGGTAAAGTCGAACCCGGCGAAACCCAGGCCCAGGCGCTGGCGCGCGAGCTCCGGGAGGAGCTGGCGATCGACGCCCGGCCGGAATGCTACATCGCCAGCCACCAGCGCGAAGTGTCCGCTCGCCTGATACATCTTCACGCCTGGTGGGTTCCGCATTTTAACGGCGAACCCATCGCCCGCTACCACAGCCAGCTGCGCTGGTGTTCACCGCAGGAGGCGTTAACCTTCCCTCTTGCGCCAGCCGATATTCCCCTGCTCGAAGCCTTTATCGCCCAGCGCGTCGCTCTCCATTCCCGCTAATTTTATCGGGTGGTTGTCATCGTTTTTGATTATGACCACCGCCTGATTATAAATTTTGCTTTCTGAACAATTTTTCCTTGCTTAACTAACGATTTCCGATGGTATAGTCGGAAAATCGGCTTTTTCAAGGGCCGAATCATAATAAATAGACGCAACCACAACCATAAGGGGAACTTATATCTATGGATCAGACGTGCACTCTGGAAGGTTTTCTCGCCCGCGTTCAACAGCGCGATCCAAATCAAACTGAATTTGCTCAGGCGGTCCGCGAGGTGATGACCACCCTGTGGCCATTCCTTGAGGAAAATCCGCGCTATCGTCAGATGAATTTGCTGGAACGTCTGGTTGAACCGGAGCGTGCTATCCAGTTCCGCGTCGTTTGGGTTGATGACCGCAATCAGGTTCAGGTTAACCGCGCCTGGCGCGTGCAGTTCAACTCCGCCATCGGCCCGTATAAGGGCGGTATGCGTTTCCATCCCTCTGTAAACCTGTCGATTCTGAAATTCCTCGGCTTTGAACAAACCTTCAAAAACGCTCTCACCACCCTGCCTATGGGCGGCGGTAAAGGCGGCAGCGACTTCGATCCTAAAGGAAAAAGCGATGGCGAAGTGATGCGTTTCTGCCAGTCGCTGATGACTGAGCTCTATCGCCACCTCGGTCCGGATACCGACGTGCCGGCCGGTGATATCGGCGTGGGCGGTCGTGAAGTGGGCTTTATGGCCGGAATGATGCGTAAGCTCTCCAACAACAGCGCCTGCGTCTTCACCGGTAAAGGCCTCTCCTTCGGCGGCAGCCTGATTCGTCCGGAAGCCACCGGTTACGGACTGATTTACTTCACCGAAGCGATGCTTAAGCGCCACGGTTTGGGCTTTGAAGGGGCTCGCGTCGCGGTGTCCGGGTCGGGCAACGTGGCGCAGTACGCGATTGAGAAAGCCATGGAGCTCGGCGCCCGGGTGATTACGGCTTCCGACTCCAACGGTACCGTGGTTGACGAGTCTGGCTTTACTAAAGAAAAACTGGCGCGCCTGATCGACATTAAAGAGCGCAGCCACGGCCGCGTGGCGGATTACGCGCGCGAGTTCGGCCTGACCTACCTTGAAGGCAAGCAGCCGTGGTCCGTGCCGGTGGATATCGCTCTGCCGTGCGCCACGCAGAACGAGCTGGACGTCGACGCTGCCCGCCAGCTCATTGCCAACGGCGTGAAGGCCGTTGCGGAAGGCGCCAACATGCCAACCACTATCGCGGCGACCGATCTGTTCCTCGAAGCGGGCGTGCTATTCGCGCCGGGTAAAGCGGCCAACGCCGGCGGCGTCGCCACTTCAGGTCTGGAAATGGCGCAGAACGCCGCGCGTATGGGCTGGAAAGCGGAGAAAGTGGATGCCCGTTTGCACCATATCATGCTGGATATCCACCACGCCTGCGTTGAGTACGGCGGTGAAGCGAAGCAGACCAACTACGTACGCGGCGCGAATATCGCCGGTTTCGTGAAGGTCGCCGACGCAATGCTGGCGCAGGGTGTTATTTAAGTCCACTCGCTGAATGAACCCCTGTATATGGGTTCGGAACATAATTGAAAAACCCCGGTTTCCCGGGGTTTTTTATTGCGGACTTTCCGCCGCAGGGCCGGCGGCGCTTTTTTTATCTTTCGCTTTGGCTCTGCCTTTCCCCTTGCTAAAGCTCTTCTTGCCGTCGCCCGGGGCCACAATTCCGCGGAAGCGGCGTACCGGCGTGCTCCTGGCCTGGTCGATAAGCTGGAACAGGGTACCGACCAGCGGCTGCATAAAGTCCTGATAGCGGCACTGTTTCTCGCTGATTTGCGTCAGAATCGATTCCCAGTGGGCGGTCATATCCGGGCGCGTCGCCATTTCAGGCAAAGAGTGGAACAGCGCCTTCCCGGCGTCGGTGGAGTGGATATAGCGCCCTTTCTTGGTTAAGAAGCCGCGTTTGAACAACAGTTCGATAATCCCGGCGCGGGTTGCCTCCGTACCGAGTCCGTCCGTTGCGCGCAGGATTTTCTTCAGGTCTTTATCCTGCACAAAGCGGGCAATACCGGTCATCGCCGATAGCAGCGTCGCATCGGTAAAATGACGCGGCGGCTGGGTCTGACGCTCCACCACTTCGCCTTTTTCGCACAGCAGCTCGTCATCCTTTGCCACCACCGGCAGCGGCATGCCGTCGTTCTCTTCATCGCGCTCTTTATTGCCCAGCAGGGTTCGCCAGCCCGCTTCCGCCAGAAAACGCGCTTTGGCAACGAACTTGCCGTTGGCGATATCGAGATCGATCTGGCATTTGCGGAACACCGCATCCGGACAGAACTGCATCAGATACTGGCGGGCAATCAGGCCGTAAACCTTTTCTTCGTTGTCGCTGAGTTTTACCTGCGAACTGCGGGCGGTCGGAATAATCGCGTGGTGGGCATCGACCTTTTTATCGTCCCAGCAGCGGTTACGGATCTCCGGATCCACCACCGGCTGCGGCAGCAGATCCGCCGCGTGCACGCCGATCGCGTTCAGCACCGCATGGCGCCCGGCAAAATGCTCCTCCGGCAGATAGCGGCTATCCGAACGCGGATAGGTAATCAGCTTATGGGTTTCGTACAGCTTCTGGCAGATATCCAGCACGTTCTGCGCGCTAAAGCCGAAGCGCTTCGCGGCTTCAATCTGCAGTGCCGAGAGGGAGAACGGCAGCGGCGCTGGCTCAGAGTCCCGCTTATCGTTATAAGCGGTGACCGTCGCCGGCTGCCCCTCAATGCGCTTGACGACGTGCTCGGCAAGCGAGCGATGCAGCAGTCGCCCCTCTTCATCCTGGTACGGTTCACAGGCCTCGCTGGGCACCCAGGTGGCGACAAAACGCTCATCCTTGGGGGTAACGATATGCGCCTTGACGTCGAAGAAGTCTTTAGCGACGAAGTTTTCAATCTCTTCATCGCGGCGTACCACCAGGCCAAGCACCGGCGTTTGCACGCGCCCGACCGAGAGTACCCCCTGGTAACCCGCGTTACGGCCAAGGATGGTGTACGCGCGGGTCATATTGATCCCGTATAGCCAGTCGGCGCGGGCGCGGGCCAGCGCGGAGACGCACAGCGGAACAAATTCGCTGTTGGCGCGCAGGCGGTTAATCGCCCGCTCCACCGCCTGCGGGTTAAGATCGTTAATCAGACAGCGCTGCACCTGCTGACGCTTTTCCGGCGCCAGCTGCAGGTAGTCAAGTACCTCATCCACCAGCAGCTGCCCCTCTCTGTCCGGGTCACCCGCATGAATGACTTCCTGCGCATCGCCGAGCAGACGCTTAATCACGTTAAGCTGTTTGGTCACCGACGGTTTAGGCTGCAGCTGCCACTTTTCCGGCACGATAGGCAAGTCGAGCAGGTTCCAGCGCGCATAGCGCGCATCGTAGACGTCGGGCTGGGCCTGCTCCAGCAGGTGGCCGATGCACCACGTGACCACCTGCCCGTTACCGCACTCAATGTAGCCGTCGCCTTTGCGATGCGGTTTTGGCAGCACATCGGCGATGGCGCGACCGAGACTCGGTTTTTCTGCAATAAACAGCCGCATGAAATCAACGGATCTCGATCATGGGGCGTCCGCCGCGGGCGGTAACCAGCTCGCCGATAGCGGTAAGCGTGATACCAAACTCAGCGGCGGCAGCCTGCACCTCAGCCTCGGCTTCCGGCGTTACCGCCAGCAGCAGACCGCCGGAGGTTTGCGGATCGCACAGCAGATCGCGCCACGCTGGCGGCATGTCGCCCATCAAATGGCCGTAGCTGGCAAAGTTACGCCCGGTACCGCCCGGCACCGCGCCCGCCGCGATGTAGGCTTCGACGCCGGGCAATTTCGGGATTTCCGCATAGGTAAGCTGCGCCTGTACGCCCGCGCCGCGGCACACTTCGCTCAGGTGGCCCAGAAGCCCGAAGCCGGTGACGTCGGTCATCGCCTTCACGCCGTCAATGTTGGCGAACGCCGAGCCGACGAGGTTCATCTGGCACATGGTTTCCGTCGCCAGCCCCTGGTGCTCAGGCTTCAGCAGCGACTTTTTCTCCGCGGTGGTCAGCACGCCAATACCCAGCGGTTTAGTGAGATACAGCTTGCAGCCGGCCTGCGCGGTGCTGTTTTTCTTCACCCGCTCGGTCGGGACGATGCCGGTCACGGCAAGCCCGAAAATGGGTTCCGGAGCGTCAATGGAGTGGCCGCCGGCAAGCGCGATCCCCGCCTGCTGGCAGGCAAAGCGCCCGCCCTCAACCACCTGACGGGCAATTTCCGGCGCCAGGGTATTGATGGGCCAGCCGAGAATAGCGATCGCCATAATCGGCTTACCGCCCATGGCGAAAATATCGCTGATGGCGTTGGTCGCCGCAATGCGCCCAAAGTCGAACGGGTTGTCGACGATCGGCATAAAAAAATCGGTAGTACTGACGATCGACGTGCCGTTACCGAGATCGTAGACCGCGGCATCATCGCTGGTTTCGTTGCCCACCAGCAGATTCGGGTCGATAAATTTGGCCTGGTCGCTTTGCAGGATAGTTTCCAGCACCTTAGGGGAAATTTTACACCCGCAACCGGCTCCGTGGCTGTATTGCGTTAAACGAATGGCTTGCTCGCTCATGGACATCTCCTGTCATTGCAATCCCGATATGGTAGCGCCCAAATGGCGGAGTGGTAAGTGCGACAGTCCGAAATCGCGTATGGTTGCTCATTAAGCAGACAAAAAACCGATTTTGCGATGCGGTCCCGCTTTTTCAGCGTGATTTTACCCTTTACTAAAAAATGACAGAAATATGACAAGCATAAATTCTGTTTTCTCTGGACATATAACAACGTAAGGAAGTTTTCATGAAAAAGCGTGTTCTCGCCGTTTGCCTGGCCAGTCTCTTCTCGCTTAACGCTTTCGCCCTGGTTCCCGCCGGTAACGACGTCACCACAAAACCCGATCTCTACTACCTGACCAACGCCCAGGCTATCGACAGCCTCGCGCTGCTACCGCCGCCGCCGGAAGTGGGCAGTATCGCGTTTTTAAACGATCAGGCAATGTATGAGAAAGGCCGTCTGCTGCGCGGCACCGAGCGCGGTAAGCTGGCGGTTGAAGACGCCAACCTGAGCGGCGGCGGCGTCGCCAACGCCTTCTCCGGCGCCTTCGGCTCGCCCATTACCGCCAAAGATGCGCCGGAGCTGCACAAGCTGCTCACCAACATGATTGAAGATGCCGGCGACCTGGCGACGCGAGGAGCGAAGGAGAAGTACATGCGCATTCGCCCATTTGCGTTTTATGGCGTCGCCACCTGTAACACCAAGGAACAGGATACGCTGTCGAAAAACGGCTCCTACCCCTCCGGCCACACCTCTATCGGCTGGGCCACCGCGCTGGTGCTGGCTGAGATTAATCCCCAGCGGCAAAATGAAATCCTTAAGCGCGGCTTTGAGCTCGGCGAGAGCCGGGTGATCTGCGGCTATCACTGGCAGAGCGACGTAGACGCGGCGCGTATCGTCGGTTCGGCGGTCGTCGCCACGCTGCATACCAATCCGGCCTTCCAGCAGCAGCTTCAGAAAGCGAAAGACGAATTCGCGAAACAACAGAAGTAACATCGTCGCCGTTGAATGCCCGGAGGCGGCGCTTGACGCGCTTTTTCCGGGCTACGGGTTCCCAGCCGTCCGCGGTTTGATAGCCCGGACAGGTGCGCCAGCACCGCCTCCGGGAAAGGTGTCAAGTCTGATAGACTGGCACTGCTTCCACCCGGCTCGCACTGCCCTTAGCCGGGCTACTCCCCCGGAGGAGCCGGTGAGCCGGGCCCGCCCGGCATAACGAGAACGGACTCAGAAGCGCGTCACGAACGGTGCGGTATCCGGCAAAGCGATGGTGGTTGACGCTTTGAGCTGCGGGGTCCCCAGATAGAGAAAGCCCACGATCTTATCCTGCTCGCGGCAGGCAAACCCTTCGCGTACAACCGGGCTTTCGGTTAACGCGCCGCTGCGCCAGATGCCGTTAAACCCCTGCGCCACGGCCGCCATCTGCATGGCCATCACCGCACAGCCCGCCGACATCTCTTGCTCCCACTTTGGCACCTTCGGATGATCTTCACAGCGCGCCACCACCGCAATGATCAGCGGCGCGCGAAACGGCGCGCTGCGCGCTTTTTCAATCGCTTTTTCATCTCCCCCTGCCGCCACCGCGCCTTTTTCCAGCAGCTGGCTGAAGCGCTCGCGCCCTTCATCGACAATAATGAAGAAGCGCCACGGCTGCAGCGTCCCGTGGTCCGGCGCGCGCAGGCCAGCGCGAAGGATGTTTTCCAGCTGTTCGCCCGCCGGAGCCGGGTCGGTCAGACGTGAAGCGCTGCGGCGATTAACCAGTAGTTCGAGAGCATCCATCTGTATAACTCCTGTGATGTGATTTTTCATAAAATTAACATGCGCAAGGATTTTGTTACAGCCCAACGGGTGATTCCTGCTGACAACCGACGGCACTCTCATTAGGATAGCCAGACGCGGCAGCCCCTGCGGCTCGCCCATTTTTGATTATGGTTAGGGAGAATACATGCGAACTCTTTGGCGACTGCTCGCCGGATTTTTTAAATGGACATGGCGCGTGCTAAATTTCATTCGCCAGCTCGCACTGAACGTGGTTTTCCTGGTGCTGGTGCTGGCCTGCGTCGGCATCTGGGCCCAGTTCAGTAGTACAACGACAGAGCACGCTACCCGCGGCGCGCTGCTGCTGGATATCACCGGCGTGGTGGTCGATAAACCCTCGGCCAGCAGCAAGCTTGGCGTGATTGGCCGCCAGCTGTTTGGCGCCAGTTCCGATCGCCTGCAGGAAAACTCGCTGTTCGACATTGTGCAGACAATTCGCCAGGCGAAAGACGACCGCAATATCACCGGTATCGTGCTGGATCTGAAGGACTTTGCCGGCGGCGATCAGCCGTCGATGCAGTATATCGGTAAAGCGCTGCGCGAATTCCGCGATAGCGGCAAGCCGGTATATGCCATCGGCAGCAGCTACAGCCAGGGCCAGTACTATCTGGCCAGCTTCGCCAATAAGATCTGGCTCTCGCCGCAGGGCGAAGTGGACCTGCACGGCTTCGCGACCAACGGCCTGTACTACAAATCGCTGCTCGACAAGCTCAAAGTGTCGACCCACGTTTTCCGCGTCGGCACCTATAAGTCAGCGGTAGAGCCGTTTATCCGCGATGATATGTCCCCGGCGGCGCGCGAGGCGGACAGCCGCTGGATTGGCGAGCTGTGGCAAAACTACCTCAATACCATTGCCGCCAACCGCCAGATCACCGCTCAGCAGCTGTTCCCCGGCGCTCAGGGCGTGATTGACGGCCTGCGTAAAGTCGATGGCGACACGGCAAAATACGCGCTGGATAACAAGCTGGTTGATGCGCTGGGCACCTCTACCGAGGTGGAAAAAGCGCTGACTAAACAGTTTGGCTGGAGTAAAGAGGACAACAACTACAGCGCGATCAGCTACTACGATTACACGCTGAAAACGCCTGCCGACCAGGGTTCCGCAATAGCGGTTATCTTTGCTAACGGCGCGATTATGGATGGCGAAGAAACGCCGGGTAACGTCGGCGGCGACACCACCGCCGCGCAGATCCGCGACGCGCGCCTCGATCCGAAAGTGAAAGCGATCGTGCTGCGGGTTAACAGCCCGGGCGGCAGCGTCAGCGCCTCCGAGATGATTCGCGAAGAGCTGGCGGCGGCAAAAGCGGCCGGTAAACCGGTGGTGGTCTCAATGGGCGGCATGGCAGCCTCCGGCGGCTACTGGATCTCCACCCCGGCGGATTATATCGTCGCCAACCCCAGCACCCTTACCGGCTCTATCGGTATCTTTGGGGTGATCAATACCGTCGAAGATACCCTCGGCTCAATTGGCGTCCATACCGACGGCGTGGCCACCTCGCCGCTGGCTGATGTCTCAACCACCAAAGCGCTGCCTCCGGAAGTGCAACAGCTGATGCAGCTCAGCATCGAAAACGGCTACAAGCGTTTTATCACCCTGGTGGCGAACGCGCGTAAGAGCACGCCGGAGAAAATTGACCAAATCGCTCAGGGCCACGTCTGGACCGGTGAAGATGCAAAAGCGAACGGCCTGGTCGATAGCCTTGGCGACTTTGACGACGCGGTGGCAAAAGCCGCCGAACTGGCGAAGCTGAAACAGTGGCATATCAACTACTATCAGGAAGAACCGACCTTCTTTTCGATGGTGGTGGATAGCCTGACGGGTTCCGTTCGCGCGGCGCTGCCGGCAGCGGTCCAGGCGTATCTGCCCGCACCGGTCGCCGCGGCGGCCAATGCGGTGAAAACCGAGAGCGATAAGCTGGCGGCATTCAACGATCCGCAGAACCGCTACGCGTTCTGCTTAACCTGCGCCAATATTCGTTAATCCTCTGCCGCCCCATCTCATGGGGCGGCATTTACTTTATTTTTTCTTCCGCCCCTCTATACTGCGCCTGTCTACGTTTAACCTAAGCGATGCTATGCAGAAGAAATCTATTTACGTTGCCTATACCGGCGGCACCATTGGTATGCAGCGTTCTGAACACGGCTATATCCCCGTTTCCGGCCATTTACAGCGCCAGCTGGCGTTGATGCCCGAGTTTCACCGCCCGGAGATGCCGGACTTCACCATTCATGAATACGCCCCGTTAATGGACTCTTCCGATATGACGCCGGAAGACTGGCAGCATATCGCCGACGATATTCGCGACCATTATGACCAGTACGATGGTTTCGTGATCCTCCACGGCACGGACACCATGGCGTTTACCGCCTCGGCGCTCTCCTTCATGCTGGAGAATCTGGGAAAACCGGTCATTGTGACAGGGTCACAAATCCCGCTTGCCGAACTGCGCTCTGATGGCCAGATTAACCTGCTCAACGCGCTGTACGTCGCCGCCAACTATCCGATTAACGAAGTGTCGCTGTTCTTCAATAATCGCCTCTACCGCGGCAACCGCACGACGAAGGCCCATGCCGACGGCTTTAACGCCTTCGCCTCGCCCAACCTGGCGCCGCTGCTGGAAGCCGGCATCCATATTCGCCGGCTCGGCACGCCTCCCGCGCCGCACGGCAGCGGCGAGCTGGTGGTTCACCCTATCACGCCGCAGCCGATTGGCGTGGTGACGATTTATCCCGGCATTTCCGCCGACGTGGTGCGCAACTTCCTGCGCCAGCCGGTCAAAGCGCTGATCCTGCGCTCCTATGGCGTCGGTAACGCGCCGCAGAACGGCGAGTTTATTCAGGTCCTGGCCGAAGCCAGCCAGCGCGGTATCGTGGTGATTAATTTGACCCAGTGTATGTCCGGCAAGGTCAACATGGGCGGCTACGCCACCGGCAACGCGCTGGCGCAGGCTGGCGTGATTAGCGGATTTGATATGACCGTCGAGGCCACGCTGACCAAGCTACACTATTTGCTGAGCCAGGATCTGGACGTGGCGGCTATCCGTCACGCCATGCAGGAGAATCTGCGCGGCGAACTGACACCCGATGAGTAAGGAGAAGCACATGACCCAGCGCGCGCTGCTACTGGTCGATTTACAAAATGATTTCTGCGCCGGCGGCGCGCTAGCCGTCCCGCAGGGCGACAGCACGGTGGACGTCGCCAACCAGCTTATCGCCTGGAGCCTGGCGCGGGGCGAAACGGTAGTTGCCAGCCAGGACTGGCACCCGGCGAACCACGGCAGCTTTGCCAGTCAGCATCAGGTCGAACCCTATACCCAGGGCGAGCTTGATGGCCTGGCGCAGACGTTCTGGCCGGATCACTGCGTGCAGAATAGCGAAGGCGCGGCGCTGCATCCGCTGCTCAAACAGCAGGATATTGCCGCCGTGTTCCACAAAGGGGAAAATCCGGCCATTGACAGCTACAGCGCCTTTTTCGACAACGGCCACCGGCAGAAAACGCAGCTCGATGCGTGGCTGCGCGAGCGCGGCATCAGCGAGCTAACGGTGCTGGGGCTCGCCACCGACTACTGCGTCAAGTTTACCGTGCTTGACGCCCTCAATCTGGGCTACACCGTCAACGTGATTACCGACGGCTGCCGCGGGGTGAATATTCAGCCGCAGGATAGCAATCTGGCGTTTATGGAGATGGCCGCCGCGGGCGCAACTCTCTATACCCTTGACGACTGGCTGGAAACCCACGCATAAAATACGCCGACAGGCATTGTCCTGTCGGCGCGTTATCTCAGGCCAGAGCGGAAATCTCTTCCAGCGACGCGTTGCGCGTTTCGATGCCAAAACAAAACAGAATCAGCGCGCAAAGCGCCAGCAATAAACCAAGAACCATAAATACGGTAATCGCGCCGTAGCGGGTCAGCAGGATAGCGACGCCGTAAGGGGTAAATACGGCGACAATTCTGCCTACCGCGTTAACAAAACCTGAACCGCGCAGACGGAGATGCGTTGGCCACAGCTCCGGCACATATACCGCTGAAGCAAAGCAGACGTACATATACAGGAAAAATATCATCACCAGACCATAGCTTAAGATGGCCCACTCTGCGGTTTGAATCGAATAGAAGTAGCCGAGCACCGCAATAATTATCAGTAGAAATGAGCCAAATAATCGCCGCGGAAAACGGTCGATAATCAGCGCGGCGATAAATATCCCCACCGGCGCCCCAACCATCATTATCGCGGTCATCAAGATAGATTTCGTCACGTCGATCCCCGAATTGACGAAAATCGTTGGGATCCACACCGTGATGGTATAGAGCGAAATGTTCATGGCGATCAGTACCGTGATCGCCACCAGCGTTCGCCGCAGCATCTGACCTTTAAAGAGCAGCCAGAAAGAGCCGCTTTCCGCGCACGGCTCCGCCACCGGGGCAGTATTCTGCCAGGACGGCAATGTGATGTTTTTCTCTTTCTCGATTTGCGACTCCACCTGCCGGAGGTGTTCTTCAGCCGCGTGTCGTTGCCCCTTGCCGGCCAGCCAGCGGGGGGATTCAATAAAATACATCCCCGACAGATACCAGGCCAACAGCATAGCCGCACCGCCGAGCAGAAACATCATCCGCCAGCTTAAAAAAGCAATCACTACAACGCCGATGGCCGCCGACAGCATGGGCGACCAGTTGCCGACAAACGACAGTCGGGCGGACCATTTGCCGCGCACCGCGGGCGGAATAAATTCGGTAAATGAGGCATAGCCCACCATAATCAGCGCGCCCATCCCGCAGCCCATCAGACAGCGGAATAAGATAAGCCAGTACATATTGGGCACAAAGGTTGCCGCACAGGCAGAGATCCCGACGATCAGTAAATTGACGCGAAAAGCTTTGCGCCGTCCGAGATAGTCCCCCATAAAACCGCCGGTCAGCGAGCCGATAAAGTAGCCAAACATCAGCGCCGAGGTAAATGCCGCATTGAGATAATTATTTGACCAGCCGTTGCTGACTAATTTTGCCAGCACCACGTTACCGGAATAGCTTAGGAAACCGGTGATTAATAAACTAAAACTAATAATGCCAAAAATACGAAAATGAAATCGCGACAAGGGTAAGCGGTCTAATCTTGCGCCGATAGGGTCACATTGTTCCATCTGGATGCCTCAAATTCAGCTAAATTATAGAGTATGGCGTTGGCGGCAGGGTCACTTTTGCCGCGCTGTCCGTCATCATTAAATTTTTATGGCATTACCCAGGTGCAAACGAAAACAATATCGACACCACCAACGGCGAAGTTAATAAACCAGTTGAATATTATTTTCTTTACAGAAAGCAATCCACTGTGCACCGGGCGCCTTATTAGTGATAAGGTAATTAATATGGCTAAAATCCACCAGCTGGACGAACGCTTTACGATCGAATTTGGAGTGATCGACCAGCAGAGCTACTTCTGCTGCCTGGCGAATCATGGTTTTCTTGATTTCCGCTTCCGCTTCGTTAGAGTCAAGCGCCCCGCTCTGCATATCGAGGCCTTTGCAGCTCATTACCATAATATCTACATGATAACGACTGATAATTTCCTTGGTGATCCGCCCCTGCAGCGACAGCGTGTTCTTATTCAGTTCTCCGCCGGTCGAAACAACATTTATTTCCGACTGCGCCAGCTCATGAAATGCTTCCGCCGAGTTGGTTAACAGCGTGAGATCGTTTCTCTCCTTTAGCAGCTTTAATAACTCCATCGCCGTACTGCTGGAATCGGCAGCCATGGTGGTTTTATTTTTAATAAACGGCAAGGCATTACGGGCAATAATTTGCTTCTCTTCAAAATGAGACTTTGCCCGTTTATAAAAATGAATATTGTCGGATAAAGCACTGGTATTTAATACCGCACCGCCGTACGTTCGGGTCAAAAAACCTTCATCTTCGAGCTTTTCCAGATCGCGGCGTATAGTTTCCTCAGTGACCTGAAAAATTGCGCTTAAATTAGAAACCGCCACTTTCTTATCGTTAGTCACCATTTGCTTAATGGCCTGAATCCTGTCTTTTGCCGCCACGATAACACCTCTGTTTCCCGCAAAGTAATAACCCCCTGGCCTCTGCCAGGATATGTTTGTTTTCAAAATAACATGTCCGAATAGCAGATTCCAATATTCTTTTACACAGAAACAGAGGTCAATGATGCCGCTCTTATTTTGTCTCCACCGCTTCCGCCATTCGTCTCATCAATAATGAATCATCATCCGTCAAAGCGATGGTCAGCGCGGCAATATTTTCACGCACCTGTTCGGGCGCCGTGGCGCCGCTGAGTAAGGTGATTAAATCGCTTTGCTTTAAAATCCACGCCAGCGCCAGCGCGGGGATGGTGCAGCGGTATTTTTCGCACAGCGGCTGCCACTGCTCAAGCATATCAATCACGCGCAGCATATTTTCCCGCTGGAACCAGACCTTATTAGCACGCGCGCCGCCGGCAACATAATCACGGCCGATAGTGCCGGTCAGTAGCCCCTGTTCAAGCGGCGAGTAGACCTGCACCACAATACCGTTCTGCTGACAGAGCGGCAGCAGCTCGGCTTCCAGCGCCCGGTCAAGAATGCTGTACTTGGCCTGCACGATATCCAGCTCGCCGTGTTTGAGGTACTCCCTGATATGCCCGACATCGACGTTCGCCGCGCCGATGGCGCGAATCTTGCCCTCTTTCTTTAGCGCGTTCAGCGTGGCGACGGTCTCCGCAATTGGCGTAAAGCAGGGCTCCACCGACTGCCAGTGGGTCATATAGATATCAATGGTGTCGATACCCAGCCTTTGCAGGCTGGCCTCCACCTCTTCGCGAATCGACTCGGGCGTCAGGTTTTTGTACAGCTGGCGATCTCCGACCTTGTTAAACAGGCTACCCGTCCGCTCCCAGACGATACCGCATTTGGTTTCGACGACGACTTCACGGCGCGGCAGCTGTTTAAGCGCCTGGCCGACAATCACTTCGCTGTTGCCAAAGTTGTAGCCCGGCGCGGTATCAATCAGATTGATCCCACAGCGATGCGCCTCAACTATGGTATCGATACATATCTGCAGGTCGAGATCGCCGTTCCATGCCGGGCCACCGCCAATGGCCCATGTGCCTAATCCCATGCGGGAAAGCGTCATATCCGTACTGCCTAAAGGAATCATTTTCATCTGCTGCTATTACCCTTCGTATTCGTCGAGAAGTTGTTCAACCAGCTTTCTGTTCTTCACGCCCGTGGTGGCGCCTACGCTAAGCACCGAGATCGCGGCCGTTGCGTTAGCAAACAGCGCGCAGTCGCGCAGCGGTTTGCCTTCCAGCAGCGCGGAGATAAATCCCGAGGCAAAATTGTCCCCCGCGCCAATGGTGTCGATGGCGGTAATGCCAGAAACCGCCGGAACCTCCATTTTCATATCGGCACGCTTAATAAAGCAGCCTCTCTTGCCGGTCTTGATGACGACCGTTTTTACACCGCAGCTCAGGAAACAGTCGGCAATCTCATCCAGCGTCTCTTCGCCGGTGAGCAGTTTTGCCTCGGCAAAATTGGGAAACAGATAATCGACGTAGCTCAGCGCCTCACGAATATCCTCAAGGGTTTCGTTAAGCCGCGGCTTAATCATATCGGCGCAAATAATTAACCCATGCGCTTTGGCCTGAATGAAGATCTCCGTTAACGCTTTGCCGTCGAGCAGCGGGCTATTAAAAATGCTCGCCAGCGACAGCAGCGTTGCCTGAGAGAAGCGGTCAAAATCAACATCGTTAATATTCAGCTTCCACAGGCTCCCGTTGCGGTTAGTCACAAAAGTACGCTCGCCATCGGCGGTGACTAAGCCCACGTTGATTGAGGTATCGATTTCGCTATCCTGCTTCAGGCTATGGATATCAATATTCTCCCGGCGGCAGTGTTCAAGAATAAAATGTCCTGCAGCGTCGTTCCCTATCCGGCTAATTAATGCTGTTCGGTGACCGAGTCGGGAAATAATAGTGGCCTCATTAATGGCATCTCCCCCGGTGGTCATGGCGATGCGTTCTAACGGATAAGAGTCGACATCAAAGATATTTTTACTCACCGGCTGCAGAGGAATATCTACGATAGCCGCACCCAGACAAATAACCTCGATATTATCCATATTGTCATTCCGCTTTCCCGTCAGAACCAAACAGTTTGATCTTCTCCAGCGCGCGCGCTTTCACCGCTTTGCGAACTTCACGTTCTACGTGCAGGAACGGCTGATTGTGGTTCTCCTGTACCGCCGCCATCGCCGCCTGGCACAGTTCGGTATGGATGTTAATCTTCGAAATACCTAACGATATGGCCTGCTTAATATCCGCGTCGCTAATGCCGGACGCGCCGTGTAGCACCAGCGGAACGGATACCGCCTCGCGCACACGTTTCACTACATCAAAATTCAATTTCGGTTCTGAGGTATAGACGCCGTGCTGGTTGCCAATCGCCACCGCCAGCGAATCGCAGCCGGTACGCTCGACGAACTCCGCCGCCTGATCCGGGTCGGTATAGTGATAGTCCGCCAGCGCTTCTTCGTAGACCGTTTCATTCCCCACATGCCCCAGCTCCGCCTCAACCGGAATACCCAGCGGATGGAAGAAATCCACCGCCTCTTTGGTCAGGCGAATGTTCTCTTCAAAATCAAAGGCTGAAGCGTCGCGCATCAGCGAATTCATGCCGTGGACCCAGGCGTTGTGGATTATCTCCATGCTGCGCCCGTGGTCCCAGTGAGCAATCACCGGAACCGACGCCTTTTTGGCCATCGAAACCATCATATGCGAAAAATCTTCAAACGAGGTATTGCCCACAAATCCGGTACCGAAAGAGATAATCACCGGCGACTTAGCCTCTTCCGCTGCATCAATAACTCCCATCAGCATTTCCGCATTCCACACGTTAAAGTGGGCAATCGCATAATGTTTATTCTGAGCATCGCTTTCCCAATATTTAATATCTGCCAGCATGGTTGTTTCTCCCTTTGCAATACATTAATGGTTAACTTTAATAACGCCTTTAATAATCTCGCGTTTGTTATTAACGGATTCATCAAACGCGCGCTGAACATCCTCAAAATCATAAATATGCGTCACCATCGATTTCACATCGAAACGCCCGGAGGAGATCGCTTCTATGGTGACCGGATAGCGGTTGGCATAGCGGAAGACGGTCTGAATCGAGACCTCACGGTTAATTTTGAGGAAATTGATGGCTGAATCACCGGGAACCGTACCGACGATCATGATTTTTCCTCCGCGCATCACCAGGTAAGGAGCCTGCTTAACGGTGATGGCCGACCCGGCCGTTTCAAAAACAACATCGGCCCCCATATCGCCGGAGAACTGCTGGCAGCGCCCAACGGTGTCCTCTTTCGCGCCGTTGATAACGACTTTGGCTCCGAGCTGTTCGGCCATGGCAAGGCGTTTTTCCAGCACATCAACCACCGCGATGTCGGTTGCCCCCAGGCAAAGGCATGCCTGCAGGGTCATTAAGCCAATACAGCCTGCGCCAAGTATGACGATTTTCTTGCCCGGCTTGACGTTCGCCAGCATTGCGGCATGCATGCCAACCGCCGCAGGCTCCACCAAAGCGCCTTCAAGGGTGTCCATGTTATCGGGCAGTTTGTAAGTGAAGCTCTCCGGATGGCATAGATAGTGGGTTAGCGCACCGCGATAATTTGGCTGCGTGGCCATAAAGTCGACGTCGGGACAGATATTGTATTTTCCCTCCAGGCAGTAGCGACAGTGGCCGCACGGCACGCCGGGTTCAATATTCACCCGGTCGCCCGGCTTAAATTTGCTCACGCTTTTGCCTACGGCCACCACCGTACCGGCGCATTCGTGTCCCAGACCAATTTCCTGATTAGGGTCTTTCGGCGGAATAAAGGGCCCCGACTCAAAACCGTGGACATCTGAACCACAAATTCCGACGTATTCAATTTTGATCAGCACTTCATGTTCTTTGGGTACCGGGATATCGGCAGCGATAATTTTCATCGTGCCCGGTGTTTTTAATATCGCTTTTGAATTTTTCATTTTATTGCCCGTCAATATTATTTGCTGGTAACTGCATCAATACCGAGACTTTCGACAGAGACGCCTTTAGTTTCAATTCCGATGGTTGCAATAGCGATAGCGACAATAATGGAGACGGCCCCCAGCAGCACAAACACCCCGGTTACGCCATAGCCGTTAAGCAGTACCGCCACCGCATAAGGCGCGGCGATACCGCTGATTCGCCCCACCGCGTTCGCGAGACCCGACCCGCGAAGCTTCGCTTCAGTCGGCCATATTTCCGGAACATAAACCGCCGAGGCGTAACAGACGTACATATAGACAAACGTAATCAGGAAGAAGCCAATTAACGTAATCAGCAGCATGCTGGTTTGCAGCGAATAGATATATCCCAGCGCGGCAATTAACACTAACAGACCTACACCCATCGTCTTTCTGGGAATTTTATCCATCACCAGCATGGCGATAAAAATCCCGAACGGCGCGCCGAACATACTCATGGTATTTAAGACAATAGAGTCTTTCAGATTAATACCCTGGGTCATAAATATCGTCGGTAGCCAGTTAATTAAGGTGTACTGGACGACGTTCATGGCTATCAGCACGAAGGAGCCTAAAATAACCCGTTTCAGCAATGCCCCCGTTAATAAGGCCGAATAAGGAACGGCGCGCGGCGGTTTGCCGTCATCATCGATAACTACCGGCGGCAGCGACTTGCCCGTCTGCCGAGCCACCCGCCCTTCAATGGCCCGCATTATCTCCTCAGCTTCCGCATAGCGCCCGCGAGACTCCAGCCAGCGGGGGGACTCAGGGAAACTGCGCCAGGCAATCACGGTAGCAATCAGCGACAACGCGGCCGGGATCAACAGCTGCACGCGCCAGTTCCATTCCGCGCTGATTAGCGGCGTTAATACCATCGCGATCAGCGAACAGAGCGGATAAGACCAGTTACCGATAAACGAGACCCGACTGGACCATGTTCCGCGATTTCTGCCGGGCATATATTCGGTGAAACCGGCAAATAAGGTCACCAGCAGCGCGCCTAATCCCACGCCCATGACAAAACGACAGGCAATAAGGAAGCTCATATTCGGGGAAAACGCCCCGATGACCATGGCGATAATATGAATCGCTTCATACAAAATAAACGCGTTTTTACGCCCAATTTTATCGCCAATGATGCCGCCGCCGAGCGCGCCAAGAAACATACCTGCCGTGGTAATGGCGGAGAACGTGGCGGTAGTCGAATTGTCGGTCCAGCCGAGCTCTTTTAACTGCGCGAGAATTAATCCACCAACGGCATTACTCCAGCAGACCAGTAATCCGAAAGCGACCATGGCAAACATCGAAGAGTGCCAGCGGCAGTCAGGCAGGCGATCCAGCCTGGCGCCGCAGTGCGGTTTTGCTATCTGTTCCATCGGATAACGTTCCTTTTATCACGGGGTTATTCATCAAAGTCGTAAGTCATGATGACTTTGATGGCGGTTTTATCGACCATGGCGTCAAACCCTTCGCGCCATTGCGACAGGCCAATGCGATGCGTGATCATTGGTTTGACTTCGATAGCGCCGCTGGCGAGCAGGCGAATGGCGTTGCGCCAGGACGTAGAGTCATAGGCCATATGCCCGATGATGCTTTTGTTCCACGCGGTGATATCGTTGATGGAGAAGTCCAGCGCTTTGAAGCCCATACCTACGCGCACCACTTCACCGTTGGGGCGCAGCATTTCAATGGATTGTTTGAGAGCGATATTGGCGCCGGAACATTCGATAACCAGCCCCAGATTATCTTTGCCGCAGATTGCCTGGCAGCGAGCGACCACATCTTCGGATGAACCGTTGACGACCGCCGTTGCCCCGAGCGCTTTGGCAACAGGGAAACGCACCGCGACGTCCTCTTCCAGACCGACCATCACGATATTAACGGCCCCCATAATGCGCGCCATCTGTACGGCAAATAGCCCTAATGGACCGGTACCGAAAACCACCACGTCCTGACCGGGAAGAAACCTGGATTGTTGGGCGAGCGATTTATAGGCATTACAGATAGGATCCAGCACCGCAGCTTCTTCGTAATCAACGCCCGGCGGGATTTCCCACAGCGCGTGGCGATGAATTTTGAGGATCTCCCCCGGCACCAGGCAGTATTTCGAAAATCCGCCGCCCCAGGTATTGTTGTCCAGGCCTAAATTCACTTTTTCTGTACAACACAGAAAATCGCCCTGTTCGCAGGCCGGACACACGCCGCAGACGTGCCCGCTGTTGTCAGAAACCACCCGCTGGCCGACCTTCCAGTCCTTGACCTTTTCGCCAACCCGGACAATTGCACCGGCAAATTCGTGACCGCGAATGGAGTTAAATTCATCGGAGCCGCTGTCGACGTTGTAGTGTTTCATATCCGCGCCGCAGATGGCGGCGGCTTTGATTTCAATCACCACGTCATCCGGTCCGCACGCCGGCTCCGGAACATCAATCATCTTATAGCCGCCAAAGGCCTTACCAAATCTTGCCAGTGCTTTCATTGCGTTTTCCTTTGTTTAATGATTTTGCATCAGTGAAAGCCATACTTAACCACAGAATCTTTGAGGTCAATATTAAATCTTTAAAACACAGATATTGATCTGCATTTCACAACTCAGATCACAAATACGGTAAAATTCGTCGAGGGAGATGATTGAAGTGAAGAAAAGGACGTCGTCTCACTACCGCTTCGCTAATGCAGCCGTGAACCGCTTCGCATTTTTGCGCAGCGGAAGATGCTAGGCTGCACGAGCTGTTTTTTTCGCCACGCCATTTCCGTGGCGTGTTTGCTTTTCAATGTCACTTTTAAGTCAAAGAGGATCCGCTATGAAACTTTTGCCTTTACTGGCAGCTTTACCCCTGCTCTGCGCGAGCGTTGTTTCCGCTAACTCACTGATGTCCGTCGGCTACTTTAACGGCGGCGGCGACGTCACTGCCGGTCCAGGCGGCGATATTGATAAACTGGACGTACGCCAGATTACCCATCTCAACTACTCGTTTGGTCTGGTTTACAACGATGAAAAAGACGAAACCAACGCCGCCCTGAAAGATCCGAGCAAGCTGCATCAAATTTGGCTGTCGCCGAAAGTGCAGGCTGATTTACAGAAAATCCCCAGCTTGCGCCAGCAGAACCCGAACCTGAAAGTCTTGCTTTCCGTCGGCGGCTGGGGTGCGCGCGGATTCTCCGGCGCGGCGGCAACGAAGGAAACCCGGGCGGTGTTTATTCAGTCCGCTCAGGCGATTATTGAAAAATACGGTCTCGATGGGATCGATCTGGACTGGGAGTATCCGGTCAACGGCGCGTGGGGGCTTGTCGCCAGCCAACCGGCCGATCGCGATAATTTTACCGCCCTGCTGAAAGAGCTGCGCGCGGCGGTCGGTAATAAAAAACTGGTGACCATCGCCGTAGGCGCCAACGCGGAGAGCCCAAAAAGCTGGGTGGACGTCAAAGCCATTGCGCCATCGCTCGACTACATCAACCTGATGACCTACGACCTGGCCTACGGTACCCAATACTTCAATTCCAACCTGTATGATTCAACCCGCTGGCCGACGGTCGCCGAAGCGGATAAGTACAGCGCGGACTTTATAGTGAACAACTACCTTGCCGCCGGTCTAAAGCCGAGCCAGATGAACCTGGGGATTGGTTTCTATGGCCGGATACCCAAACGCGCCGTCGAGCCGGGTATTGACTGGAGCAAGCCGGACGCGCAGAAAAACCCGGCCACCCGCCCCTACTTTGCGGCTCAACAGATTGAACTGTTCGAATCGCTGGGCGTCGATCTGACCAAAGATACCTATGTGAAATATAACGATATCGTGGCGAAGTTAATCAACGATCCGCAGAAGCGCTTTACTCAGCATTGGGATGATGAAGGGAAGGTACCGTGGCTGTCGGTGCAGTCCGCCGACGGTCAAGCCCTCTTTGCGCTTTCTTATGAGAACCCGCGCTCGGTGGCCATCAAGGCTGACTACATCAAGAGCAAGGGGCTGGGTGGCGCGATGTTCTGGGAGTACGGCGCCGATGACCAGAATCAGTTAGCGAAACAGCTGGCCGAGTCATTGGGGATCAAACGCTGATCTGCGCGGTGTCAGCGCCAGCACAATAGGTTATGATAACCCCATTCCGCTGCGCCGGCTCCGGCGCAGCTTTTCATTTGCAACAAAAGGCATGGGTATTATGGCTTATATCCCGAAAAACTACGCCCGTCTGGAAGTCGGTTACCGCGAAAAAGCGCTGAAGCTCTTCCCCTGGGTCTGCGGACGCTGCTCGCGAGAGTTTGTCTATTCAAACCTGCGTGAACTGACGGTACACCATATTGACCACGACCACTCCAATAACCCGGAAGATGGTAGCAACTGGGAGATGCTGTGCCTGTACTGTCACGATCATGAGCACTCAAAATACACCGAAGCCGATCTGTATGGCTCGACGGTGGTCGCTGGCGAAGATGCGCAGAAAAGCGTCGGCGAAGCGAAATATAACCCCTTCGCCGATCTTAAAGCGATGATGAACAAGAAGTAACGTTGTGATGCCTCAGAGCCCGGCGCGGAGTTAGCCGGGCTGACGCAGGCCTTTTCAGCCTCAGGATTTAAAGGTCGCGATAGGCTGCGGCGTAATGCCGAAGTCAACTTTCAGCTGCTGTTTACTCTTCATCACCATCTGCCCGTTGGTATCGATGGTCATATGCTGCGCGTCAACGTTGTATCGCGCCTGCCAGAGCATCACCAGCTGCAGACAGTTCTCTTTCTGTTCGTGAGTCAACGCCACGCCGTCCGGCCATTTACCCAGCTCAACCGCCGTCGCCAGGCGCTGATAAACTTCCGGCGTCATACCGTCAATAATCCGCTCAATTTCCATCTTCCGCCAACCCCGTTTGGAATAATTTGCTGAATCGTTTTTTCAACCCTTAATTTGCTCACCGTTTTCATCATTGGTGAAGCTTAATGAGGCCGAATTAACACAAAAACGCTCTCCGGTGGGCTGTGGACCATCCGGGAATACGTGCCCAAGGTGAGCATCGCAGTTTCCGCAGCGAATTTCCGTGCGCTGCATACCGTGGGAGTAATCATTAAGGTAGCGGATAGCGTCATCGCTGACGGGCTCATAAAAGCTTGGCCAGCCGCAGCCGGAATCATACTTGGTTTGCGAGTGAAACAGCGCGGCATCGCACACCAGGCAGTGGTAGACGCCATCGCGTTTGTTGTGGAGCAACCGCCCGGTGAACGGCGGTTCAGTACCGTGATTCTGCGTCACGTAAAACTGCATCTCGCTCAAATTTTTTTTGAGCTCGTCCGAAGAGGGTTTATTCGACATTGGCTTGCTTCTCGCTGTGAAAGGACAACTTTTCACGTCAATTCTAACAAAATATTAACAATGAAGCGTGCACTTTTGTTCTAAACTTAGGCGACGCCAAAAGGCAGCCACACAATTGTGATGAATATCACATTTTTATCTTCAGTGACCTTTAAAATTCCGGGCGCAGCCCCCATATGGAATTGGGCTCAAAGGGAAAGTGGGATAAATCGACCTCGCAAAGGCATGCTCTGGATTGATTTGTCGCAATGATTGACACGATTCCGCTTGACGCTGCGTAAGGTTTTTGTAATTTTACAGGCAACCTTTTATTCACTAACAAATAGCTGGTGGAATATATGACTATCAAAGTAGGTATCAACGGTTTTGGCCGTATCGGTCGCATTGTTTTCCGTGCTGCTCAGGAACGTTCTGACATCGAGATCGTTGCAATCAACGACCTGTTAGACGCTGACTACATGGCTTACATGCTGAAGTATGACTCCACTCACGGCCGTTTCAACGGTACCGTTGAAGTGAAAGACGGTCATCTGATCGTTAACGGTAAAAAAATCCGTGTTACCGCTGAGCGTGACCCGGCTAACCTGAAGTGGGACGAAGTGGGTGTTGACGTTGTTGCTGAAGCAACCGGTATCTTCCTGACCGACGAAACCGCTCGTAAACACATCACCGCTGGCGCGAAAAAAGTCGTACTGACTGGCCCGTCCAAAGACAACACTCCGATGTTTGTTAAAGGCGCTAACTTTGACAAATACGAAGGCCAGGACATCGTTTCCAACGCATCCTGCACCACCAACTGCCTGGCTCCGCTGGCAAAAGTTATCAACGACAACTTCGGCATCATCGAAGGTCTGATGACTACCGTTCACGCAACCACCGCGACTCAGAAAACCGTTGATGGCCCGTCTCACAAAGACTGGCGCGGCGGCCGCGGCGCAGCTCAGAACATCATCCCGTCCTCTACCGGCGCTGCTAAAGCTGTAGGTAAAGTTCTGCCAGAACTGAATGGCAAACTGACCGGTATGGCGTTCCGCGTTCCGACTCCGAACGTATCCGTTGTTGACCTGACCGTTCGTCTGGAAAAAGCTGCTTCTTATGAAGAAATTAAGAAAGCAATCAAAGCTGCTTCCGAAGGCGCAATGAAAGGCGTTCTGGGCTACACCGAAGACGACGTGGTATCCACCGATTTCAACGGTGAAATCTGCACTTCCGTATTCGACGCCAAAGCGGGTATCGCTCTGAACGACAACTTTGTGAAACTGGTTTCCTGGTACGATAACGAAACTGGTTACTCCAACAAGGTTCTGGACCTGATTGCTCACATCTCCAAATAAGTTGGGATGAGACAGTAATCTGTAAGAGCGACTTCGGTCGCTCTTTTTTTTGTCTGAAGATAAAGGATTGCGTAATGATTAATAAAATTTTTGCCCTCCCGGTTATCGAACAGCTTACCCCTGTACTTTCCCGCCGCCAGCTTGATGACCTGGAGCTGATCGTCGTTGACCATCCGCAGGTGAAAGCATCCGTGGCTTTCCAGGGCGCTCACCTGCTCTCCTGGAAGCCCGCTGGCGAAGAAGAAGTCCTGTGGCTCAGCGGCAACACCCCATTTAAAAACGGCGTTGCCCTGCGCGGCGGCGTGCCGATTTGCTGGCCGTGGTTTGGTCCTTCTGCTCAGCAGGGTCTGCCCTCCCACGGCTTCGCCCGCAACCTGCCGTGGGCCCTGAAAGGGCACGATGAAGACGACAACGGCGTGGTGCTGACCTTTGCACTGAAAAGCAGCGACGCCACCCGCCAGTACTGGCCGCACGAGTTCACCCTGCTGGCGCGCTTTAAGCTGGGCAAAACCTGCGAAATTGAGCTGGAGGCGCACGGCGAATTTGAAACCACGTCTGCCCTGCATACCTATTTCAACGTCGGCGACATTGCGGCAGTGAAGGTCAGCGGTCTGGGCGACCGTTATATTGATAAAGTGAAAAACGCGGAAGAAGGCGTATTAAGCAACGGTACAGAGACTTTTCCCGACCGTACCGACCGCGTCTATCTGAATGCCGAAACCTGCAGCGTGATTCATGACGATGCGCTGAACCGCAACATCGACGTTACGCATCATCACAACAGCAACGTAGTGGCCTGGAACCCGGGCCCGGCGCTTTCCGTCAGCATGGGCGACATGCCGGATGATGGTTACAAGACCTTCGTTTGTGTAGAAACCTGCTGCGTGACCGAAACGCAGAAGGCCAGCGAAGAGAAACCTTCGCGCCTGACGCAAACCCTTCGCGTGGTGAAACGCTAACGCCAGGAAGCTTGGCCCACGGGTTAACCGCGTGTGCGCCATATCTGCCGGATGACGGCTGAAGCCCCGCGAAGTCGGGGCTTTTCTTAAACGCTTGTTCAGACCATATCCAGTGGCGTTTTTCTGGCCGGCGCCGGGTAGGCGTTATCCAGAAGCGCAAGCTCCTCATCGTTCAGCACAATATCCAGCACCGCGGCATTTTGCCTGACATGCTCAATGCTTGACGCTTTCGGGATCGCTATTACGCCCCGGTGGCTAATCACCCACGCCAGCAGAATCTGCGCCGCGGTTACGCCCCGCTCCTGCGCAATATTTTTCACAACGGTATGATTTAAAAGTCCATTGCGCAGTCGACCGGCCTGAGCCAGCGGACAATATGCCATCACCGGCAGCCGCTGCTGCTGGCACCACGGCAGGAGGTCATATTCAATACCGCGGGAGGCCAGATGGTAGAGCACCTGATTGGTCGCGCACTGTTCGCCGCCGTTCGCCTGCCAGAGTTCCTGCATATCATCGTAATCGAGGTTTGATACGCCCCAGCGACGAATTTTCCCCTGCGCAACGAGCGCGTCCATGCCCGCAACCGTCTCCTGCAATGAATAGTCCCCGCGCCAGTGCAGCAGATAGAGATCCAGATAGTCGGTATTGAGGCGGCGCAGGCTCTCCTCGCAGGCGCTGGCTATTTTGCGACCGCCAGCGTTCCACGGATAGACTTTAGACACCAGCACCACGCGCTCGCGCTGCCCGCGAATGGCCTCGCCGACAACCTCTTCGGCGCCGCCGTCGGCGTACATTTCCGCCGTATCGATCACCGTCAGGCCAAGATCGATGCCCGCGCGTAGTGCAGCAGACTCCTGCGCGCGCAGAGCCGGGTTTTCGCCCATGAACCAGGTCCCCTGCCCTATGAGCGGAACCGCTGAATGCTCGCCAAAACGGATTGTCCTTTCTGCCATGACATGCTCCTGTGTTTGATTGCACCACCGTAATGCAAAACAGGGCTTTACGCCCTGTTCTGATGCACAAATTGCACTGTAATAACGCACTATCAGAAGGAGTAAGTGATCCCGGTTGAAATCAGCCCGCTCCAGGATTTGTCCACCATCGGGCTATCGGTAATTTCGTCAGACAGGCGGGTATAGCGCGCCACGCCGTATACGCTCCAGTCGCCGAGGAAACGATAGTTAGCCGACAGCTCAAGGTACGGGTTCCAGCTGCTGTCCGGATCGTAGCTGCGCATGCCGCTGCGATTCGACTCATGCTTCGAAACACCGTAGTAGTACTCGTTCTGGTTGTCGCTGTTCCACTCCACGCCAATACCCGGCGTAAGCGTCAGGTTGCCGTTGGTATAGCGATACAGCCAGGCCAGATCCCACACGATACCGTTGCTGTTATCGAGGGTGTCCCCCGACAGCGCGGTGCGCAGGAAGCCGTACTGCGTATAGTGTTCGTAGGAAAGCCCTGCCATCACCGTAGACTTACGTTTATCCAGACGGCGCATCTGCTCGCTATCGCTGTCGCCTGGCTTAAAGTACATCGGCGACCAGTAGGCGGTCACGGAGAGCTTATCGTTGGTATCATTCCACAGGTAGAGGCCACCGCCCAGGCCGCGGAACCAGAAGTTATCGCTCTCGTAATTAATCACCGGCACCGGGTAAACATCAGCATCATATTGCTTGTACGGATGTTCAACGACGCCTACACCCGCCCCTAAAGTGAACTTCCCTTCAGCGTGTACGGCGGATGCTGAAGTCGCAATCAACACACCAAGTGCCAGAAGTTTGATTTTAGTCACGATCCATATTCCTGTTGTCAAATTATTAGCGCAGGCAGTTTAACGTTGTATACGTCATGCCTCAAATTCTTTACCAGTCATTACACTGAATTCACCAGATTCTCATCATCAGATGACCACCCGCTGACAGCTGAATGACAGCGTCATGACGCGGCGAAACCCGAAGTGGGAATGAGACGCTGCTTTTCCGGATGAGTTGTTGATAAGTCATTGAAATTGATTTTCTGCGCCATGCAAGTTTTCCAAATGCATCTACGCTTTAATTTAGAAGAAGTAAATGCGGGGCACGTTATCCCGAGACTTCGCCAACCTGGCATAAGGGTTGCTGGAGATTCAGAGAGCGCTGTGCAGCTTACCTCTTCCGGGAGCTCCCACTATTCATATGAACGGCTCTCAACCTGTGCTAAAAACGAAAGGACGGCATGCCATGAATATATTCGATCACTATCGCCAGCGCTATGAAGCTGCCAAGGACGAAGAGTTCACACTGCAGGAGTTTCTTACCATCTGTCGGCAAGATCGCAGTGCTTATGCTAACGCAGCAGAAAGATTGCTGATGGCCATCGGTGAGCCGGTCATGGTCGATACGGCCCTCGAACCCAGGCTATCCCGTCTCTTTTCAAACCGGGTCGTCGCGCGCTACCCGGCCTTTGAAGAGTTTTACGGTATGGAAGATGCCATCGAGCAAATTGTTTCTTACTTAAAACACGCCGCTCAGGGGCTGGAAGAGAAGAAACAGATTCTGTATCTGCTGGGCCCCGTGGGCGGCGGTAAATCATCGCTTGCCGAACGCCTGAAGTCCTTGATGCAGCGCGTCCCTATCTATGTGCTCAGCGCAAACGGTGAGCGCAGCCCGGTCAACGACCATCCGCTGTGTCTGTTTAACCCGCAGGAGGATGCGCAAATCCTCGAAAAAGAGTACGGCATTCCAAACCGCTATCTGGGGACGATTATGTCGCCGTGGGCGGCCAAGCGTCTGCATGAATTCGGCGGCGACATCACGAAATTCCGCGTGGTGAAAGTGTGGCCGTCAATCCTGGCGCAGATTGCCATCGCCAAAACCGAGCCCGGTGACGAAAACAACCAGGACATCTCGGCGCTGGTCGGTAAAGTCGATATCCGTAAACTGGAACACTACGCGCAGAATGACCCGGACGCCTACGGCTACTCCGGCGCTCTGTGCCGCGCCAACCAGGGGCTGATGGAGTTCGTCGAGATGTTTAAAGCGCCTATCAAGGTGCTGCATCCGCTGCTGACCGCGACGCAGGAAGGTAACTATAACGGTACCGAAGGGATCTCCGCCCTGCCGTTCAACGGGATTATCCTCGCCCACTCCAACGAATCGGAATGGGTGACCTTCCGTAATAACAAAAACAATGAGGCCTTCCTCGACCGCGTGTATATCGTCAAGGTGCCTTATTGCCTGCGTATCTCGGAAGAGATCCGTATCTATGAAAAACTGCTTAACAACAGCGAGCTGACCCATGCGCCGTGCGCGCCGGGCACGCTGGAAACGCTGTCGCGCTTCTCCATTCTGTCGCGCCTGAAAGAGCCGGAAAACTCGAGCATTTATTCAAAAATGCGCGTCTATGACGGCGAAAGCCTGAAAGACACCGACCCGAAAGCGAAATCCTATCAGGAGTATCGCGATTATGCCGGCGTTGATGAAGGGATGAACGGCCTGTCTACCCGCTTCGCGTTCAAAATCCTGTCGCGGGTATTTAACTTTGACCATGCCGAAGTCGCCGCCAACCCGGTGCATCTGTTCTACGTCCTCGAGCAGCAGATCGAGCGCGAGCAGTTCCCGCAGGAGCAGTCCGAGCGTTACCTTGAGTTCCTCAAAGGCTATCTGATCCCGAAATACGCCGAGTTTATCGGGAAAGAGATCCAGACCGCCTACCTTGAGTCCTACTCGGAGTACGGGCAGAACATTTTTGACCGTTATGTCACCTACGCTGACTTCTGGATTCAGGATCAGGAGTATCGCGACCCGGATACCGGCCAGCTGTTTGACCGCGAGTCGCTGAATGCGGAACTGGAGAAAATCGAGAAGCCCGCCGGGATCAGCAACCCGAAAGACTTCCGTAACGAAATAGTCAACTTCGTGCTGCGCGCCAGAGCGCACAACAGCGGGCGTAATCCAAACTGGACCAGCTACGAGAAACTGCGCACGGTTATCGAGAAGAAAATGTTCTCCAATACCGAAGAGCTGTTGCCGGTGATTTCCTTCAACACCAAAACGTCAACCGATGAGCAGAAAAAACACGATGACTTTGTCGACCGCATGATGGAAAAAGGCTATACCCGCAAGCAGGTTCGCCTGCTGTGCGAATGGTATCTGCGGGTACGTAAATCATCCTGATAGACCAGCCCGGCAGGCAGCGGCTGCCGGGCTAATAATAACTGCGAAGACCCAATGACATTCAGCGCCAGGCATATTTCAGCGCCTGAATGGCCGGGGCATAAGTTGGCAAATGCAGTACAGGAGGGCATATGACCTGGTTCATAGACCGACGCCTGAACGGGAAAAATAAAAGCGCCGTCAACCGGCAGCGCTTTCTGCGCCGCTATAAAGCGCAGATAAAACAGTCGATCTCCGAGGCCATAAACAAGCGCTCGGTGACCGATATTCAGAGCGGAGAGTCCGTCTCCATCCCAACGGACGATATTAACGAACCGATGTTTCATCAGGGGCGCGGCGGCCTGCGCAATCGCGTACACCCGGGTAACGATCACTTCGTACAGAATGACCGCATTGAGCGCCCTCAGGGCGGCGGAGGCGGTGGAGGCAGCGGTCAGGGCCAGGCCAGCGCCGACGGCGAAGGCCAGGATGAGTTTGTTTTTCAGATTTCGAAAGACGAATATCTCGATCTGCTCTTTGAAGATCTCGCCCTGCCGAACCTGAAGAAAAACCAGCAGCGTCAGCTGACGGAGTATAAAACCCATCGCGCGGGCTATACCGCTAACGGTGTGCCCGCTAACATCAGCGTCGTTCGCTCGCTGCAAAACTCGCTGGCGCGCCGCACGGCGATGACCGCCGGTAAACGCCGGGAACTGCACGCGCTGGAAGAAGACCTGGACACCATTAGCAAAAGCGAACCGGCGCAGCTGCTTGAAGAGGAGCGGCTGCGCAAAGAGATAGCCGAACTGCGGGCGAAAATTGACCGCGTGCCGTTCATTGACACTTTCGATCTGCGTTACAAGAACTACGAAAAACGGCCAGAACCGTCAAGTCAGGCGGTGATGTTCTGCCTGATGGACGTTTCCGGCTCCATGGACCAGGCGACAAAGGACATGGCAAAACGCTTTTACATCCTGCTGTATCTGTTCCTCAGCCGGACCTATAAAAACGTTGATGTGGTTTATATCCGCCACCATACGCAGGCGAAAGAGGTCGACGAACACGAATTCTTCTATTCGCAGGAAACCGGCGGCACCATTGTCTCCAGCGCCCTGAAGCTGATGGATGAAGTGGTCAAAGAGCGCTATGACCCGGCGCAGTGGAATATCTACGCCGCGCAGTCTTCGGATGGCGATAACTGGGCGGACGATTCACCGCTGTGTCACGAACTGCTGGCGAAGAAAATCCTGCCCGTGGTGCGCTACTATAGTTATATCGAGATAACCCGGCGCGCGCACCAGACGCTGTGGCGGGAATATGAACACCTGCAGTCAACCTTCGAAAACTTTGCTATGCAGCATATTCGCGACCCGGAAGATATTTATCCGGTGTTCCGTGAACTGTTTCACAAGCAAACCTCAAAAGCGGACGGTTAAGCCTTTCCGGACAGCCAGCACAGACGCTGGCTGTTTTTTTACCCCACCTTACCCGGCTCGCGCCTGTTGCAGAGTGACGGGATCAATCTCCGCCATTATCAGGTCGGGCAAGCTCTCCAGCTGGTATACCTTGCCGCATTTAACGATAATCTGCCGCGCGTTGTCGTACCCCGGCGCCCAGAGTCGATTATTCATCCGCACATCTTTGTAGACCGCGATAAGCGGTTTTTTCCACGCCGCCGCCATATGGACCACCGAGGTATCCGGCGAGATAACTAAGTCGGCCTCGGCGATAAGCGCCATGCAGTGGTGCAGCGTTTTGAACGGATTCACGCAGACCTTCTCCGGCAGGGGAATCCGGATTTCATTGCGATGATCGAGCAATATGATATTGACGTCCGGATAATCCTCGCACAGCCTGGCGATAAGCGTTGCCAGCTGCGCCTGCGACATACTGCGGTCCTGATGCCCGGCAAAAATATTAATCACCACGTTACGCCCGTTGAGCGCCGCCAGATAATCACGAACCTGCTGGCTGATATCCTGCGGAATATGCAGATCATAAGATTGCAGAGATTTTTTATCCAGCTGGAGATAATCAGCGATGAAAGAAAAGGTCTTACTGACGTGCCAGTTTTCACAGTCAAAATCAAAAGACTTGCTGTAGTGTTTAATAGAAGGCCACTTATTGAAACCCAGTACCGCTCTGGGCTTTATCTGTCGTAACAGCAGCATCCTGTGTACCGGAATATCAAACAACGACGGGTCGATTACAATATCGTACTTATTATTCGCAAGCTCAGTAATAACTGACTGAGGAACGTTATGGGTAAATTTGTGCAAATAATCCGCCGAGTCGACATTCTCGGCTTCATAGATATGGCGAATGCGAGGATTATACCGCATGACCTGACTATTGGATTTGGTCAACAGAAAGTCAACGGTCATTCCCGCCTCGTGAAGGCATTTAACCAGCGCTGAATCAACAACTACATCGCCGATCGCACCTTCATTACGCATTAACAGCACCGTTTTCGCGGAGGTTAAATCAGCTTCGCGGCGCGCGCGACTATCCCAGAACGCTTTAGCGATATAGACTCGCAGATCATTGCGTATTTTCTTAAAAAAATAATTTCGACGCCTGTTTAGCGCCCTTATTTTTTTAAACTTTCGAGGGGATCCCTGCACCGCTGCGTTTTCCATCATCATAACCTCATTGCCGCTTTCAATAGTACTGCCTGTAACCCTGCTAAGGACTGGTAAAAATAAGAAAAGTTCGCTTGATAATTAACATTATTTCATTTTTATCTGCACCAGGATAGCCATAGCAGCGTCATTGCAGCATATTTCATTGAGGATAAAATGAGTGAAAAATGGATTTTGCAGGATATTTACGACAGTAATATTCATTAGCGCCCTCATATTTAATAAACTATTTATTTCCATTGCCGCGCGATACTGACCGAGTCCGGCACTGGATAGATAAACAGTCTGTCTGCCACCGAACGTGGCGTCCCTGCGCCGCACATGGTAGAATTGTCTTAATTGTGCTGGCGAAATTATCATCATGAAATTACAGAATAAATTACTCCGTCATTTCATTTCTGCGGGGGTGGTTGTCCTGACATCTTCATTTCTGGTGTATGAATTAGTCGCCAGCCATCGGGATATGTCGGAATACATGCGCTACATCGTCGAGAAGGGCGAATCCGCCTTTCTGTACGATAAATATCAAAATCAGCTGGTTATCTCCCAGGTCTCGCGAAAGCTGGATACGCATCCCGCGGCCGAAAAGGCCCGACAGGCCTGCGCTGGCGTGCAGACCAATGGCAACGTATACGGGCTCAATATCGCCGGGCATACCTTCCCCGGGCTTCACGGTACGCTCAGCACCACCCAGCCTTCGTGCGAGCCGTGGATTAACGATCTCCCGGCGCTGCAGGCTTTTGATGCCGCGATAGCCCAAAGCGATATTATCGCCGCGCTGAATTCGGCAACGTTCAAATCAGATAAACGCTTCCGCTATTACCTCGATTTAGACAATAAATACGCGTATTTCTATTCGCCGATTGAGATAGATAGCAGCCCCGTTGATAACTGGAACTTTCTTCACGACAGTAAACTGGGCATCACTCAGTTCAGTCTTAACGGTTTACTTCGCGGGCGTACGCTAATTTCCAGCATCTATGCTGACGCGCTAACCGGACAGAATATTTTGTCGTTCTTAACCCCGGTCTATTATCGGGATCGGCTGAAGGGTATTGTGATGGTGGACGTCACTCGTCACGATATTGAGAAGCTGCTCTATACCACCGACCGCCCCCTGGTCTGGCGCTATCTCGACATCACCTTAACGGACTCGGACTCAACGTCTGAAATCCGCGTTCACCGCAGCAACACGTATTTTTTCAGCTACGCCCACCATAGCCAGCAGGTGGCGGAAAACCTGCACATTTCGCTGTCGCTGGATATGTCCTATTTTCTGCTGAGCTCCTGGAAGCTATTTTTGTTTTACCTGATATCTACCGGCGTTCTGCTGCACCTGGTACGCATGCACTTTCGCCTGTATACCGACGTTTTTAAAGAAAACATTAGTGATTCCTTAACCGGTCTGTACAACCGAAAAATTCTCTCCTCGCTGCTGGAATCGCGTATGCAAAAGCTCACCGAGCAAGGTGTAAATATCGTGTTTATGGCGCTGGACTGCGACCGGCTAAAATACCTTAATGACACCTGGGGGCACGATGAAGGCGACCGCGCCATCGTGCTGCTCGCCCAGTCCATTTCCGCCGCCATACGTAAAAGCGATTACGGTATCCGGCTGGGCGGCGATGAGTTCTTCCTGATACTGATCGATTATGAGGAACAGGAGGCGAAAAATATACCCGAGCGCATTCGCCAGCACCTGAAGGAAATTGACATTAACCAGCGCGTTAATTTTTCATGGGGGGCCTGCAGCATGGCGCCGGGGGATAGCCTGGCCGACGTCATGAAAATCGCGGATGCCCGGCTGTACGAAAATAAAAAGCAAAAAAAACACGCTTACCCGGGGCGAGAGGATTAATCTTGAGGTTTTATTTTTAAGGAAAAAAACGACATGAACGCGCCAGTAAAAGTGAGTATTCATCAGCAGCTGTTGGCGCTGCTTAACCGCGACCACGCCCGTTACCGGGTCGTGGAACATGAAGCCGTCGGAAAGTGTGAAGCCGTGTCGAAGATCCGCGGCACCGCGCTGGGTCAGGGAGCGAAAGCGCTGGTATGTAAAATTAAAGGACATGGGGTTAATCAGCACGTTCTGGCTATCCTTGCCGCCGATCTACAGGCGGATTTAGCCCGTCTGGCCGAATACGTCGGCGGCAGCAAAGCCTCTCTGGCCAGTCCGGCGGAAGTTGACGCCCTGACCGCCTGCGTCTTTGGCGCCATTCCCCCTTTCAGCTTCCACCCCTCTTTACGCCTGGTCGCCGACCCGCTGCTGTTTGAGCGCTTCCCGGAAATCGCCTTCAACGCCGGGCAGCTTGATAAGTCCATCATCCTTGATACCGCCGACTATCTGCGTATTGCCCGTCCGGAACTGATCGCGTTTCATCGCGAAGCCTGATTGTTCCCTCTCCTGCGCCAGGGCACGGATTGTGCCGCGGGGGAAAATCGATCGTGCAGATGCCTCAAATCGCGAGTCTGCGATAAAAAACCTGTTTACTTACGCGATTATGCGTAGAGTAAACGGGCTGTTCTTTTTTATATTCTGGCAAGGACCTCTGCACATGCTCGACACCACCCTGTTAATACTGCTGGGCCTGGCGGCGCTCGGCTTTATTAGCCATAACACCACCGTAGCTATTTCAATCCTGGTATTAATTATCGTCCGCGTCACCCCGCTCAACGCCTTCTTTCCGTGGATTGAAAAGCAAGGGCTGACCATCGGTATTATTATTCTCACCATCGGCGTGATGGCGCCCATTGCCAGCGGCACGCTACCGCCCTCTACGCTGCTGCACTCCTTCGTGAACTGGAAATCGTTGCTGGCGATTGCCGTGGGGGTTTTTGTTTCCTGGCTCGGCGGGCGCGGCGTGGCGCTGATGGGCTCGCAGCCGCAGCTGGTAGCCGGACTGCTGGTCGGCACCGTGCTCGGCGTCGCCCTCTTCCGCGGCGTCCCGGTCGGCCCGCTGATCGCCGCCGGGATCATTTCGCTGTTTATTGGGAAGTCGTAGCCAGGCTGGCAAGATAGCGCCCCGGGGTTTGCCCGAGGCCCTTTTTAAACATGGTAATAAAGGCGGTGGTCGAGTCATAGCCCAGGCTCTGCGCCGTCTGCTGTACCGTCTGCCCGCGGATCAGCATCTGCAGGGAGAGGATCAGCTGCAGCTGATGTCGCCAGCGGCGAAAGCTTAAGCCCGTCTCACGCACCACCAGCCGCGCCAGATTGCGTTCGCTCATGGCAAACTCCGCCGCCCATTGCGCCAGCGTTTGCCAGCGGGCCGGGTCGACGGCCATCGTGTCCACCATCTGACGAATTTTTGGATGCCCGGAGACCGGGAGCTGCAGGTGCTCCTGCGGCTGCTGCGGGAGTTCATCGAACAGCACCTGCACCAGGCGGTTCATTGCCGGTTTAGCGAGTTCGGCCCTGCCGCGCTCGGCCATAACGAGGATAAGCTCGCGCACCAGCGGCGAAATCTTTAGCGTGCAGCAGAAATCCGGCATCGGTGCCGCGTGGGGTTCAATAAATAAAAAGCAGACCTGCGCCTCCGGCGTCGCGCGATTGCTGTGCGGCACCTGTCCCGGTACCCACACCGCGTACTGCGGAGGCACCATCCACATCGCGTTCTCCACTTCGCAGGTCAGCGCCCCGTGTAGCGCCAGGATGAGCTGACCTTTACGGTGCTGATGGCGCGGAATGTACTGCTCGTCCGCGACCACCTGAATACGAAAAGCCGCCGCCGCTTCGTGGCCGCTGTCCGGGTCGTAGCCGTCCAGGCCGAGTCCGATCATGATATTGTCCGATTTTAGCGATAATCTGTCATTTTAGCTTGTTTTAAACAGGCGACAAACAGGCTATGGTAAGCGCCACGTATTCTTGTTTGAGATAGCCATGAATTCTGTTTCACCTTCTGCCGGCCGCCGTAATCTGCTATTGATTGCCGGTATTCTGCTTATCGCCACCACCTTGCGGGTCACCTTTACCGGCGCCGCGCCGCTGCTTGATGCCATTCGCAGCGAATATGGCCTTACCACCGCGCAAACCGGTCTGTTAACCACCCTGCCGCTGCTGGCCTTTGGCCTGGTCTCGCCGCTGGCGGCAGGTGTCGCCCGCCGATTCGGCATTGAACGTAGCCTGCTGCTGGCGATGATCCTGATTTGCCTCGGCGTGGGTCTGCGCTCCCTGCCCTTCGTCTCGCTGCTGTTTATCGGAACCGCGATTATCGGCTGCGGCATCGCCCTGGGCAACGTTCTGCTGCCCGGACTGATCAAACGTGACTTCTCGCAGCACGTCGCCAAAATGACCGGCGCTTACTCTCTCACGATGGGGGGCGCGGCGGCGCTGGGTTCGGCAATGGTCGTTCCGCTGGCGCTCGCCGGACTGGGCTGGCGCGGCGCGCTGTTGATGCTGATGGCATTTCCGCTGCTGGCGCTGTTTATCTGGCTACCGCAGGCGCGCAGGCAAGTCACCGCGCCGCTGACGGGGTCGGGCGCCATCCACAACCGCGGGATCTGGCGCTCGGCGCTGGCCTGGCAGGTGACGCTGTTTCTCGGGATTAACTCGCTGGTCTACTACGTCATCATCGGCTGGCTGCCCGCCATTTTGCAAAGCATAGGCTACAGCGAAGCGCAGGCGGGCTCCCTGCACGGGCTGCTCCAGTTGGCCACCGCGGCGCCGGGGCTGGCGATCCCGTTAATACTGCATCGGCTGAAAGATCAGCGCGGCATTGCGGTGCTGGTCGCCCTGATGTGCGCAGTCAGCGCGCTCGGTTTATGGTTTTTACCCGCTCAGGCGGTGCTGTGGACGCTTATCTTTGGCTTCGGTTCCGGCGCGACCATGATTCTGGGATTGACCTTTATCGGGCTGCGCGCCAGCTCGGCGCACCAGGCCGCCGCGCTGTCGGGAATGGCGCAGGCGGTGGGCTATCTGCTGGCTGCCTGCGGACCGCCGGTGATGGGAAAAATTCATGATGCCAACGGCGACTGGCATATCCCGCTGATCGCCGTGGCGCTGATTTCCGTTGCGATGGCGGTATTTGGCGCGCTGGCCGGCCGCGATCGGGAGATCAACGGCTAGCGATATCGACGCCCGGCAACCGCCGCCGGGCGTTCGCTCACTGACTTGCCGCGCGTAAAAACGCGTGAACCAGCGGCGCAGGTCTGCCTTCCAGCGCATTGCGCTCGTGCTGAAATAGCGTGGCGACAAAGAACGGATGCGTCACCAGTTCTACCGCCCGAATCTCACCGTCATCATCCCAGCCCGTAACCCGCAGGTCGCCCTGCTCCAGCTCGCGGGCAAAATCGGCGGCAATCCCGTAGCTGCAGTGGTAACCCTCTTCAATACTGTCGCGGCCATAGGCGCGAGAGATCAGCGTATTGGCCCGCAGTTCAATGTTGTCCGACTTTTCTACCAGCGAGCAGCTAAGCGGCGCGATAACCATCCGGCCTTCGGTATCGGTTTCCGCATGTGCGGCATCCCGCCAGCCCATAACGTTGCGCGCGTATTCGATAATCGCGTGCTGGAATCCTCCGCAGGTGCCAAGGAACGGAATGCTGTTTTCCCGCGCGTGGCGTATAGCGATAAACGCGCCTTCGGCGTTTTTATAGGGGCTGGCGGGAACCACCCAGATAGCATCGTAATCAGCGAGATCGTCAGCGGACTTTATTTCGCTGGTAGCCAGCCAGTCATAACGCAGCGGCAGCTCCAGTACGGCGGCGGCATCATCAATCGCCAGGGGAATCGCTTTATGGGCAACTACATCAGGGTTGTAATCACCAACCAGGGCAATACGCAGGAGGGAGTTCATAGCAGGATCCTTATGTCAGAGCGAATATCAGGCAACACAAGGAGCCTCAGGTTAGCGATCTCAACGGCAGAACACAATCCTTATTTTGTCTGCTTCTGAACGCGGGTAATTTAGTCTGACTGGCGCTATGGTATAGGGCAGACAAATCGCTATGGATGCATGATGAAGGACAAAATTTTGGTTAGCGCCTGCCTGATGGGCTTTCAGGTTCGCTATAACGGTAGCCACAAAGCCCGGCTGGCTAACGCGCTGTCTCGCTGGCAGAGCGAGGGGCGGCTGGTCACCCACTGCCCGGAGCTGGCTGCCGGATTGCCCATCCCCAGGCTACCGGCGGAAATCCTTGGCGCGCAGGGAGCGGATGTCATGCAAAACCGTGCGAAAATTGTTGAAAGTGACGGACAGGACGTCACTGCGCGCTATCAGCTGGCCGCCTGGCTGGCGCTAAAAGCAGCGCAGGAGGAAGGCTGTACCGCAGCATTGCTCACCGACGGCAGCCCAACCTGCGGCAGTCAGTTTATCTATGATGGTACCTTTAACGGACAGCGCAAACCCGGTGCCGGCGTTGCCGCCGCCCTGCTTCGCGAATACGGGATAACGGTATTTTCCGAGCAGCAGTTGCCGCAGCTGCTTGCCTGGATGGAACAGAGGGAGAGTGACGATGATTCAATGTAAACGGGTTTATGACCCGCAGGAAGCGAGCGACGGCTACCGGATACTGGTAGACCGCCTGTGGCCGCGCGGAATAAAAAAAGAGGCGCTGAATTACGATGAGTGGTGCAAAATCCTGGCGCCATCGACTGATTTGCGTAAGGCTTTTCACGGCGAGACGCTTGATTTTGCCCACTTTAGCCAGCGCTATCGCCAGGAGCTGGAAGCCCACCGCGATGAAGGCGAGCGCCTGGCCGCGCTTGCCAGGCAGCAGCCGCTGACGCTGCTCTACGCGGCGAAAAACACCCGGCAAAACCATGCCCAGGTGCTGGCTGACTGGCTGAAAGCGCTATGACTTAGCCGGATGATCGCGGCGCCAGAGCGCCCATTCATCTAACGTTTCACCACTGGGTAACTTGCACTCGGTGCGCACGCCCTGCGGGCTTTGAACAGGAACCTGTTTCCCTCCCAGCTGCTGGCAGTATA
This sequence comes from Klebsiella sp. RCJ4, assembly GCF_009025755.1. Lineage (NCBI taxonomy): Bacteria > Pseudomonadati > Pseudomonadota > Gammaproteobacteria > Enterobacterales > Enterobacteriaceae > Klebsiella > Klebsiella sp. RCJ4. The sequence goes on from NZ_WCIN01000029.1 coordinate 195,651, forward strand.
CCGAAGCCGGGTTAGCCATCCCTATCGGGTGTGCTTGCTGCGTCGGCTGACTCTGCGCGCATCCGGCAAGCGCCAGAGGCAGCATGACTATCATCCCCTTCATTTCCCCTCCTTAATCGTTTAAAACGGTCTTTCACCCTGAATCTCCACGGTTTCTCCATTTTAGCTGCACTTTTGCATCGTAGAGTAGCCCTGTTCTCGAATTGACCAGAGAACAGATCATTCCATAATCAATGAGTTTTCCCCGTCGCCCCCGACGGGGCTTTTTTTCCCGCCGCGGATGCAGGTATTCTCCCCCCAGATGTGTTAAATTTTGTGTATCTCTGTTAATTCTGCGCTGATTGTTTTTTAGCATCATTTGCTGGTAGTGACGATTAGCATTCGGGAGCCGTATTTCTCATGTCCGATTTTATTCTCGCTCGCGTGTCGCAAACGCTCGCTAATGAACACTCCCTCGAAACCCTGGTGCGACAGCTGCTTGAGATGCTGGAGCTGGTTACCCGAATGGAATCTACCTACCTGACTCGTATCGACTTCGACGCGCAGCGCCAGCATATTATGTACGCGCACAACAGCAGCGAAATGCAGATCCCCGAAGGGTTCTCCGTCCCGTGGAACGACTCGCTGTGCAAACGCGCGCTGGACGACCGCTGCATTTTTAGCAACGATGTTGCCGAGCGCTGGCGTTCGTGTCTCGCCGCCCAGGATTTGGGGATCGCCACCTTTTTCAGCATTCCCGTGCGCCTGACCGACGGCTCATTATTCGGCACGCTGTGCGCCACCAGCCGGGCAAGACAGCCCTATAACATTGAGGGTGAGCAGGTGATGAATCTGTTTGCCAACCTCATCTCCCATTACGTTGAGAAAGAGACGCTGGTACAGCAGCTTCGGGCGGCTAACGTCGCGCTGGAGATGCATTCGTATACCGACGAGCTTACGGGTTTGCCGAATCGCCGCTCGCTGTTTAAGCATCTTGCCGCGCAGTTTTCGCAGGCCCGGGAACAGCAGCTCAGCGTGCTGCTGATTTTTATCGATCTCGATGATTTCAAAGCAATCAACGATCGATTCGGCCACCCGTGCGGCGACAGCTTTTTGATTCAGATCGGAGAACGCCTGGCCGCCCGCGTGCGCAGCGGCGATATTGTAGGTCGTCTCGGCGGCGATGAGTTTTTAATTGTCGGTACGGGTCCCGATTCAGCCGACCAGCAGGAGTATATCGCCGCGTTACGTCAAGCGCTGGCGGGGATCTATTTCCTTGGCGAACACCGGATTAACTACCCCGGCGCCAGTTTTGGGGTGATTGAAGCCGACCCCTGGCAGATCGACGTTGAACTGGCGCTGCGCGCCGCCGATGAGGCGATGTATCAGGATAAGCAGTCTCGCCGTCAGGGGCGTTTTTTTCATATTGACTAATCTACGGTGAAATCCCGTATCATAGTCGACACGACTCGCACTTACAGGGGCTCAATAATGAGACTGGGTATTCTATTTCCGGTGGCTATTTTTATCGTCGCCGTGGTTTTTCTGGGCTGGTTTTTTGTCGGCGGCTATGCGGCACCAGGCGGAGCGTAATGAAAAAAAGCACCATAATTATGCTTATTGTCGCCATCGTCGCCGTGGCGGGTACGCAATTGGGCTGGTGGTAATTCCAGGATTATTCGCGCGTCTTTCCGGCAAGGATTGCAGAATTATCTCATCTACTCAATAAGTTAAAAGCATACACTCACCTCATCAGCCGATGGCGCATGCCCGTTTTTGCGCACGGATTTAACTGGAGAAGTGAGAAATGAAAAAACCGATCGTGTTGCCGTTGATTCTCGCGCTTTGCACGCTGTTATCGGGATGTATTGTCGACCCAGGCTATCACCATCAACACCGCCACCATCATCATGACGACAGAGACTGGCGATAGCCGTGGAAACATAATAAGGCGAACTTCGGTTCGCCTTATTGCATGAAATTAGTCCCGGCGGTCGGAACCTAAAAAGAGGAAACCCAGCGGGATGGAAAACAGCAGCGTAAACACAATGCTGTAAACCGTGACCATCGCCCCCTGCAGGAAGAACATTGACGTCGTCCATTCTGAATACGGCATATTGTATTCACTCACCACGCCGCCAAAGGTGGCGCGCCCAACCACGATAAGCGCGATGGCAAAGATCGCCGCGATCGACAAAAAGAACTTCTTGCTGTTTTTATTGCTGGTGAGTTTCTGCAGAATCATCCGGGTTCCCTTTTTTCTGAGCGATAATCGGCTGTATATGTAACACCAATGCAATCAAAATTGAAGGGATTTTGTTACGAGGCAGTGACAGTCACGATAGGGCCGGTCCCGCGTACCGGCCCCCAACGATTACGACTGGAGCGTCGCCAGACGGGCGGCAAAACCGACAAACACAAGGCCTATCAGACTGTTGCCGATTTTCGCCAGCTTCTTTTTCGTCTTCACGTAACGCGTGACGAAAGAGCCGGAGAGGATCAAAAAGCTCATATAGATGAAGCTGATTATCTCCAGGGTCAGCGCCAGAATAAAGAACGCCAGCCCGGGCGTTTTGGCGCCGACGTCAATAAACTGCACGAAGAATGAGACATAAAAAAGAATCGCTTTTGGATTCGTCAGGCTAAGGGTCAGCGAACGTTTGAGAATCGCGCTGCCCGGCTCGGAATCAGCAGACGAATGACCATCACGCTGGGTTAACACCGCGTAGAGCATCTTGCCGCCCATCCACAGCAGATAAATCGCCCCCAGGTAACGCACGATATTGAACAGCACCGGCGTAGTCTTGATGAGCGTCGCGACGCCGGCAAAAGCCAGAAACATCAGCACCGCATCGCCAATAAACACGCCTGCCGCCGCCAGATACCCTTTCTTAACGCCGTGGGCGATGCCGGTCTTGAGGACAAAAAAGGTATTCGGGCCGGGAACCAGGATGATAAAGATAGCGCCGACCAGATAGGTCAGGTAATTCAATACACCAAACTCAGCGAACACAACGCACTCCTTCGCTTACAACAAAAAATATGATCCCGCGCACGTTAACGCAACCGGGACCATTTTGAAAGCGCCGCGAGTGCGGAGAGCTTAATAGAGCGAAGTTTCGCCAAGCGGACGGGTTTTAAAGCGGCGGTGAACCCACAGGTATTGCTCCGGCGCGCGCAGGATCTCTTTCTCTATAACCTTGTTGATATAGCTTGCCGCATCCTGTTTATCTTCGCCAGGATAGTCGCTCATGACGTCGCTGATGTGCAGGCTATAACCTCTGCGGTCCGCTTTACGCACCATGCTGATGGTAAGCATTTTCGCGCCCGACAAACGAGAGAGTACGTAGGTACCGTTAGTCGTTGCTGCCTGCTGTACCGAGAAGAACGGAGCAAATACGCTCCCCTTCGGGCCGTAGTCCTGATCCGGCGCAAACCACACCGCTTCACCCGACTTTAAGGCATGTACCAGACCGGATAAATTACGACGGTCAATCATCGCCTTGTTCGAGCGCAAACGACCTCGCGTCTGCACCCACTCCATTAACGGGCTATTGTGCGGACGGTAGGTCGCCATCATCGGACGACACAGCCCCATCGTACGGCCACCCAGTTCAAGCGACATAAAGTGGACGCCAACGACCATCACGCCTTTTTGCTCGCTCAGGGCATTATTGAGATTGACCATGCCTTCCACGTCAAACCATTTCTTAACGCGCTCATCGCTCCAGAACCATGCCATCCCCGTTTCAATCAGACCCATCCCTAGCGACATGAAGTTCTGCTCGATAAGCTTTTCACGCGCCGCGGGCGACATGGTGGGAAAGCAAAGTTCGAGATTGCGTCTGGCGATATGCTCACGGCGTTTCAGGAAGCGCCGGGATGCGCGACCGGCGCTGGTACCGATAAGATGCAAGACGGGATAAGGAAGCTGGACGATGAGCCAGAGCACGCTCAGGCCAAACCAGGTCCCCCAATTACGGGGATGAAGAAGTTTTTTATTAAAAGCGCAAGACATGTTTTTTCCTGTAAACATTAGAACATGAGGTAACGCTTAAGGAAAAAACGAGTCCCTTCATCTGTCATTAGGCGGTACGTGTAGCAGTTCAGACAATAATAATCCTGGTAAATTCACTCCGGCAAGTAAAAAAAGAGGCCAACAGAAAAAAACACAATACCAGCACACCTGTAACAAAATGTAAATAAAAAAGTGAATAATAAACCTCAAATATCCACCACAAGAATGATTAACGCGCTAATCATTCAACATAAAGTATGCGTCTTTTCCAACCAGAACGTCGCTGTGGTAACCCGCAGGCCGCAGCTGAAGCCGCGTCGAGGTACGACTGCATCCAGATGAGATCGGGATAGCCTCTGCTTTCTGTTATCCTTTTCACAACGTTTGCGGACAGGCTATTCCTTTATCTTCCATAAGCCTCACTGACATAAAATAGAAATATTAAAAATGAGTGTCAGCGAAATGACTAAAATAAGAATCAGCTTATTTTACTTTCTTGACAATAATTAATATTTATCGACAATTATCCATATCGCCGGTGGGCTATTTCAGACTTTTTACCTCCGTTGCTTTAACAGAACAGCAGGCAATAAAGTTCAAATGCCTTTTATGACGTTGAAAAAAACGCAACATAGATAAAAATCTCGGACGATTCTCGCGCTTCAACAAGCCATTGCCGACAATTTTTAGCGCCTGTTTAAAACCTTCATCTTTCATCAACCCTCGCGGCGACATCAGCGACATCGGTCCATGATGAATGCTTACGGCATCAAAGCCGGTCCGTTGGAAAAGCGTCTGCCAGGCGGCGGCGCTCAGCGGGCTGACGTGGGATTTCACCACCCCCTGCAGCTGCCGCCGGGTATCCTCTCCCAGCGCATCCTGCGTATACATGATATCGTGCGTCAGCAAACGACCGCCGGGCTTAAGAACGCGAAAATATTCCGCCACCAGTTTCTCTTTGGCTTTATCCGCATACATGGTGAGCATCGCTTCATTTATCACCATATCAAACGTTGCATCGGCAAATGGCAGCCGAGCGGCATTCGCCTCCATCACTATCACCCGATGATCCACACCTTCGCGAACGATATTTTGCCGGGCTTTCGCCAGCGCGTCTTTATCCATATCGATGGCGTAAACGCTGCAGTGAAAACGCTGCGCCAGCTCAATAGAGGTTGTCCCCATATTACAGGCTACCTCCAGAACTTTACTGTCGGCGGTAAAACCCGCCTGCTGAAATAGCCACTCTGTGGCTTCAATGCCGCCGGGGCGTAAGCGGGTTTTCCCCAGGCTTGCCAAAAACGTATGTCCGGCTTTTTCGCTTGCGTTCATTTGACTCTCCTCACTCCCTATAAGATGCATTATAAATACAACATTAAGGTTAAGGAGGGAATAATGATAATGAATTTTATTTTCATTAAGAAGAAAGGGAAAGAAATGATGCATTGAGCGGAAAAATCTATTCAATATTTAACAATAACTTATCGTTACTATGGGTCTGTATGGCCCTTATCCCTGTCGCGCTTTATTGAAATGATAACCATTCTCATATTAACATATACCGTATTGATCAACTCTCCTGAACCTGGCTATGTCACCTTCTTCCGCCATCGCCTCTCCGCTGACGCTTGCCTCGCTCTATAGCGACCATCATGGCTGGCTGAAAAAATGGCTTACCCATAAGCTGCAATCCGCTTATGACGCCGACGACGTAGCGCAGGACACCTTTGTCCGAATTATGGCCGGCGAGTCGCTGTTGACGATTCGCGATCCAAAATCTTTTCTCTGCACGATTGCCAAACGGGTGATGATCGACCTGTTCCGCCGCAACGCCCTGGAGCGCGCCTGGCTCGACATGCTCTCTCAGCTACCGCCAGAGCTCTCTCCCTCACCGGAGCTACGGCAGAGCCAGCTCGAACTGTTACAGCAGATTGATGCCATGCTGGACGGGCTTAACGCAAAAGCCCGGGAAGCGTTTTTGCTCTCGCAGCTTGAAGGGCTGACCTACGCCGATATCGCCAGTCGCCTGGCGGTTTCCGTCAGTTCGGTTAAGAAATATATCGCGAAAGCCACCGAGCACTGCCTGCTGTTCCGTCTGGAGAATGGCCTGTGAAACCGACGCTAAGCGAATCCCGTCGTCAGGCGCTGCGTTCCGCCTCGCACTGGTACGCGGTCCTCAGCGATGGGCGCGTCAGTCCGCAGCAGGAGGCCCGCTGGCAGCAGTGGTATGAGCAAAACAACGAAAATCAGTGGGCGTGGCAGCAGGTAGAAAATCTGCGTCAGCAGATGGGGCTACTGCCGGGCGGGCTGGCCAGACGTGCTCTTCACGATAGCCGTCTGGCGCGTCGCCACGTGCTGAAAGGGCTGATGCTTTTGCTGGCGGCCGGAGGCAGCTGGCGGCTCTGGGAGTCCGAGCTGGCGGAGGGCCTCCGCGCCGACTACCGGACGGCGAAAGGGATACCGCGCCCGCAGCGGCTTGCCGACGGTTCGCTGCTGACGCTGAATAGCGAAAGTGCCGCCGACGTCCGTTTTGACGCGCGGCAGCGCATGGTTCATTTACGCTACGGCGAAATCGCCATCAGGACCGCTCACGACAGCCGGCAGCGGCCTTTCCGGGTCCAAACGCGGGAAGGCACTCTCACCGCGCTCGGGACCGAATTCACCGTCCGTCAGTTTGCCGGCGGCACCCGGCTGGCGGTACAGCAGCATGCCGTAGAAGTGGTTTTACCGTCCGGCAGCGCCCAACGCGTTAACGCCGGGGAAAGCCTGTGGTTTACCCGCGATCGCTTCGCCGCCCTGGTTAAGCTCAACGGCGACGAGGATAGCTGGATCCGGGGCGTGCTGACCTTCCGCGACGCCCCGCTGAGCGAAGTGGTCGAAACCCTCGCCCGCTATCGCTCCGGGGTGCTGCGCTGCGATCCCGCCGTGGCCGATTTACGCCTGAGCGGCACCTTTCCGCTGGGCGATCCTGATGCCATTCTGCAGGTTATCGCGCAAACGCTGCCGATTACATTGCGGTCTGTCACCCGCTACTGGGTCACGCTCGTTCCGGCCTGAGAAAAAAAATCGAAAAAATTCTCATTCTCCATTGTCCCTTTTCCCCTGCTCGTTCGACTTATCTGATGAATATAACCAAAAACGATGGTGGAGAAGAGATGACGCCTTTACGCGTTTTACGCAAACCGATGCCTCTGGTGATGGCAATCCGTTTAAGCCTGCTGCCGCTAGCGGGGCTGGCCGCCGCGCCGGTATTCGCCGCCGCGCAGTATGATATTACCGCCGGGGAGTTAGACCACGCCCTGAACCAATATGCCGCCCGCAGCGGTATCACGCTTTCCGCCGACGCCAGCCTGACACGCGGCAAGCATAGCCCGGGCCTGCACGGCAGCTTTGAAACCGAAGAGGGTTTACGCAGGCTGCTGAACGGCAGCGGATTACGGCTCAAGCCGCTGGGCAAGAATGTCTGGACCCTGGAGCTGGATCCCACGCCCGTCACTGCAGAATCCACCCTCACCGTCGTCGGGGACTGGCTTGGCGACGCGCGCGAAAATGATGTCTTTGAGCACGCCGGCGCCCGCGACGTGATCCGTCGGGAGGATTTCGCCAAAACCGGCGCCGCCACGATGCGCGAAGTGCTGAACCGGATCCCTGGCGTCAACGCGCCGGAAAATACCGGCACCGGCAGTCACGACCTGGCGATGAACTTCGGTATTCGTGGCCTCAACCCGCGGCTTGCCAGCCGTTCCACGGTGCTGATGGACGGTATCCCGGTTCCCTTTGCCCCCTACGGCCAGCCGCAGCTTTCGCTGGCGCCGGTCTCGCTCGGCAATATGGACGCCATCGATGTCGTGCGCGGCGGCGGCGCGGTACGCTACGGGCCGCAGAGCGTCGGCGGCGTGGTGAACTTCGTCACCCGCGCCATCCCCGAGGATTTTGGCATTCAGGGCGGCATTGAAGGGCAGCTCAGCCCCACCTCTTCGCAAAACAACCCGAAAGAGACGCATAACCTCGCGATCGGCGGCACGGCGGACAACGGTTTCGGATCCGCCCTGCTTTACTCCGGCACCCGGGGCAGCGACTGGCGCGAACACAGCGCCACGCGGATTGATGATGTGATGCTGAAAAGCAAATACGCGCCCAACGAAGTCCATACCTTTAACAGCCTGCTGCAATACTATGACGGCGAAGCCGATATGCCCGGCGGCCTCTCCCGCGCCGACTACAACGCCGACCGCTGGCAGTCCACGCGTCCTTATGACCGCTTTTGGGGGCGCCGCCAGCTCGCCAGCCTCGGCTACCAGTACCAGCCGGATGCGCAGCATAAATTTAATATTCAGGGGTTCTATACCCATACCCTGCGCAGCGGCTACCTGGAACAGGGTAAGCGCATTACCCTCTCCCCGCGCGAATATTGGGTCCGCGGCATCGAGCCGCGCTACAGCCAAAGCTTTATGATCGGCCCATCCGCCCACGAAGTCGGCGTCGGCTATCGCTACGTCAACGAATCGACCCACGAGATGCGTTACTACACCGCGACCACCAGCGGCGAGCTGCCCAGCACCGCCAGCCCGTACGATCGCGATACCCGTTCCGGCACCGAAGCCCACGCCTGGTATATCGACGATCGCGTGGATATCGGCAACTGGACGATTACGCCAGGTATGCGCTTTGAGCACATTGAGTCTTATCAGGACAATAATCTGCTGGGCACCCGCGAACGGGTCAGCTATAACGCCCCGCTCCCGGCGCTGAATGTTCTTTATCACCTCACCGACAGCTGGAATCTTTATGCCAACACAGAAGGCTCATTCGGCACCGTACAGTACAGCCAGATTGGCAAGGCTGTGCAAAGCGGCAATGTGGAACCGGAAAAAGCGCGAACCTGGGAAGTCGGCACCCGCTACGACGACGGCGCGCTGACCGCAGAGATGGGGCTGTTCCTGATTAACTTCAACAATCAGTACGATTCCAACCAGACCAATGACACGGTCACCGCCCGGGGTAAAACGCGTCATAGCGGCCTGGAAGCGCAAACCCGTTACGCCCTCGGCGAGCTTTCACCCGCGCTTGATAATCTCTCTGTCTACGCCAGCTATGCGTACGTCAATGCTGAAATTCGCGAGAAAGGCGATACCTACGGTAACCAGGTTCCCTTCTCGCCGAAGCACAAAGGCACCTTTGGCGTCGATTACAAGCCCGGCAGCTGGACGTTTAACCTCAACGGCGACTTCCAGTCGAGCCAGTTTGCCGATAACGCCAATACCGTTGCCGAAAGCGCCGATGGCAGTACCGGCCGCATTCCCGGCTATATGCTGTGGGGCGCTCGCGTGGCCTATGACTTTGGCCCGCAGATGGCCAATCTCAACCTCGCGCTGGGGGTGAAAAACATCTTCGACCATGCGTATTACACCCGCTCGTACGACGATAACAACAAAGGGCTTTACGCCGGTCAGCCGCGCACGCTGTACCTGCAAGGATCAATGAAGTTCTGATGATAGAGCGTTGCCGGACAGCGGTATTCGCGCCCTGTCCGGCAAGCTGGAGTGAATAATGTTTAGCCTTGTTCGTCTGTGTATTTTCAGCCTGCTGTTTCTGGCGGGCCCGCTCTTTGCCGCCACCGTACAGGATGAGCGCGGTCGCTTTACGCTTGATAAAACGCCGCAGCGCATCGTCGTGCTTGAACTCTCCTTTGTCGACGCGCTGGCGGCGGTTGACGTTAGCCCGACAGGCGTGGCCGATGACAACGATCCGTCGCGTATTCTGGCGGACGTACGCGCACGTCTGAAGCCCTGGCAGTCGGTGGGCACCCGCGCCCAGCCTTCACTGGAGGCCATCAGCGCGCTGCATCCCGATCTGATCGTCGCCGATAGCAGTCGCCATGCCGGAATTTACGCCGCCCTGAGGCAAATTGCCCCGGTGCTGCTGTTGAAATCGCGCAATGAAACCTGGGAGGAGAACCTGCAGTCAGCGGCGATTATCGGCAAAGTAGTGGGTAAGGATAAGGAGATGCAGCAGCGTCTGGCGCTGCATCGGCAAAAAATGGCGGCGTTTTCCCGACAGCTGCCGGCTGGCGCCAGCGTGCTGTTTGGCACCTCTCGCGAACAGCAGTTTAATCTTCACTCAACGCAAACTTATACCGGTAGCGTGCTGACGGCGCTTGGCCTGAAGGTTCCGCCGCCAATCGGCGGCGCGCCGATGGCGGCGATAAATTTCGAACAGCTGCTGGCCCTGAATCCGCAATGGCTGCTGGTCGCTCATTACCGTACTGAAAGTATCGTGAAAAAATGGCAGCAGGACTCCCTGTGGCCAATGCTGCAGGCCGAGCAGAAAGGGCAGGTCGCCGCCGTCGACAGCAACAGCTGGGCGCGGATGCGCGGGATCTTCGCCGCCGAGCGTATTGCCAGCGATATGGTTAAAATTGTCCACCACCGGGCGGTTGATATCACGCCATGAAACCGTTCCGTCGCGCGTTTTTTATCTGGGGATGGCCGCTGCTGGCCCTCAGCGGCCTGTTCTGGCTGAGCCTGTTCTGCTATTCGCCCATCCCGATTTCGCCGCTCAACGCCCTTCACGCCCTGCTGGCGCCTGAGTCTCCTTCGCTTGCGGAGGCGCTGGTGCTTAATCTGCGCCTGCCCCGCAGCCTGGTGGCGGTAATGCTCGGCGCCTCGCTGGCAATGTCGGGGGCGTTATTACAAACGCTTACCCATAACCCGCTGGCATCGCCTTCACTGCTCGGCATTAATAGCGGCGCGGCGCTGGCGATGGCGCTGACCAGCGCATTCAGTCCGGCACCGCTGGCGGGCTTTTCGCTGGCGCTGATTGCCGCCTGCGGCGGCGGAATAAGCTGGCTGCTGGTGATGAGCGCCGGCGGCGGCTGGCGTCAACAGCAGGATCGCCAACGGTTGATCCTCGCCGGTATTGCTCTCTCGGCGCTATGCATGGCGTTGACCAGAATGACCCTGCTGCTGGCGGAAGATCGCGCCTGGGGCATTCTTACCTGGCTTGCGGGCGGCGTTTCCCACGTGCGCTGGGCCGAGTTCTGGCAGCTTTTCCCTTTTGTCGCGCTGATTACCCCCGGCGTATTCCTGCTGGCCAACGCGCTTAATCTGCTTAACGTCAGCGATACCGCCGCCCATTCGCTGGGGGTGAATTTGCCGCGCCTGCGCCTGCTTATCAACGCGGCCGTGTTGCTGCTTACCGGCGCCAGCGTCAGCGTCGCCGGACCGATTGCCTTTGTTGGCCTGCTGGTCCCGCATCTGGCGCGTTTTTGGGCGGGTCACGATCATCGTACTTTTTTGCCGGTCAGCGCCCTGCTGGGCGCCCTGTTTATGCTGCTGGCGGATATGCTCGCCAGAGCGTTGGCCTGGCCGGGTGAACTGCCCGCGGGCGCGGTGCTGGCGCTGGCGGGCGGGCCCTGTTTTGTCTGGCTGGTCAGGAGACGCGGGTGAAACAACGCATCGTGTTTTTATGGCTCGCGCTCACGCTGTTAACCCTGTTCTCGCTGCGGATGGGGGCGATCCCGCTGCCGTGGCGAGCGCTGCTCAGCGGATGGCATGCGGACAGCGAGTATCACTACGTCCTTATGCAATATCGCCTGCCGCGCGTGGTGCTGGCGCTGATTATCGGCGCCGCGCTGGCGGTTTCCGGGGCGCTGGTTCAGGGTATTGTGCATAATCCGCTGGCCTCGCCGGACATTCTGGGCATTAACCACGGGGCGAGCCTGACCTCGGTGGCGGCACTGTGGTTTTTACCGTCCCTGCCCCTGCAGTGGCTGCCGCTGCTGGCCTTTATCGGCGGAATGGTGGCGATGGTAATACCGCTCGCCCTTGCCGGTTTTTCTCGACCAATGCGCCTGGCGCTGACCGGCATCGCGCTGTCGGCCTGCTGGGCCAGCGTGACCGACTACCTCTTACTGTCGCGGCCGCAGGAGATCAATAACGCGCTGCTGTGGCTGACCGGAAGCCTGTGGGCCAGAGACGGCGCATTCGTCATCATCGTCCTGCCCCTGCTGGCGATTTTGCTGCCCTTAAGCTTCGCCCTCAGTCACGATCTCGACCTGCTGGCGCTAGGCCATGAGCGCGCGGGAACGCTCGGCGTCAACGTACGCTGGCTTAACGGCTACGGCTTAACGCTGGCGGTGGCCCTCGCGTCGATCGGCGTCGCGGTCTGCGGTCCTGTCGCCTTTATCAGCCTTGTGGTGCCGCATCTTGTGCGTCGCCTCTTCGGCGGCCGCCATCGCCGTTTATTGCCGCTCTCTGCGCTCACGGGCGGACTGGTTCTGCTGCTCGCCGATCTGCTGGCGCGAACGCTGCATCCGCCGCTTGAGCTGCCGGCAGGCGTGCTGACGGCGATTATCGGCGCCCCCTGGTTTATCTGGCTTCTTGTGAGAATGCGTTAAATGGAACTGCGAATAGAAAAGCTAACCGCTGGCTATGGCGGCAAGCGCGTTATCAACAATCTCGATCTGACGCTACCGGGCGGGAAAATTACCGCGCTGCTGGGGCCAAACGGCTGCGGTAAATCAACGCTGCTGAAGTGTTTCTCTCGCCTCCTGACGCCCATCGCCGGCGAGGTCTGGCTCGATGATGTCCCCTTAAACCGCCTCTCCGCCCGACAGCTGGCGCGGCGACTGGCGCTGCTGCCGCAGCAGCATCACGTTCCGGAAGGCGTCACCGTACGCGAGCTGGTCGGCTACGGCCGGAGTCCGTGGCTACCGCTGTGGGGGCGGCTTTCCGCGCAGGATCGACAGCAGGTCGACAGCGCGCTACAACGAACCGGCATCGCTGCGCTGGCGGAACGACCGCTGACCGCCCTTTCCGGCGGCCAGCGGCAGCGGGCTTTTCTGGCGCTGCTGCTGGCGCAGGATACGCCGCTGGTGCTGCTCGATGAGCCAACGACCTGGCTGGATATTCATCATCAGGTGGCGCTAATGACGCTGATGCGCGAGCTGCAGACGATGGGCAAGACCGTGGTCACCGTACTGCACGACCTGAACCAGGCCAGTCGCTACTGCGACCATCTGGTGGTGCTTGAAGGGGGCCAGGTGCAGGCTCAGGGCCTGGCGGAAACGGTACTGACGCCGGAGATGCTACGGGAGATTTTTCACCTGGAGGCGGAGATTCACCCGGAGCCGGTGTCGCAGCGCCCGATGTGCGTGGTGAAATAACCCGGGTAAGGCGCGCTGCGCCCTACCCGAAGTTGATCAGTAGGTGTGGAAGTATTGCTGGATCACCTGCGGATTTTTCGTTTGCGTCAGCGCCGTCATCAGCAGGATGCGCGCTTTTGCCGGGTTGAGCGAGTCGGCTACCAGCCCAGGCTGGCCGTCATCAACCGGCACGACGCCGCTGCCGGTACGCGAGGCGCGAACCACCACGATACCGGCTTTTTCCGCCTTTTCGATCCCCGCCGCGCTGCGTACGGAGACCGACCCCGCGCCGGTGCCCGCATAGATAATCCCGTCGGCATGGTGCGCGATCGCCGCGTCATACATATATTCAGGGTCATCCTGGTAGCCATAAATAATGACCACTTTCGGTAGCGCGTTAAGATTGCGGACGTCAAAAACCGAACGCACGGTGTGAATTTTATCCACGCGAGTTTCGAACTGCGGTTTGCCGCTCACGATAACGCCCAGATAGCCCTCCTCCGGCGCCTTGAAGGTATCCAGCGTCGTGGCGTTGGTCTTAGTGACAAAACGCGCCGCGCCGATGCGGTCATTAAGCACCACCATCACGCCGCGGCCCTTCGCTTCCGGGTCGGCCGCCACGGTCACCGCTTCCAGCAGATTCATCGGACCGTCGGCGCTGATGGCCGTGGCCGGACGCATTGCCGCCGTGAAAACGACCGGCTTATTGCTTTTTACCGTCAGGTTGAGGAAATAAGGCGTCTCGTCCAGGGTGTCGGTACCATGGGTAATCACTACGCCGTCCACATCATCGCGGGCCAGCAGTTCATTGACGCGCTTTGACAGTTTGAGAATGATGTCGCTGGTCATATTTTCGCTGCCGATATTAGCGACCTGCTCGCCGTCAACGCGTGCGACTTTGCTCATCTCAGGCACGGCATTAATCAGCGTCTGTACGCCAATCGCGCCGGCTTTGTACCCGGTAGTCTGGGTATTGCTGGCCGCTGAACCGGCAATCGTCCCTCCGGTCGCGAGGATTACGATATGCGGCAGACGCGTCTCACTCGAGGCGAAAGCGCTTATCGCCAGTAACGTAATTGCCAGTAATGCTCTAAAATTCATCATGACTCATCCCAAAATAGATATTAAATAAATTCGCGCAGAGAGAATGCAAACGGCTTGCCAGGATTTAATGTATTTTACTCGGTAAAAATGATTAACTATCGGACAAAAAAGGATTTTTACTTCGCCCGGAGCGCTACTTTGGTGCAGGGACGCGCTAAAAATGGGCAGGATAAAAATGCGAAACCCGAATGGACTTATTCAATCTATTTTGTCATGTCGGCATCGCTATCAACGAAATAGAGCAAAACGGTGCGGGTAATGCGATGGAGAAAAACGATGCATAATATCGCCTTAAAATCAGCATTGATGCTTACCACCCGCGTCATACAAATTATTAACCCTGAATTACACCTGCATATGCAACGAACGGCGCTGATCGCGCTGGAGCTTGCGCAGGCGTCAGGGCTCTCGCGTCAGCAGCAGCAGACGATCTTTTGCGCCGCGCTGCTGCACGACATTGGCGTTCTGGGCGATAAACGAGTGTTCTCCTCGCTGAACGCCATCGATAACCTCAACGATCCGCATCAGCACCGGGGAGCAGAAATGCTGGCCGGGTTAGCGACCCTGGCCCCCATCCTGCCGATTATCCGCGATCACCATTTTAGCCCACACCACAAAGGCAGCCTCGAACAGCATATCGTCTATTTCGCCGACGTGTTTGAACGCCTGCTTGCTGGCGATAAGCACGCGACAACCTTTCAAACCGATATGATTATTGGTAAATTTCGCGCGCTTTACCAGGCGATAGATCCGCCGCTGTGCCAGACTTTGTGCCAGCTCGCACAAAAAGAGCATTTTTGGCTGCACCTCAATCCCGGACATATTCAGCGAATGCTGGAGATCATCGGCCCTATCAACCATGTTTATATCGATATCGACGGTCTGAAAGATATCTGCCTGTTAATTGCCAAAATCGTCGATACCTACAGCAGCTTCACCGCCAGCCATAGTCTGAAGGTCGGGCGAATTTCGCGCACCCTCGCCGCTTATATGAATCTGCCGGAGATGGAGTGTAAGAAAATTGAGATTGCCGGCTATTTACACGATATTGGCAAAGTACACATTCCGCTGAAAATCCTGGAGAAACAGGGCGAACTGAATGACGAAGAGCTGCTTCAGGTGCGGGAACATAGCTATATGACCGGCGAAATTCTTAGCACCTTCAGCGAACTCGGCGAAATAATTAACTGGGCCGCGAATCATCATGAAAAGCTGGATGGCAGCGGCTATCCGCTTCATCTCAATGAGCATTACCTGCAGCTCCCGGATCGGATTATCGCCATCGCGGATATTTTCACCGCGCTTACCGAAGACCGCCCCTATCGCCCCGGAATGAGCCGTCAGCAAGCGTTACAGCTGATAGAGAGTGATGTTATAAATGGCGCGCTGGATAAAGACGTGTACCGCATTTTGCATCACCATGCCGAAGCGCTGCACGCTATTATTACTCACACGCTGCACCCGTAATCACCGCTTTTTTTCCGGTGAAGCCGGAGTGTGACGATAAAAAAATAATTAATTCATCTGCACGCAAGGAATATCCGGTGAGAATCGCCACCATGACTAACTGGGCCTACGGGATCACCGTCGCCCTGACCCTCGCCTCAGGCATCGCCATGCTGATGGCCTCAAGTGCGGATAATGCCGAACGCCGCGCCGTCGAACAACGCCAGGCGTTTGACCAGCTAAGCGAAGAAGTAGAAAGCGGCGCCTGGGAGCTTTCCGATCTCGCGCGACTTTACATCATTCAAAAAAATCAGGATGTGCTGCAGGAGTACCGGCAGCAAGCCCAGGCCACCGCCGCCATTGAACATCGTCTGGAAAAGCTGAAAGACAGTGGCGCAACCGCTGAAGAGCTGGCGCTGCTGCGCGAGGGTTTACAGATAGCCGATGAACTTCAGGATGAACAGCTAACGGCGCTGGCGCAGGTTGCCAGGGGAGAAGAAAAAGCGGCGGTCAGCCTGCTTTACGGCGCTGCCTATGAGCAGGAGCTCGAGCGGGTCCAGACGCAGCTCGATCACTTTCGCCTGATGCTCGAAGGCCGGGTAAATAAAACCATTGCCGAGGCTACGGAGAAATCACGGATCTGGCGTACGCTTTCTGAGATCATGGTTGGGCTCACCGCGCTGATGTTCCTGTTTGTGCTGGGGTTTATTCTTAAGAGGCGGGTGCTCTATCCCGTCGTTCGCCTGAGCGACGTGGTGCAGCGGCTGGCATCGCAGGATTATGCGGTTGAGACGCCGCAGTTTACCCAGATTGATGAAATTGGCGATATGGCCCAGGCCATTCGTATCTTTCGCGAGAACGGGCTGGCGCGGCAGCGGCTGGAACAAGAGCGCGATGCGGACTGGGCGGTCCGCGAGCTGCTGGCGAGGATGACCCAGCGCTTGCAGGGCTGCGAATCGTTCGAGGATGTGATCAAGGTTGCCGAACTGTTCGCGCCAAATATCGCCCCGGAGATCCCGGGCCGGCTGTATATTCTCGATACCGATCCCTGGCAGATGCGCTGCGTGGCGCAGTGGCTTTCTCCGCCGCTTGAAGCCGACGTCTTCCATCCGGATAACTGCTGGGCCGTGCGGCGCGGGCTGAGCCATCCGCCGGTCAACGGTGAGCCGGATATCGCCTGCTATCACCTGTCGGAATCGCAGGCTCAACGGTCGCTATGCGTGCCGCTGATTGCGCAAGGAGAAGCGATTGGTCTGCTCTCCTTCAGCAACGTCACCTCCGCGACCGCCCCGTCCCGCGCCTATCTTGAACTGATGGCCGAAGCCCTGGGTCTGGCGCTGGCGAACCAGCGTTTACGCAATGCGCTGCTGGAAAAGGCGCTGTTTGATTCATTAACCGGCCTGCGTAACCGCCACCACCTGGAGGACGCTCTGCATACCCAAATAAATCTGGCGGTACGCAACGGTACGCCGCTGAGCTGCCTGATGATCGATATCGATCACTTTAAGGCGATTAATGATAGTTATGGTCACGAAGCGGGCGATCTGGTCATTAAAAACGTCGCGGCGATTATTCAACGTGCGGTGCGCGATATTGGGATGGCCTTCCGCTATGGCGGCGAAGAGTTCCTGGTATTGCTGGGCGGAACCGATGAAGAGGCCGCGATGGCCTGCGCGACCGACATCTATCACAGCGTCCAACTGCTGACGCTACGCTATGGCCTGGCTGAAATTGGTCAGATCGATGTTTCCATCGGCATCGCCAGCTACCCGCAGCATACGCAAAGCGATAGCCTGCTGCGCGCGGCTGACGCAGCGCTCTACCGGGCAAAAGAGCTGGGGCGGTCGAGAATTGTGAGCTTTGGGATGTTGAAGGCGGATTGAGTCGACAGTCACACCACCGCGTAAAACTGGACGAGAGACCGCTATACCCCTCCTTTTAGACCCGCGTAACGGACGCGATTCCCCCCGGAGAATAAAAAAACGGGAACCCATCGGCTCCCGTTTTTGTTTAACCCAGAGACTGGATTACATGTTCGCGATAATCGCGTCGCCAAACTCTGAACATTTCAGCAGCTTAGCGCCTTCCATCAGACGTTCAAAGTCATAGGTCACGGTCTTAGCGGCGATTGCGCCTTCGGTGCCTTTAACGATCAGGTCTGCCGCTTCGAACCACTGCATGTGGCGCAGCATCATCTCAGCGGACAGGATGATGGAACCTGGGTTCACTTTGTCCTGGCCGGCATATTTCGGCGCAGTACCGTGGGTGGCTTCAAACAGCGCGCACTCGTCACCGATGTTCGCACCCGGGGCAATACCGATACCGCCAACCTGCGCCGCCAGGGCGTCAGAGATATAGTCACCGTTCAGGTTCATACAGGCGATAACATCGTATTCCGCCGGACGCAGCAGGATCTGCTGCAGGAAGGCGTCGGCGATAACGTCTTTAACGACGATCTCTTTCCCGGTGTTCGGGTTTTTAATCTTCAGCCACGGGCCGCCGTCAATCAGCTCACCGCCGAACTCTTCGCGTGCCAGCTGGTAACCCCAGTCTTTGAACGCGCCTTCGGTGAATTTCATGATGTTGCCTTTGTGCACCAGAGTCAGAGAATCGCGATCGTTGGTGATAGCGTATTCGATGGCGGCGCGAACCAGGCGTTTAGTGCCTTCTTCAGAGCACGGCTTGATGCCGATACCGCAATGTTCCGGGAAGCGAATTTTCTTCACGCCCATTTCATCGCGCAGGAATTTGATCACTTTATCTGCTTCAGCAGAATCGGCTTTCCACTCGATACCGGCGTAGATGTCTTCAGAGTTTTCGCGGAAGATAACCATATCGGTCAGTTCAGGATGCTTAACCGGGCTCGGGGTACCCTGATAATAACGAACCGGGCGCAGGCAAACGTAGAGGTCCAGTTCCTGACGCAGAGCAACGTTCAGAGAACGGATGCCGCCGCCGACTGGGGTGGTCAGAGGGCCTTTGATAGCAACACGATATTCACGAATCAGATCAAGAGTTTCGGCAGGCAGCCAGACATCCTGGCCATAAACCTGGGTCGATTTTTCACCGGTGTAAACTTCCATCCAGGAAATTTTACGCTCGCCCTTATAGGCTTTCTCAACGGCAGCATCAACCACTTTCAGCATCGCCGGAGTCACGTCAACGCCGATACCATCACCTTCGATGAACGGGATAATCGGGTTATTAGGGACGTTCAGCTTGCCGTTTTGCAGGGTGATTTTTTGACCTTCCGCCGGAACTACTACTTTGCTTTCCATTAACCTCTCCTTCGAGCGCTTCTGGTTCTGCTCTTCCCTCTTCACGCTAGCCGGGCGTTGGCTTTACTCGCCCACTCCCGTCATCGGAATATCCCGCTAACCGGAGATTTCGCGTCCGTGTCGCCTTCCTGTAATGCGAATCGGTTTGAGCAACCTTTTTGTTAATAAGTTGTAATGAGCATGTCAATACTACCTGAATGTTTGCATCCATGAAAGGCATTCGTAATTAGGCTATAATGCGGCAATTGATTGAGTCTGAAAATACCATGCAAAAAACTTCATTTAGAAAACATCGCGTTGAGCGATTCAGCACGCAACAAGTCACCAGACAACGCAAAGAACGCCAGCCAAAAACTGTGATCTTGTTCAATAAACCATACGATGTATTGCCGCAATTTACCGATGAAGCCGGACGCAGCACGCTAAAAGATTTTATTCCGGTTGCCGGCGTCTACGCTGCCGGTCGGTTGGATCGCGATAGCGAAGGCCTGCTGGTAATGACCAACGACGGCGCGCTGCAGGCGGCGCTCACTCAACCGGGTAAGCGCACCGGTAAAATTTATTATGTTCAGGTGGAAGGTGAACCCACGGCGGACGCGCTGGCCGCGCTCCGCGACGGCGTCACGCTTAATGACGGCCCTACTCTGCCCGCCGGCGTTGAGCGGGTTGCGGAACCAGAGTGGCTGTGGCCGCGGAATCCGCCCATCCGCGAGCGCAAATCTATCCCCACCAGCTGGCTGAAAATCACCCTCTATGAGGGACGCAACCGCCAGGTACGGCGGATGACCGCCCACGTCGGCTTTCCGACGCTGCGCCTGATTCGCTACGCGATGGGCGGCTATACGCTGGATGGCCTGGCCAACGGCGAATGGCGTAAAACCGACTCACCGCATCCATAAGGAAAACCAATGTTTAAGCCGCACGTCACCGTCGCCTGCGTGGTTCACGCGAAAGGCAAATTCCTCGTTGTTGAAGAAACGATCAACGGAAAAGCGCTGTGGAACCAGCCTGCAGGTCACCTCGAAGCCGACGAAACCCTGGTTCAGGCCGCAGAGCGCGAGCTCTGGGAAGAGACCGGCATTCGCGCGACGCCGCAGCACTTTCTTCGCCTGCATCAGTGGATAGCCCCGGATCGCACCCCGTTTTTGCGCTTCCTCTTTACTATCGAGCTTAACGATACGTGCGTCACCGAGCCCCATGATAGCGATATCGATCGCTGCCTGTGGCTCAGAGCTGAGGAAATTCTTAACGCAACAAACCTGCGTTCTCAACTGGTTGCCGAGAGCATTCGCAGCTATCAGCAGGATCCGCGCTACCCGCTGTCGCTCATCGGCGAATTTAACTGGCCGTTTACAGGGGGTGCCTCGACGGATGACGCGTGCTAGAATACGCCGCCTCGAAGTTCAATGTAGTGAGTATTCCAATGTCAGAAAGCCAGAAAAAAGTGATCGTCGGCATGTCCGGCGGGGTTGATTCCTCAGTTTCCGCTTACCTGCTGCTCCAGCAAGGGTATAAGGTGGAAGGCCTGTTCATGAAGAACTGGGAAGAGGACGACGGCGAGGAATACTGCACCGCAGCGGCGGATCTTGCCGACGCGCAGGCCGTTTGCGATAAGCTGGGAATTGAACTTCACACCGTCAACTTTGCCGCAGAATACTGGGACAACGTATTCGAATTGTTCCTTGAAGAATATAAAGCCGGCCGCACGCCGAACCCGGATATTCTGTGCAATAAAGAAATTAAATTTAAAGCCTTCCTCGAATTTGCCGCAGAAGACCTCGGCGCTGACTACATCGCCACCGGGCACTACGTGCGCCGCGCCGACGTTAACGGCAAGAGCCAGCTGCTGCGCGGCCTCGACGGTAACAAAGACCAGAGCTACTTCCTTTATACTCTCAGCCACGAACAGATCGCGCAAAGCCTGTTCCCGGTAGGAGAGCTGGAAAAGCCGCAGGTGCGTAAAATCGCCGAAGAGCTGGATCTCATCACCGCGAAGAAAAAAGACTCGACCGGTATCTGTTTTATCGGCGAACGTAAATTCCGTGAATTCCTTGGCCGCTACCTGCCCGCCCAGCCGGGTAAAATTATCAGCGTTGACGGCGACGAAGTTGGCGAGCACCAGGGCCTGATGTACCACACGCTGGGTCAGCGTAAAGGCCTGGGCATCGGCGGCATCAAAGACGGCGGCGAAGACCCGTGGTACGTGGTCGACAAAGACGTCGAAAACAATATTCTGATTGTCGCCCAGGGCCACGACCATCCGCGTCTGATGTCCGTGGGGTTGATTGCTCAACAGCTGCACTGGGTAGACCGCGAGCCGCTGACCGGCACGCTGCGCTGCACGGTGAAAACCCGCTACCGCCAGACCGATATCCCCTGCAGCGTAAAAGCGCTGGATGACGACCGCATTGAAGTGATCTTTGATGAGCCGGTTGCCGCCGTCACGCCTGGCCAGTCTGCGGTCTTTTACCGCGACGAAGTCTGCCTCGGCGGTGGGATTATCGAACAGCGCTTGCCGCTGCAGGCTTGACAGACATATTAGCCGCGGAATGCCTCAACCGGGTATTCGGCGGTTTACAAGGAGAATGTGTGGCGAAGAATTATTATGACATTACGCTGGCGCTGGCCGGCGTTTGCCAGGCCGCGCGTCTGGTTCAGGAACTGGCGCACCAGGGGCACTGCGATAGCGACGCCCTGCATGTGTCGCTGAACAGCATCATCGACCTCGACCCGGATTCAACGCTGGCGGTGTTCGGTGGTAGTGAAGCCAATCTTCGTCTCGGGCTGGAAACTCTCATTGGCGTGCTGAATACCAGCAGTCGCCAGGGACTGAACGCCGAACTCACCCGCTATACTCTAAGCCTGATGGTGCTCGAGCGTAAGCTTGCCGCCAGCAAAGGGGCCATGGATACCCTCGGCAACCGTATCGGTGGCCTGCGCCGTCAGCTTGAACATTTCGATCTGCAATCCGAGACCCTGCTCAGCGCAATGGCCGGCATCTATGTTGATGTCATTAGCCCGCTGGGCCCGCGGATTCAGGTGACCGGCTCTCCAGCCGTGCTGCAAAGCCCTCAGGTTCAGGCGAAGGTTCGCTCTGCCCTGCTGGCAGGTATTCGCTCCGCGGTGCTCTGGCACCAGGTCGGCGGCGGACGTCTGCAGCTGATGTTTTCCCGTAATCGTCTGGTTAACCAGGCAAAACAAATTCTTGCTCATTTAACCCCGGAGTTGTGATCTATGGAATTATCCTCACTGACCGCCGTTTCCCCAGTCGACGGCCGCTACGGCGACAAAGTCAGCGCGCTGCGCGGTATCTTCAGCGAATTCGGTTTGCTGAAATTCCGCGTTCAGGTAGAAGTGCGTTGGTTGCAAAAACTGGCCGCGCACGCAGCGATCAAGGAAGTTCCTGCTTTTGCTGCCGACGCAAACGGTTACCTTGATAAAATCGTCGCCGATTTTAGCGTAGAAGATGCAGAGCGCATCAAAACGATCGAGCGCACCACCAACCACGACGTCAAAGCGGTTGAGTATTTCCTCAAGGAAAAAGTCGTCGACGTGGCAGAACTGCACGCGGTCTCCGAGTTTATCCACTTCGCCTGCACCTCCGAGGACATCAACAATCTGTCCCACGCGCTGATGCTGAAAACCGCCCGCGACGAAGTGATCCTGCCATACTGGCGCAAGCTGATCGACGCGGTTAAGGAGCTGGCGGTACAGTATCGCGATATCCCGCTGCTTTCCCGCACCCACGGCCAGCCGGCCACGCCGTCCACCATGGGTAAAGAGATGGCGAACGTCGCTTACCGTATGGAGCGCCAGTATCGTCAGCTGAATCAGATTGAAATTCTTGGCAAAATCAACGGTGCGGTGGGGAACTATAACGCCCACATCGCCGCCTACCCGGAAGTCGACTGGCACCAGTTCAGCGAAGAGTTCGTCACCTCGCTGGGTATCCAGTGGAACCCGTACACCACCCAGATTGAACCGCACGACTATATCGCCGAGCTGTTTGACTGCGTCGCCCGCTTCAACACCATCCTGATTGATTTCGATCGTGACGTGTGGGGCTATATCGCGCTCAACCATTTCAAGCAGAAGACCATTGCCGGCGAAATCGGCTCTTCCACCATGCCGCATAAAGTGAACCCGATCGACTTCGAGAACTCCGAAGGCAACCTCGGTCTGGCCAATGCGGTGATGCAGCATCTGGCAAGCAAACTGCCGGTTTCCCGCTGGCAGCGCGACCTCACCGACTCCACCGTCCTGCGTAACCTCGGCGTGGGCATCGGCTACGCGCTGATCGCGTATCAATCCACCCTGAAAGGCGTGAGCAAGCTGGAGCTGAATCAGGACCGCCTGCTGGATGAACTGGACCACAACTGGGAAGTTCTGGCCGAGCCGATTCAGACCGTCATGCGTCGCTACGGCATCGAGAAGCCGTACGAGAAGCTGAAAGAGCTGACCCGCGGCAAGCGCGTTGATGCCGAAGGCATGCAGCAGTTCATCGACAGCCTGGCGCTGCCGGAAGCGGAAAAAGTTCGCCTGAAGGCCATGACCCCGGCTAACTATATCGGCCGCGCGACCACCATGGTTGACGAACTGAAGTAAACCTTTCCACCCTCTTTCCGCCGGGAAAGAGGGTTATTTTTCCTCCCCCTCATCTGCTCGTCGTCATCCCCCGGGTTATTAACCAGAACAGCAGCGCCAGCAGACTGACCGAAGCCCCCAGAAGGCAAACGCCCTGCCATCCTCCGCGCGCATATACCGCTGTCGTACTGACCGCGCCCAAACCGCTGCCAAACGCATAAAACAGCATATACAAACCGACCAGCCTGCTATGCGCTTCGGGACGGGTACGGAAAATCATGCTTTGATTGGTGACATGCAGCGCCTGACCGCCGAGATCCAGCAGTACAATGCCAACCAACAGCGCCGCGGGCGACCATGCCATCAGCGACAGCGGCCACCAGGCTATCAGCAACATCGCCAGGGCCGCGGCGCTGGTGCGCTGCCCATATCCGCGATCGGCCCATTTACCGGCACGCCCCGCTGCCAGAGCGCCGATGACCCCGACCAGGCCCAGGGCGCCAATCTCAGTATGGGAAAAGCGAAAGGGCGGAGCGCTTAATGGCAAAACCAGCGCACTCCAGAAGATATTGAAAGCGGCAAACATCAGTAATGCCAGCACGCCGCGCACCTGAAGCACTTTTTCCTGGCGCAGCAGAGCCAGCATGGATATCAACAGCCGCGGATAGCTCAGAGGGTTCGGCGCAGCCGCCAATACCGGCAGCCGACGCCACAGCGGAAGCGCAATGCCCAGCATCAGTAAAGCGGCCAAGATGTACACCCCGCGCCAGCCGAAGAGATCGCTAATCGACCCGGAGAATACCCGCGCCAGCAGCAGCCCGATAAATACTCCGCTTTGCGCAGCGCCCACCACGCGTCCCTGTTCATGGGGCGCGGCGGCGCTGGCGGCATACGAGATTAGCCCCTGGGTCATCGCGGTACCCAGCAGGCCAACGGCAAGCATACAGCCCAATAGCATCACGGCGGTGGAAGCCATACTCACCGCCGCCAGGGCAGCGATCAGTAAAATCACCTGCGTCGCCATCAGGCGGCGGCGATTCACCCTGTCGCCCAGCGGCACCAGCAGTAGCAACGCCATTGCGCAGCCAATCTGGGTCGCCGCAATCACCCCGCCAATCGCGGCGTCGCCGATCGCAAAATCTCGCGCTAGCGCGTCGAGCAGCGGTTGCGCGTAATACACGTTTGCCACGCTCAGGCCGCTGGCGATAGCAAACAGCCAGACCAGGCTGCGAGGCATAACCGTTTGCGGATCGCTTAGCACTGGAGATATCAGTGTCGCTTTCATGATGCCCACCTTGGTTATCTGGTTTCAAAATGAAACCAGTTGAAGGCTAGAACATCAAGTTTTAAAATGCAACTACTTACCAGGCCGTTCGGAGAGCCCATGCCAACGCGTGAAAAAATGAAAAACGAAACCTGCCCCGTCGCCCGAAGCGTGGATATTATCGGCGATCGCTGGTCCTTGTTGATTGTACGCGACGCCTTTGATGGCATACGCCGCTTCAGCGATTTTCAGCGAAGCCTCGGTATGGCGCGTAATATTCTCTCTGACCGTCTGCACAAATTGGTAAACTCAGGTATTCTCACTATGCAATCCGCCTCGGATGGCACGGCTTATCAGGAATACGTACTGACGGCAAAAGGAGAGCGTTTGTTCCCCGTTGTCGTTGCGCTACGCCAGTGGGGAGAGCTGCATCTGTTTGCCCATGGGGAACCCCATTCCGTACTGATCGATAAACGTACGCTGCGCCCGATACCGATGATGTCGCCCGCGGCCGAAGATGGACTTGTCCTCACCGCCCAAGAGACCGAGGTACAAAAAATCGAATAAAATTCTTTATTTAACAGCTGTTTATATTAAAGGTGTATAATAAACGCTAAATTGTTCAATATCATAAATAAAATGGAGAACTGGCATGCGCGTACTCGTGGTTGAGGATAACGCTCTGCTGCGCCACCACCTGAAAGTTCAGCTGCAGGAGCTGGGACATCAGGTCGATGCGGCGGAAGACGCAAAGGAAGCGGATTACTATCTGGGTGAGCACGTTCCGGACATCGCCATCGTCGATCTTGGCCTGCCGGATGAAGACGGCCTTTCGCTGATTCGTCGCTGGCGCAGCCACGACGTGTCGGTACCGGTGCTGGTGCTGACCGCCCGCGAAGGCTGGCAGGATAAGGTTGAGGTCCTGAGCGCCGGAGCGGATGATTACGTCACTAAGCCGTTCCATATCGAAGAGGTTGCCGCCCGCATGCAGGCGCTTCTGCGGCGTAATAGCGGCCTGGCATCACAGGTTATCTCCATTCCGCCTTTCCAGGTGGATCTGTCGCGTCGCGAGCTGTCGGTCAACGACCAGCCCATCAAGCTGACGGCATTTGAATACACCATTATGGAAACCCTGATCCGCAATCGGGGCAAAGTGGTCAGCAAAGATTCGCTGATGCTGCAGCTCTATCCCGACGCCGAGCTGCGCGAAAGCCATACCATCGATGTGCTGATGGGACGATTGCGCAAAAAAATACAGGCTGAGTATCCGCAGGATGTGATTACCACCGTGCGCGGTCAGGGCTATCTGTTCGAACTGCGCGGATGAAAGGGGTGCTGCGGCATATTCTGCCGCTGTCGTTACGCGTTCGCTTTCTGCTGGCGACGGCCGCCGTAGTGCTGGTGTTGTCACTCTCCTATGGCATGGTCGCGCTGGTGGGGTATAGCGTCAGTTTCGATAAAACCACCTTCCGCCTGCTGCGCGGCGAGAGCAATCTGTTCTATATGCTGGCGAAATGGGAAAACAACACCATCGATGTTGATATCCCCGAAAACCTGAATATGCAAAGCCCCACGGTGACGCTCATTTACGACGCCCGCGGCCAGCTGCTGTGGGCACAGCGCGACGTACCCTGGCTGGTAAAACGTATTCAACCGGACTGGCTCAAAAACAACGGCTTTCACGAAATTGAGGCCGACGTTGACAGCAGCAGTATGCTGCAGCACAACAACCATGAGATTCAGCAACAGCTGGACGCCATTCGGCAAGAGGACGATGGCTCCGAAATGACCCACTCGGTGGCGATCAATATCTATCCGGCCACCAGCACCATGCCGCAGCTCAGTATCGTGGTTGTCGACACCATTCCGGTAGAGCTTAAGCGCTCCTACATGGTGTGGAGCTGGTTTATCTATGTCCTCGCGGCTAACCTGCTGCTGGTGATCCCGCTACTGTGGGTCGCGGCATGGTGGAGCTTGCGCCCTATCGAATCGCTGGCCAAAGAGGTGCGCGAACTGGAGGAGCATCACCGTGAGATGCTCAATCCGAATACCACCCGCGAGCTGACGCGGCTGGTCAGCAACCTCAACCGCCTGCTGAAAAGCGAACGCGAACGCTATGATAAATACCGCACGACGCTGACCGACCTCACCCACAGTCTGAAAACCCCGCTTGCGGTGATGCAGAGCACGCTGCGTTCCATGCGCGGCGAGAAAATGAGCGTCAATGAAGCAGAGCCGGTGATGCTGGAGCAGATTAGCCGCATCTCGCAGCAGATTGGCTACTATCTGCACCGCGCCAGCATGCGCAGCGGCGGTTCGCTGCTCAGTCGCGAGCTGCATCCCATCGCTCCGCTCCTCGACAGCCTGACCTCGGCGCTGAATAAGGTCTATCAACGTAAAGGCGTGAACATTACCCTGGATATCTCCCCGGAAATCAGTTTTGTCGGTGAAAAGAATGATTTTATGGAGGTTATGGGCAATGTGCTCGATAACGCCTGTAAATACTGCCTTGAGTTTGTGGAAGTCTCCGTCCGGCAGACCAACGACAACCATCTGCATATTCTGGTTGAAGATGATGGCCCGGGGATCCCCGCCGCGATGCGCAGCGCGGTGTTCGACCGCGGCCAGCGCGCAGATACGCTGCGCCCCGGACAGGGCGTCGGTCTCTCGGTTGCCCGCGATATCGTAGCCCAGTACGATGGCCGCATCCT
Organism: Klebsiella sp. RCJ4; assembly: GCF_009025755.1. Taxonomy (NCBI): domain Bacteria; kingdom Pseudomonadati; phylum Pseudomonadota; class Gammaproteobacteria; order Enterobacterales; family Enterobacteriaceae; genus Klebsiella; species Klebsiella sp. RCJ4. The sequence goes on from NZ_WCIN01000029.1 coordinate 223,180, forward strand.
CGCCGAAGAGAGCCTGCTCGGCGGCGCCTGCATGGAAGTTATTTTTGGTCGCCAGGCCCTGGAAGATAAAGAGAGCTAAAACAGTCGGTTTTTTAACGGCGCCTGCATCATGCTGGTGCCGCATCCGTTATAATCCCTAACAGACACCTGCTGTGGAATATAAATATGGATTATCAATTAACGCTTAACTGGCCCGACTTTATCGAACGCTACTGGCAAAAACGCCCGGTGGTGCTGAAACGGGGCTTTGCTAATTTCGTCGATCCGTTAAGCCCGGACGAACTGGCCGGACTGGCTATGGAGAGCGAAGTCGACAGCCGCCTGGTCAGTCATCAGGACGGTAAATGGCAGGTCAGCCACGGCCCCTTTGAGAGCTACGATCACCTGAGCGAGAATAACTGGTCGCTGCTGGTACAGGCCGTCAATAACTGGCATCAGCCAACGGCGGCGCTCATGCATCCGTTCCGCGCCCTGCCCGACTGGCGCATCGACGATCTGATGATCTCGTTTTCCGTCCCTGGCGGCGGCGTCGGTCCGCATCTCGACCAGTACGATGTGTTTATCATTCAGGGTACCGGCCGCCGCCGCTGGCGCGTGGGTGAAAAAGTGCCGATGAAACAGCACTGCCCGCACCCGGACCTGCTGCAGGTCGACCCGTTTGAAGCCATTATTGATGAAGAGATGGAGCCGGGCGATATTCTGTATATTCCGCCGGGGTTCCCGCACGAAGGCTACTCGCTGGAAAACTCGCTCAACTATTCAGTTGGCTATCGCGCGCCTAACGCGCGTGAGCTGTTCAGCGGCTTTGCTGATTATATTTTGCAGCGTGAACTGGGCAGCCAGCGTTACGCCGACCCGGACGTACCGTCTCGCGAGCACCCTGCGGATATTCTGCCCGCGGAGCTGGATCGCCTGCGCGATATGATGCTGGGGCTGATTAATCAGCCGGAGCACTTTAAGCAGTGGTTCGGCGAATTTATCACCCAGTCCCGGCACGAGCTGGACGTGGCGCCGCCGGAGCCACCGTATCAGCCGGATGAAATTTACGATGCCCTGCAGCAGGGAGATAAGCTGACGCGTCTTGGGGGCCTGCGCGTGCTGCGGATTGATGGCGAGGTATTCGTCAACGGCGAGAAGATCAACTCTCCGCACCGTCCGGCGCTGGATGCTCTGGCAACCCACCTGACGCTAAACGCTGAGCATCTCGGCGATGCGCTGGAAGATCCCTCCTTCCTCGCCCTGCTGGCCGCGCTGGTCAACAGCGGCTACTGGTTCTTTGAGGACTGAGTCTTCGACTGCCCGGTGACGGCTGACGCCTCACCGGGCCCGTAGCTTATAGCCTTCATGCGCCTCGTTTCGCCGTCAGCTCCGCAATGCGTACAATCACCTGCACCGCCTTCTCCATGCCTTCAAGCGTCACAAACTCATGCTTGCCGTGGTAGTTATAGCCGCCGGTAAACAGATTCGGGCACGGCAGACCCATGAAGGAGAGCTGCGCGCCGTCGGTACCGCCGCGAATCGGCTTCATCTGCGGATCGATCTGGCAATCCACCATCGCCTGGCGGGCAATCTCCACCACGTGCGGGTGCGCCATCACCTTTTCATGCATATTGTAATAGCTGTCTTCGATGACCAGCTCAATATAGCAATCCGGATGCAGCCCCTTGCCGACCTTTTTGGCGATCTCCATCATTTTGCGCTTGCGGGCCTCAAACTGCTTGCGGTCAAAATCGCGGATGATGTAGTGCATATCGGCCCGATCGACCGTGCCTTTGATGCTGGCCAGATGGTAGAAGCCCTCATAGCCTTCGGTGGTTTCCGGCGCTTCGTCCGCTGGGACTTCGGCATGAATGCGCGCCGCCAGCGACAGCGCGTTGACCATCACCCCTTTCGCCGTACCGGGATGAACATTGTTGCCAACGATCTTAATCGTCACCGACGCGGCGTTAAAGTTCTCAAACTCCAGCTCACCCACGCCGCCACCGTCGACGGTATAGGCCCAGCAGGCGTCAAACGCGGCAACATCGAAATGCTTCGCCCCTTTGCCCACCTCTTCATCTGGGGTAAAGGCCACGCGAATATCGCCGTGAGGAATATTCTTCGCCTTTAGCGTCGCCAGCGCGGTCATGATCTCTGCGATACCGGCTTTATCATCGGCGCCGAGGAGCGTTTTACCATCGGTGGTGATCAGCGTCTGCCCGAGCAGCTGGTGCAGTATCGGGAACATCACCGGCGAGAGGACCTCATCGCCAATACCAAGCGCGATATCGCCGCCGCGATAGTTTTCTACGATCTGCGGATTCACGTTCTTGCCGCTGAAGTCAGGCGACGTATCGACATGAGAAATAAAGCCAATGGCCGGAATATCACCCTCAACGTTAGCTGGCAGGGTGCCCATGATCGTCCCTTTCTCACTCAGCGTTACATTCACCAGTCCCATTTCTTGCAGCTGCGCCTGAAGCAGACGTAGCAGCTTCCACTGACCTTCCGTGCTCGGTACCTGACGCACGCCCGGTTTCGACTGCGTGTCTAAAGAAACGTACTGCAAAAAACGCTCAAGCAATTTATCCATGTAGCCACCCTCTTCTTTTGTGACAACATTATTGATAAGCCGGAAAAACCAAATATTGCGTCAGGTCATTTTTAGCCCGGCAAATGAGAATTTAATACATTTCACACGATAATGTTGTAAAGGTAGTTCATCATGGCGCATCAATCATTGGCGATTACAATCGTTTGCCGTAGAATGCTCGGCCTTATTATTTTATGTGCAAAACCAAAGGTGGTTAACCACAAACCCCGCATCGGTAAGCTTTCCGCTGCGTCTACATGGGACAGAGTCGAAAATTGAATACACAACCGCGTTCGCGTTCTCCGCTGGTTCAGCTGGCGGGAATTCGCAAAAGCTTTGATGGTAAAACGGTTATCTCCGACCTCAATCTGACCATCAACAACGGTGAGTTTCTCACCCTGCTTGGCCCCTCTGGCTGCGGTAAAACAACCGTTCTTCGTCTTATCGCCGGACTGGAAAGCGTCGATAGCGGCCAAATCCATCTCGAAGATCACGATATCACCCATATCCCGGCGGAAAACCGCCACGTGAACACCGTCTTTCAAAGCTATGCGCTGTTTCCGCACATGACGGTGTTTGAAAACGTCGCCTTCGGCCTGCGTATGCAGAAAACCCCGACGGCGGACATCGCGCCCCGCGTCCACGATGCCCTGCGCATGGTGCAGCTTGAAGCGTTTGCTCAACGTAAACCGCATCAGCTGTCTGGTGGCCAGCAGCAGCGCGTGGCGATTGCCCGCGCGGTGGTGAACAAACCGCGCCTGCTGCTGCTTGATGAATCCCTCTCCGCCCTTGATTATAAACTGCGCAAGCAGATGCAAAACGAACTGAAGGCGCTGCAGCGTAAGCTCGGCATCACCTTCGTCTTCGTGACCCACGATCAGGAAGAAGCGCTGACCATGTCCGACCGTATCGTGGTGATGCGCGAGGGTAAAATCGAGCAGGACGGTACGCCGCGCGAAATCTACGAAGAACCGAAAAACCTGTTCGTCGCCAGCTTTATCGGCGAAATCAACATTTTCAGCGCCACGGTCATTGAACGGATTGACGATCGGCGGGTGCGCGCCAGCGTCGAAGGCCGCGAGTGCAATATCTACGTCAACTTCGCCGTTGAAAAAGGCCAGCGGCTTAACGTTCTGCTGCGCCCGGAAGACCTGCGCGTGGACGAGATCCACGACAGTAATGACGCCGATGGCCTGATAGGCTATATCCGCGAACGCAACTATAAAGGCATGACGCTGGAATCGGTGGTTGAACTGGAAAACGGTAAAATGGTGATGGTCAGCGAATTCTTTAATGAAGACGACCCTGATTTTGACCACTCGCTCGACCAGAAAATGGCCATTAACTGGGTAGAAAGCTGGGAGGTTGTGCTGGCCGATGAAGAACACCAGTAAATTCCAGAATGTTGCGATCGCCACCATCGTGGGCTGGCTTGTGCTGTTTGTCTTTCTGCCCAACCTGATGATCATCGCCACCAGCTTTCTGACCCGCGACGACACCAACTTCGTCAAGCTGGTCTTTACGCTGGACAACTACGCGCGCCTGCTCGACCCGCTCTACTACGACGTGCTGCTGCATTCGTTGAATATGGCGCTGCTGGCGACGCTGGCCTGCCTGGCGCTCGGCTACCCTTTCGCCTGGTTCCTGGCCAGGCTACCGGAAAAGGTGCGCCCGCTGATGCTGTTTCTGCTGATCGTGCCGTTCTGGACCAATTCGCTGATTCGTATCTACGGCCTGAAGATTTTCCTCAGCACCAAGGGCTACCTTAATGAATTTTTGCTGTGGCTGGGTATCATCGATACGCCGCTGCGCATCATGTACACCCCCTCGGCGGTGATTATCGGCCTGGTCTATATTCTGCTGCCGTTTATGGTGATGCCGCTCTACTCGAGCATCGAGAAGCTCGACCGCCCGCTGCTGGAAGCGGCAAAAGACCTTGGCGCCGGTAAGCTACAAACCTTTATCCGTATCATCATTCCGCTGACCATGCCGGGGATTATCGCCGGCTGCCTGCTGGTGATGCTTCCGGCTATGGGGCTGTTCTACGTTTCCGACCTGATGGGCGGCGCGAAGAACCTGCTGATTGGTAACGTGATTAAGAGCCAGTTCCTCAACATCCGCGACTGGCCGTTTGGCGCGGCGACCAGCATCACGCTTACGCTGGTGATGGGCCTGATGCTGCTGATTTACTGGCGCGCGGCGCGTTTACTGAATAAAAAGGTGGAACTGGAATGATCGGTCGACTGCTGCGCGGCGGCTTTATGACCGCTATTTACGCGTATCTCTATATTCCCATTATTATTCTGATCGTTAACTCCTTTAACAGTTCACGCTTTGGCATTAACTGGCAGGGTTTTACCACCAACTGGTATAGCCTGCTGATGAATAACGACAGCCTGCTGCAGGCGGCGCAGCACTCGCTGACCATGGCGGTGCTCTCGGCGACCTTTGCTACGCTTATCGGCTCGCTGACCGCCGTGGCGCTGTACCGCTATCGCTTTCGCGGCAAGCCGTTCGTCAGCGGGATGCTGTTCGTGGTGATGATGTCGCCGGATATCGTGATGGCGATTTCGCTGCTGGTGCTGTTTATGCTGATCGGTATTCAGCTGGGATTCTGGTCGCTGCTGTTTTCCCACATCACCTTTTGCCTGCCCTTCGTGGTGGTCACGGTATTTTCGCGCCTGAAAGGTTTTGACGTGCGGATGCTGGAAGCAGCGAAAGATCTCGGCGCCAGCGAACTGACCATTCTGCGAAAGATCATTTTGCCGCTGGCGCTGCCCGCGGTGGCCGCAGGGTGGCTGCTGAGCTTTACCCTGTCGATGGATGATGTGGTGGTCTCTTCATTCGTCACCGGGCCGGGTTATGAGATCCTGCCGCTGAAGATCTATTCGATGGTTAAAGTTGGGGTATCGCCGGAGGTTAATGCGCTGGCGACCATTCTGTTGGTTCTGTCGCTGGTGATGGTTATTGCCAGCCAGATAATTGCACGTGATAAAACTCAGGGGACGTTAAAATGAAAAAGTGGTCACGCCACCTGCTCGCTGCGGGCGCTCTGGCAGTCGGTATGAGCGCCGCGCACGCGGACGATAGCAAAACGCTCTATTTCTACAACTGGACCGAGTATGTCCCGCCGGGGCTGCTGGAGCAGTTCACCAAAGAGACCGGCATCAAGGTGATCTATTCGACCTACGAGTCGAACGAAACCATGTACGCCAAGCTCAAAACCTATAAAGACGGCGCCTACGACCTGGTCGTGCCTTCCACCTACTTCGTCGACAAAATGCGTAAAGAGGGCATGCTGCAGAAGATCGACAAGAGCAAACTGAGCAACTTCAGCAATCTTGACCCTGAAATGCTCAACAAACCGTTCGACCCCAACAACGACTACTCCATTCCGTACATCTGGGGCGCGACGGCCATTGGGGTGAATAGCGAAGAGATCGATCCGAAGACCGTCACCAGCTGGGCGGATCTGTGGAAACCCGAGTATAAGAGCAGCCTGCTGCTGACCGACGACGCGCGCGAAGTGTTCCAGGTCGCGCTGCGTAAACTGGGCTACTCCGGTAATACCACCGATCCGAAAGAGATTGAAGCGGCCTATAACGAGCTGAAAAAACTGATGCCGAACGTCGCGGCGTTCAACTCCGATAACCCGGCGAACCCGTATATGGAAGGCGAGGTCAACCTCGGCATGGTATGGAACGGCTCCGCGTGGGTTGCGCGTCAGGCCGGTACGCCGCTGGAAGTGGTGTGGCCGAAAGAAGGCGGCATCTTCTGGATGGATAGCCTGTCGATTCCGGCAAACGCCAAAAACGTCGATGGCGCGCTGAAGCTGATCAACTTCCTGCTGCGCCCGGAAGTGGCCAAACAGGTAGCGGAAACTATCGGCTACCCGACGCCAAACCTTGCCGCGCGGAAGATGCTAAGCCCGGAAATCGCCAACGATAAATCGCTCTACCCGGACGCCGCAACGATTCAGAAAGGCGAATGGCAGAACGATGTCGGCAGCGCCAGTACGCTTTATGAAGAGTATTATCAGAAGCTGAAAGCGGGTCGTTAATCACCTCACAGGTCGGGTAGCATGGTGCTTACCCGACCGCTTCAGGAAGTGCGTTTCTAGCTTCTCAACGGATGAATTCTTGATTTAACCAGCGCGTCTTCAACGTCAAAATCGGCCAGCGGGTAGTTGGTCGCCACCAGATAAAATCGCCCATCCTGCGCCGGATATTCATGGACATTGTAGTTCACCATTTTTGGCTGCTCGGCAGAGGTATCTCCCCGGACGGAACAGGCGGCGTATTTCGAACGGACCCGGAGAGAGTGGCTTTTAATATCCCTGTGGATTTCGCCGTGATGCTCGTCGCCGAGGATCAGGTAGTCAACATATTCAGTGGCCATGGTGTTATTCCTTCTCTGTTGTCCGAGTGAAGAAACATGCCACAAATGTCTGTCTGATACTGTTTTGTTAATCACAACGTTACATATATGTGAAATAGACAATCAACATTATAACGGCCCTCCCACCAGACAGCGATGAGGGGCCGGATTTTAACGGTCGAAAATAACAACAGTGCTTTTACTCTGGCAACCGCGTTGTCTACGGTGAAGCCAGATTCTTTTCCCGCTGGCGGTGCCGCGCACCGGTCCGGACTACCCGACCGCGCTGGCCCCGTAGCCCGGGCAAGGCGCGGCTTTACCGCGCCGCCCCCGGGAAGGGGGAAAGGACTACAGCAGCGCTTTCGCTTTCGCGACCACGTTGTCCACGGTGAAGCCAAACTCTTCAAACAGCTGCTCCGCCGGCGCAGACTCACCGAAGGTGGTCATGCCAACGATCGCGCCGTTCAGGCCCACGTATTTGAACCAGTAGTCGGCGATACCCGCTTCGATGGCCACGCGCGCAGAGACGGCTTTCGGCAGCACGGCTTCACGGTAAGCGGCATCCTGCCTGTCGAACGCGTCGGTGGACGGCATGGAAACCACGCGCGCCTTCACGCCTTCGGCAGTCAGTTTTTCGTAAGCGGCAACCGCCAGCTCCACTTCAGAACCGGTGGCGATGAAGATCAGCTCCGGCTGTCCCGCGCAGTCTTTCAGCACGTAGCCGCCGCGGGCGACGTTCGCCAGCTGCTCTTCGGTACGCTCCTGCTGCGCCAGGTTCTGACGGGAGAGGATCAGCGCGGTCGGGCCGTCCTGACGCTGCACGCCGTATTTCCACGCAATGGCGGATTCCACCTGGTCGCACGGACGCCATGTTGACATATTCGGGGTGACGCGCAGGGAAGCCACCTGCTCAACCGGCTGGTGCGTCGGGCCGTCTTCGCCCAGACCGATGGAGTCGTGGGTGTAGACCATCACCTGACGCTGCTTCATCAGCGCCGCCATACGTACCGCGTTACGCGCGTACTCGACGAACATCAGGAAGGTGGAGGTGTACGGCAGGAAACCGCCGTGCAGGGCGATACCGTTGGCAATCGCGGTCATACCGAATTCACGCACGCCGTAGTGGATATAGTTACCGGCAGCGTCTTCGTTGATGGCCTTAGAGCCGGACCACAGGGTCAGGTTACTTGGCGCCAGGTCAGCGGAGCCGCCGAGGAACTCAGGCAGCAGCGGGCCGAAGGCTTCAATGGCGTTCTGGGACGCTTTACGGCTGGCGATTTTCGCCGGGTTAGCCTGCAGCTTCGCGATGAATTCGTTCGCTTTCGCGTCGAAATCAGCCGGCATCTCGCCTTTCATACGGCGGGTAAACTCGGCGGCTTCCTGCGGGAAGGCTCTGGCGTAGGCAGCGAATTTCTCGTTCCACGCGGACTCTTTCGCCTGGCCGGCTTCTTTGGCATCCCACTGGGCATAGATTTCAGACGGGATTTCAAACGCCGGGTGTTTCCAGCCGAGCGCTTCGCGGGTCAGCGCGATTTCCGCGTCGCCCAGCGGCGCGCCATGGGAGTCGTGGGTACCGGCTTTGTTCGGCGAACCGAAACCGATGATGGTTTTGCACATCAGCAGGGACGGTTTGTCGGTAACCGCACGCGCTTCCTCTACCGCGCGTTTAATCGAGTCAGCATCGTGACCGTCAACGCCGCGCACCACGTGCCAGCCGTAGGCTTCAAAACGCTTCGCGGTGTCATCGGTGAACCAGCCTTCGACGTGACCGTCGATGGAGATGCCGTTGTCGTCATAGAACGCCACCAGCTTGCCCAGTTTCAGGGTACCGGCCAGAGAACATACCTCGTGAGAGATACCTTCCATCATGCAGCCGTCGCCCATGAACGCGTAGGTGAAGTGGTCAACAATGTCGTGGCCCGGGCGGTTGAACTGCGCCGCCAGAGTTTTCTCCGCGATGGCCATACCAACCGCATTCGCAATACCCTGCCCCAGCGGACCGGTGGTGGTTTCCACGCCCGCGGTGTAGCTGACTTCCGGGTGACCCGGCGTTTTAGAGTGCAGCTGACGGAAGTTCTTCAGCTCTTCAATCGGCAGATCATAACCGGTGAGGTGCAGCAGGCTGTAAATCAGCATGGAACCGTGGCCGTTGGACAGGACAAAACGGTCGCGGTCGGCCCATGACGGGTTCTGCGGGTTATGATTCAGGAAATCACGCCACAGGACTTCGGCAATGTCAGCCATACCCATCGGGGCACCCGGGTGACCGGATTTGGCTTTCTGTACTGCGTCCATGCTCAGCGC
>NZ_WCIN01000030.1:0-28800 GCF_009025755.1 Klebsiella sp. RCJ4
GGCATCTGAGAAACCAGAGACAGGTTCACGTCCATCCCTTCCACCTGGAAGTGCGGCACCGCGTACAGCTTCACCCGGAAGAAGCCCGGATTGTCCTCGATATCTTCCACCACCACCTTCGCGTCGCGCAGCGGGTGTGAGGCCTGCAGCTCGTCGCCCGGGTCGGTCATCTCCGTCACCAGACCGCGCACCCAGGTGTTGAGCTCCAGCTCCAGCAGGCGGCGATCCTTGGTGGTGCCGATGTTTTCACGCTGAACGAGCTTCAGGTAGTGCGCAATGCGCGACAGCAGGAAGATATACGGCAGGCGCGCATTGATGCGGCTGTTGGCGGTGGCGTCGGCGGTGTCGTACAGCGCCGGCTTCTGGGCGGAGTTGGCCGAGAAGAAGCAGGCATAGTCGCGGTTTTTGTAGTACGACAGCGGGATAAAGCCGAGGCTGGCGAACTCAAACTCGCGGGTTTCCGGGATCATCACCTCCGACGGGATCTTCACCTGGTTGCCTGTGCCCAGATCGTAGAGGTGGATCGGCAGATCTTTCACCGCTCCGCCCGCCTGCGGGCCACGGATCTGCACGCACCAGCCGTTATTAATAAAGCTTTTCACCATGTTGGACGCGAAAGAGAACGAGGCGCTGGTCCACAGGTATTTCTCATGGTCCGGGCCTTTCACCTGCTCGACGTAGTTGAAGCTGCGCACCGGCACGGTGTCCGGACCATACGGCAGGCGGCCCAGCACGCGCGGCATCACCAGGCCGATATAGCGCGCGTCGTCGGTGTCGCGAAAGGATTTCCATTTGATGTACTCGGCGCGGTCGAAGTAGTTGCCGATATCCTTGATGGCGGCAACCTCTTCCATGGACTCTTTCAGAAAGAAGGCCGGGCCGACGGCACCGATAAACGGCATATGGGCCGCGGCGGAGACGCCGGAGATGTTGCGCATCAGCGCCACGTCCTGCGGGCTGGCGTCGAACTCATACGCGGAGATCACCGAGCCAATCGGCTCGCCGCCCGGGGTGTCGTACTCGGCGGTGTAGGTGTGCCAGTAGAGACCGCTCTGAATCAGCTCCGGCGCGTCTTCGAAGTCCTGGCGCAGATCGTCTTTGGAGACATCCAGAATTTCGGTTTTGACGTTCTGGCGGTAGTCGGTGCTGTCCACCAGCTGCTTCAGGCCGCGCCACAGGGATTCCACCTTCTGGAACTCAGGATGGTGCATCACCGCGTCCAGCTGGCGGCTGATTTGATAGTCCAGTTCAGCGATATGGTGGTCAATCAGGGTCTTGTCGAGCTTCTCCACGGTCTTTCCGGACTGACGGATGCAGTCCATAAACACCTGCATCGCCGCCGTCAGTCGTTCGCCCGCCGGGGCGTCGGACAGCGCGGCATCATCCAGAAAGTCGTTAATATCGCCCAGGCGGGAAGCCGGGGTCAGGTTGATTTTGTCAAACAGGGAGGCGTAAACGCTCTCTTTTTCCAGTACAGCGGTCTGCCCCTGCGCGGGGGCGGTTTCAGTATTTACAGACATCAGCATATTCCCGGTTAATCCATTAAATAACGCACGCCGTTTATTTCGGGGCCAGCGCGCTCATTTCGTCGCGTAATTCCTGCGTCAGTGCCGGGTCTTTCAGGATTTTCTCAAGCTCTTTTCTGAAAGTGGCGTTATCAAGGAGGTTGGATTTGAGGTCGCGTAATAAATTCCGCATCGCCAGCATGGCGCGGAGCTGGGGGATCTGGCGGGCCACCTGCTCCGGTTCGAAATCTTTCATATCGGCGAAGCGGAGCTGAATATTTTCTTCGGCGCTATCGCCGGCCAGCGTGTTCTGTACCGTGAGGCTGATTTCCGGGCTGAATTCCGAAAGTACGCTGTTGAAGTTATTTTTATTGACGTTGATTTTTGCTCTTTCCGATAATGGCCGGTCTTCTTTGCCATTACTGAAATCACCGATGGTGAGGAGTTTCAGCGGCAGCTCGACTTTCTTCTGCGCGCCTCCTGTGTGCAGAGCCAGCTTTAAATTAATGCGTGCCTTGGGCACCTCATTCTGGAACGTATCAGCCATAGCAGTCCCTTCCCGTGAGGAATAATGTGTTAAAGATAACGGTGTGTGAAGACCCGGATATAGTAGAGCAAAGCGCCAAAAAATATCAACCTGCCGGTTGCAAAGTCCATTATGAGACTTTCCTCAGGCATCTTAAGGAAAATGTAAAAATGAAACGCATGAGACAAACAAAGCTGGTATGTAATAACAACTCTTTTCTTACAATAAAGGCAGGATGTATACCTGACAGAGGAATGTGAATTAAATTCATATCTGAACAGGCAGCGTTGATTGATGCAAATCAATATGTAACGCAAATACTGGTCGTTCCGGATGCTGAAACGCGCGCGAACAGGGGCGTAAGAAATAAATTATTATTTACTCTTCAAAGGACATGAAAAACTCCAGTACCGGGCGTTAATATGGTTATAATTAATGGCTGACAGGATTAATATAAAACTTACAAATAATACGTTTCAGATATCCGGTATCGATGGTTAAACCGGACAACGTATAGATTCGCGCTGAGCGAAAAAGAAATAGCGGCATTTCATTCAGCGGATATATTAAAACACAACTTACAATAATGCCTCTCACTCATATCATGCCCTATAACCTTCCTTGCGCCCTCCCCGTGGACAGAGAGAGACAGCGTCTTTCTACGGTGAGCCATCCCAGACAAGTCGCCAGAGAGAACATTCAGCGTTAATGATCCCTCACATCATAACCAGACTGCCCGGCCTCAACGCTGCACTTTTCCCCTCAGCCCTTCTCTTTACCGCCACAGATTCAAAACCTTGATCTTCTCCGTGGCTCAGCGCAGCATGGAAATGCAAACACACTAAAACAAGAATTCGCAACCCAATCACAGGAGAGAATCAGTGCAAACAGGACATCGCTTCCAGGCCACGGATCTGCATCAATTTGTTAAAACCCTTTTCACCCATATGGGAAGCTCCCTCACCGAAGCATCGCTTATCGCCGACCACCTGATTGCCGCTAACCTGGCCGGGCACGATTCCCACGGCGTCGGCATGATCCCAAGCTACGTACGCTCCCACGCGCAGGGTTATCTCCAGCTCAATCGCCACGCCAGCGTGATGAAGGACGCGGGCGCGGTGGTCACGCTGGACGGCAACGGCGGCTTCGGCCAGGTGGTGGCCCATGAAGCCATGCAGATCGGCATTAAGAAAGCCAGAGAGCACGGTATGGCCGCCGTGGCGCTGCGCAATGCGCACCATATTGGCCGCATCGGCTACTGGGCGGAACAGTGCGCGGCCGACGGAATGATCTCTATCCATTTCGTTAACGTCGTTGGCAACGTGATGGTCGCCCCGTTCCGTGGGAAAGACAGCCGCTTCGGTACTAACCCGCTGTGCGTGGTGTTCCCGCGCGCCGGCCATCCGCCGCTGCTGCTGGATTACGCCACCAGCGCCATCGCCTTCGGTAAAACCCGCGTCGCCTGGCATAAAGGCGTCCCGGTACCGGCGGGGTCGCTGATCGACGCTCACGGCGTCCCCACTACCGACCCGGCGGTGATGCAGACGTCGCCGCTGGGGGCGCTGCTGACCTTTGCCGAACATAAAGGCTACGCGCTGGCGACGCTGTGCGAAATTATCGGCGGCGCGGTATCCGGCGGTAAAACCTCGCATCAGGAGACGCTGCAGGGCAGCGTGGACGCTATCTTCAACTGCATGACCACCATTATTCTCAGCCCGGAAGCGTTCGATGCGCCGGATATGCAGCGCGAGACCGAAGCGTTTATCGACTGGTGTAAACGGTCGCCGCACGACCCGGACGCGCCGATTCTGGCCCCGGGCGAGTGGGAAGAGGCTAACCGCCAGCAGCGTCTGGCGCAGGGGATACCGCTGGACGCCGGCAGCTGGCAGGCGATTTGCGCCGCCGCCGAAGAAGTCGGTTTACCCGCCGACACCCTCGCGCAGCTGCGCCAGAAGCTGGCCTGATTTTTCCCCGATGACGCCCGAACGGGCGTCATGTCATCGTCATTAGTGTCGACATCACCGCCGCCTCGCCCTGCATGATCAATTATTCTATACAAATTCAATAAGTTAAGTTTTGGCACAGCGTATGCATAACGCTCCCGTCATTTGCCGGTGCGCTGGCTCATGACGCCCTGACAAAGGCGGGCCGGGCCCGGCCTGTCCATTGTTGTTTATTCTCTGTTAACAGGTCTGTTACTGATGAAAAAAATCACGAGCGTTTGCCCTTATTGCGGGGCCGGTTGCAAACTTAAGCTGGTCGTCGAAAACAATAAAATTCTCCGTGCCGAAGCCGCCGATGGCGTCACCAACCAAAATCAGCTGTGCCTGAAAGGCTATTACGGCTGGGATTTCCTCAACGACACCCAGCTACTGACGCCGCGTCTGCAGCAGCCGATGATTCGCTATCAGAAAGGCGATAAGTTCACCCCGGTCAGCTGGGAGGAAGCTATCCGCTATACGGCGAAAAAACTGCGTGAAATAAAGGAGAAGCACGGCCCGCGCGCCATTATGACGACCGGTTCATCGCGCGGTACCGGGAATGAAACCAACTATGTGATACAGAAATTCGCCCGCGGCGTGCTCCACACCAACAACGTCGACTGCTGCGCCCGCGTCTGCCACGGCCCGTCGGTAGCCGGGCTTCAGCTGGCGCTCGGTAACGGCGCGATGAGCAACTCGATTAGCGATATCGAAAACTCGAAATGCCTGCTGGTCTTTGGCTATAACTGCGCCGACTCCCACCCTATCGTCGCCCGCCGGGTGATTAAAGCTCGCGAAAACGGGGCGAAAATCATCGTCTGCGACCCGCGCCGTATCGAAACCGCCCGCATCGCCGATCGCCATCTGCAGCTCAATAACGGCCGCAATATGGCGCTGGTCAACGCCTTCGCCCACGTGCTGCTGGAAGAGGATCTGTATAACCACGACTACGTCGACCGCTTTACCGAGGGGCTGGACGCCTATCGCGAAACGGTGAAAGACTATTCCCCTGAAGCCGTCGAAGGGATCGTCGGCGTGCCGGCCGCTGAAATTCGCCAGGCGATGCGCATGTTTGCCGCCGCGCCTTCCGCCACCATTATGTGGGGCATGGGAGTCACCCAGTTCGGCCAGGCGGTGGACGTCGTCAGAGGGCTGGCGAGCCTGGCGCTGTTAACCGGTAACCTCGGACGCGCCAACGTCGGCGTGGGGCCGGTACGCGGACAAAACAACGTCCAGGGTGCCTGCGATATGGGCGTCCTGCCGAATATGTTCCCCGGCTACCAGGACGTCACCGACGCCAGCGTTCGCGATAAGTTTGCCAAAGCATGGGGCGTTAACCCGGCTGTCATGGACGACCAGGTCGGCACCCGGATCACCGAAGTGCCGCACAAAGCGCTGGCCGGCGAAATTAAAGCCTACTACATCATGGGTGAAGATCCCCTGCAAACCGAAGCCGATTTAGGCCTGGTGCGTAAGGGGATTGAGGCGCTCGATTTTGTGGTGGTGCAGGATATCTTTATGACCAAAACCGCCGAAATCGCCGATGTGCTGCTGCCCGCCACCTCCTGGGGCGAACACGGCGGCGTCTTTACCTGCGCCGACCGCGGCTTCCAGCGCTTCGAGCAGGCGATTATCGCCACCGGTAATGTTAAGCGCGACTGGGAAATCATCAGCCTGCTGGCCAGCGAAATGGGCTACCCGATGCATTACGATAACAACCAGCAGATCTGGGACGAAATGCGCGAGCTTTGTCCGCTGTTCTATGGCGTCACCTACGAGAAAATGGGCGATATGAACCACGTCCAGTGGCCGTGCCCGACGCTGGATCACCCCGGTACGCCATGGCTGTATAAAGATAACCTCTTCGATACGCCAACCGGCAAAGGCCAGCTGTTCGCCGCCCCGTGGCGCGCGCCTGCCGAGACGCCGGATGAAGCGTATCCGCTGGTGCTCTGTACCGTGCGCGAAGTCGGCCACTACTCGTGTCGTTCGATGACCGGCAACTGCGCGGCCCTGCAATCGCTTGCCGATGAGCCGGGCCGGGTGCAAATCAATCGCGCCGACGCGCAGCGCCTCGGTATCGCCGACCAGCAGCTGGTGTGGGTCAGCTCGCGGCGCGGTAAGGTGATTACCCGCGCCGATATCAGCGATCGCATTAACGAAGGCGCGGTGTATATGACCTATCAATGGTGGGTCGGCGCCTGTAATGAGCTAACGCAGGATAATCTCGACCCGATCTCGAAAACGCCGGAAACCAAATACTGCGCGGTGAAGGTGGAGGCTATCGCGGATCAGCGCTGGGCCGAGCAGTATGCCTGGACAAGCTATAGTGAGATGAAAGCGCGCCTGAAAGCGGCGGTGAACGTGTAAAACAACGCAGGGAGATGCGCGCGTCTCCCTCCATATCCACTTTTGCTCCCGGGGGCTGCGCTCAACGCGCCTTGCCCGGGCTACAGATTCACCGCCATCTGCGGATCGGTAGCCCGGACAGATGCGCAGCATCGCCTCCGGGAAATTCAGCTACTCTGCGCTCTGTTCCCGGGGGCGGCGCGCAACGCGCCTTGCCCGGGCTACAGGTTCAGTGCCGTCTGCGGGCCGGTAGCCCGGACAGATGCGCAGCATCGCCTCCGGGAAATTCAGCTACTCTGCGCTCTGTTCTCGGGGGCGGCGCGCAACGCGCCTTGCCCGGTCTACAGGTTCAGTGCCGTCTGCGGGCCGGTAGCCCGGACAGATGCGCAGCATCGCCTCCGGGATCGGTCTCTTACGCCAACAGTTTCTCCACCAGCGCCGTCCACAGCGCCACGCCGTGCGGGATCAGCGCATCGTTAAAATCATATCCGGCGTTATGCAGCGGCTTTGACGCCGTCTCGCCATCGGTACCAATCCAGAAATAGGCGCCCGGGCAGGCCTCCAGCATGCAGGCAAAATCTTCCGAGGCCATAGAGGGATTGCCGTTCCAGCTCACCGCCGATTCCCCCAGCAGCGCGGTCGCCACCTCGCGAACCTTTTGCGCTTCAGCCGGGTGGTTGGTGGTGACGGGATAACCGGGATACCAGGCGATTTTGCCTTCCACGTCTGATACCTGCGGCTGGGCGGCGACATAGCTTTCAATCAGCCCCCTGACCCGCTCACGCACCTGGTTATTCAGACAGCGAGAGGTTCCGCGCAGCACCACTTTATCCGGCAGCACGTTGATCGCCTCCCCGCCGGAAATCTGGGTAATGCTTACCACCGTGGATTCCTGCGGCGACAGGCGGCGCGACGGAATGGTTTGCAGCGCCATAATCAGCTGCGCCGCGGCGACAATCGGGTCCGCCCCGCGCTCCGGCATCGCCGCATGACAGCTCTTGCCGGTCAGGGTGATTTCAAACGCATCGAGAGAGGCCATCATCGCTCCGCTGCCGATCGCCACCTGGCCCAGCGGCATACCCGGCCAGTTGTGCAGCGCGTAAATGGCATCCATCGGGAAGCGCGAAAACAGCCCCTCTTCCACCATCTTACGCGCGCCGCCCAGGTTCTCCTCAGCGGGCTGGAAAACAAAGTGAACGGTACCGCGAAAGCGGCGGGTTTGCGCCAGATGCGCCGCTGCCGCCAGCAGCATCGCGCTATGGCCGTCGTGGCCGCAGGCGTGCATCACGCCCGGATTACGCGATTTATAGTCGACGTCGCTCTGCTCGGCGATCGGTAGCGCATCCATATCGGCCCGCAGGCCAATTACCGGACCCGGGCCGTTCTCCAGCGTCGCGACCACGCCGGTGCCCGCCAGACCGCTATGCACCTGAAGGCCAAATGAAGCGAGCAGTTCAGCGACCCGGCGGGAGGTTTCCTGTTCCTGATACCCCAGCTCAGGGCAAGCATGAAAATCACGTCGCCAGCGAATGGCCTCGGCGATCAGTGAAGGGGATACAGCCATGTCTTACTCCTTTCCTGCACAGCTTCAGCGCTGAACGAGTGTTTTATGCAATACGTTGGGGCTACAGGTAACCCGCTAGCCTATTGGTTATATCCTTTCGCCCGCTCGCTGACAACTGCCGCCAAACCCTGCGCCAACGCGCCTTTGCGCGCCATCCCGCCTGCACTGCGTTTTTTTGTAGTCATATCAACGGTGACATAAGGCGTGCGATTAATTATTATGCAGCTATACTGGCGTTTTGCCGAATAATTCACTCTACAGACCTCCTTAACCGGAAATAAAATGTTCAACCCAGAGCAGAATCGTCTTGCCCCCACGCTGGCGATGATCATGGCGGCTTCATTAGTGGGATTTATCACCGGATACACGGTACCCTTAATCAGTCTGGAGCTGGCGCAGCAGCAGATTGATACCGTTTACGTCGGCCTGCTGGCCGCGCTACCGCCAGCGGGGATGATGATCTCCTCCTTCCTCTCGCCCGCGCTGTGCCGGCGCTTCGAGATGGGGCTTCTGCTCTCCGTCAGCCTGGTGGCGCTGGCGGCGGCAACCATCGCCTCCTGCCTGTCGTTTGATATGGTTCATCTCCTGCTGCCGCGGCTGGTGACCGGCCTGGCGTCAGGGGTGATTATCGTCATTGGCGAAAGCTGGATCACCGGCGGCGCGGCGGGTAAAAATCGGGCAACCCTGACCGGCATTTATGCCTCCGCCTTTACCGGCTGTCAGCTCGCGGGACCGCTGCTGATCTCCGCCGGAGAAGCGTATCAATCATGGACTCTGCTGCTCGTCGGGCTGGTGACCCTCGCCTGTCTGCTGATGCTCCGCCATTTGCCCTCCGGCAGCCGTGAACGGCTGGCGGAACGCGCCAGCTGGCGCAGCCTCGGCGCCTTTTTGCCGGTACTGGCTTCCGGCGTATTCTGCTTCGCCTTTTTTGATGCCAGCATACTGGCGCTGCTGCCGCTTTACGGTATGGATAAAGGGCTGAGTGAAGTGACGGCGGTACTGCTGGTCACGGTGGTATTAACCGGCGATGCCGTATTCCAGGCGCCGCTGGGCTGGATTGCCGATCGCTTCGGTATCCGCCGCGTGCATCTGACCTGCGCGGTGGTCTTCTGCCTCGCCCTGCTGGCCTTACCGTTCCTGCTGGCGTCGCATATCCAGCTGATTGTCGGCTGTCTGCTTCTCGGCGCCGCGGCGGGGGCGCTCTATACCCTGTCGCTGGTCCGCGCCGGGAAGACCTTCTCCGGGCAGAAGCTGATTATGATCAACGCCCTGCTGGGATTCTTTTGGTCCGCGGGGAGCGTCGCCGGGCCGGTGGTCAGCGGATTGCTGATCAGCGTTGCGGGGTATGATGGTCTGCTGATGACGCTGTTTGTCAGCGGCGCGCTGTTCCTGCTGATTCAGTGCCTGGGTAAAAGCGAAAAAGCCCTGCTGGCGGACGAACGCGAGCGCGAAGAAGAGATGGATGATATTAGCGAGGCGGCGCAGTAACGCTTAAGGGCAGGCACGGTTCGGCAGAACGAAAGCGCCCTCATCGCCCGCGCAGGGTCTTCTCCCCGGCAGCGCAGTCGCGCGCCGGGGCCGGGAGCCATTACAGCACTTTACTCAAAAACGCGGCGGTGCGCGGGTTAGTCGGCGCGCCAAAGATCTGCGCCGGTTTCCCCTCTTCCTGAATAATGCCCTGGTCGATAAAGATAACCCGGTCGGCCACTTCGCGGGCAAAGCCCATCTCGTGGGTTACGATTACCATGGTCATCCCTTCACTGGCGAGGTTTTTCATCACCTCCAGCACGTCGCCCACCAGCTCAGGATCGAGCGCCGAAGTGGGCTCATCAAACAGCATAATCGACGGCTTCATCGCCAGCGCGCGCGCGATGGCCACCCGCTGCTGCTGCCCGCCGGAGAGGCTGGAGGGCCAGGCGTCGCGCTTGTCGCTCAGTCCGACTTTCGCCAGCAGCTCTTCCGCCAGACGCACCGCCTCCGCTCGCGCCATGCCGCGCAGGCTCATCGGGGCCATAATCAGGTTTTCCAGCACCGTTTTGTGCGGGAACAGATTAAAGCGCTGAAAGACCATGCCGACGCTTTCCCGCATCTTATTCAGATCGGTGGCGCGATCGTGGGCAGCGAAGCCGTTTACCTCAACCTCGCCTTCGCTGACGGTTTCCAGCGCGTTCATGCAGCGCAGAAAGGTGCTTTTCCCGGAACCGGAGGGGCCGATAATGCACACCACTTCCTGCGGCTTAATGTCGCAGCTGATGCCGCGCAGAACGTGGCTGTCGCCGAAGCGCTTGTGTAAATTACGAATGTGAATCACTTTTGCCAAACCTCTTTTCCAGACGGTTAACCAGCTGCGCCAGCAGGAAAGTAATAACCCAGTAAACCAGGGAGATGGTCAGGTAGGGTTCCCAGTAGGTGGCGTAGGCGCCGGAAACGGTGCGCGCGGCGTAGGCCAGGTCCGCCAGACCGATGGCCGACGCCAGCGAGGAATCTTTAACGATGGCGATAGCGTTGTTGCCCAGCGGCGGCAGAATGCGGCGAAACGCCTGCGGCAGGATCACCTGACGCATAGTTTTCCACCACGGCATTCCCAGCGCGCGGGAAGCTTCCATCTGCCCCTTATCGATCGACTGGATCCCGGCGCGGAAGATCTCCGACACGTAGGCCCCGGCATTCAGCGTAATCGCCACGATACAGGAGAGAAACGCGCCGTAGTTTGAGCGCAGCTCGCGAGCGAAATCAGCGCTCAACATGCCGCTGGTCACCAGCAGTCCGTCGCGGGGGTTGATAAACAGCGGCACCAGCGCGAAGTGCACCACCATAATTTGCACGAACAGCGGCGTACCGCGAAACGCGCTGACGTAAAAGCGCACCGGAAACTGCACCAGATAACGCAGAACGTATTTCCATACCCCGTGCTCGGCTTTCGCCATGCGCCCCAGCCCGAGGGTCAGCCCCCACAGGGTGCCGAGGATCACGCAGATAATGGTACATTTAATGGTCATCAGGGCACCGTCCATAAACAGCGGACCGTACTCCTCAATGATCTCCCAACGGAATCCCGTCATAGCCCTTCCCTAAAAAATACGGCTATCGCCAGAGTCGATAGCCGTGATGAAAATAAAAATGCGAATTATTGCGCTGGCAGCGTCGGGACGTTCTCGTCGAACCAGGTTTTATAGATTTTGGCGTAGGTGCCGTCAGCGATGATTTTCTGTAAACCGGCGTTGATCTTCGCCTGCAGCTCGCTGTTGCCTTTCGCCACCGCGATGCCGAAATACTGGCGCTCAAATTTGGCATCCGGCACCAGCTTGAACTGCTTCTCCGGGTGCTGCTTGATGTAGTATTTCACCACGCCGACGTCGCCGACCGCCGCGCTCACGCCGTCTTCAAACAGCTCCTGCAGCATCAGCGGAGTATTATCAAAACGCTTGATCGCGGTACTGTTCTTGCCCAGCACGTCGGAAACCACGATATCGCCAGTGCTGGAGTTCACCACGCCGACTTTCTCGTTTTTCAGCGCCTCAAGGGAGGAGACCTTTGAATCCGCCGGCACGACGATGGACTGCTCGGCCGGGAAATAAGGGGCGGAGAAATCCACCATCTGCTTACGCTTATCGGTGATGGTGATCCCGGAGATAATAATGTCGCGGTCGCCGGTGTTGAGGGTGGCGAAGATCCCTTCCCACGGCGTATTGACCAGTTTGATATCAAAGCCTTCCGCTTTGGCGATCGCTTTGATGATATCGATATCAAAACCTTCCAGCTGTTTCTGGCTGTTCTCGAACTCAAACGGGCGATAGGTTCCGCCGGATCCCACCACGTAAGTTTGCTGAGCCGCGTGGGCGGTGCCGATCATCGCCGCCACCAGGCAGCATGCTTTCATCCACTTCTTAACCATGACAACTCCGTTTTATGCATTAATTTTGCATAAAAATACACACTGTCAGCATGGCATGCAACCGGAAACCTTCCCGACGGTAAATTATCTGCCGTTTAGCTTCGTTTACCGCCGGATTTCCCGATGGCCCGATGCAATTCATTGATCCGCTTCATCGATTTCACCGTTTTTTGCGGCGCGGTGGAGGCGACCGACAGCACGATCATCTCCAGGCAAACCAGCACCGTCCCGTGCAGCGGCACCCGTCCATTATCGCCGCCGCGCGGCACCTCAATGACCACCTGCGCCTCCTGGCTAAAGCGGGAGTCCAGCGCCTGGGTGAGTAAAATCGTCGGGATCCCCAGACGGCGGGCCTCGCGCAGGGTCGTCATCCCCTCCCGGTGCGGCGACTTCTGCCCCATCATAATCAGCACGTCGCCGCGCTGCAGGCCGATCAGCTGCTCGGCGAGGCTAAACCCGGTGCGGTTCATTACGTACGAAGGCAGGCCGATGCGGCTCAGCAGCCTGGCGGTATACTCCGCCAGAATGCCCGAGGCGCCGATCCCAAAAATCCCCACCTGGCGCGCGTCGGTCAGCAGCGCCACCGCCTGGGCCACCGCGGCGCGGTTGTCGGGGCGCGCAAGCACTTCGCAGGCCCGCTGATGCCCTTCCAGCACGAAATCGATGCTCGAATTGACGTCGCTGGATAAGGCGCTCACCGTGGAGATCATTTTTTCCGACGAGGTCGCCGACGGGCCGAACCAGCGCTCCATGGTCTGCTTCAGTTCCCGCAGCCCGGCGAAGCCGAGCGCCTGGATGGCGCGCACCACCGTGGCGTCCGAGGTATTGGTCGCGGCGGCGATTTCCATGGCCGTGCGCTCCAGCACCGCTTCCCGGTTTTCGTTGATATAGCTCACCACCGCCAGCAGACGCGGCGACAGCTGATGCGCGCGGGCGCGAAAACGTTCGCCGAACAGGTCAACCCGCCCCTTCTCTCTTTTGACCACCGTTTTCATTTCAGCCCCTCGGGCAAAGGACGACCGGCAATGTGCGACTGTACCTGGGCGACCATCAGCGACAGCGCGGCGTAGGAGTTAGAGATAACCTCCTCGCGCGGCAGCAGAATATAGCGCCCGGTGCGGCAGGCGCGCATAAAGTCGCACCAGCCGGGCATCACGCCCTCCATCGCCTGCAGCTCATCCTGCGGCCTGCCGCCGGTATCGGAACGCCAGGTGGCAAATACGAAATCGGCATCCAGCGCCGGCAGCTGCTCGGCGCTGACGTCGATACGCTGGCCATCGGGGATGTTGTCAATCAGCGGCGGGAAGCGGAATCCGGCATCGCGCAGCACGCGTCCCAGCGCATGATAGGCGTGATGCACGGTAACCTTGCCGTTGTTGGCCTGAATCACCGAGACTACGATGTTTTGCGTATCCACCATCGCCTTTAGCTGGGCTATCTGCGCCTGATAGCGGCGTTCGAGGATTAAGAGCCGCGGCTGGGTGCCGGTGAGCTGCGCCAGCTTGCGGTAGATGCGCGGCGCGCTGCCCTGCAGGTGATCGATGCTGACCGTTGGCGCAATCTTCTCCAGCTGCTCCACCGAAACGTGGCGGCTGGGCTCGGTAATAATCAGGTCCGGTTTCGCGGCGGCCACCGCTTCGAGATCGATATCCGCCGTGCCGATAAACCGAATCGCGCTGTTATCGAAATCAACGCCGGTCAGCTGTGCGCTGGCGCGTAAAAAGTGGCTGCCGTCCGGACGCGTCCTCCCGTGGCTGGCCACCGGCGGGACGCCAAGCTCGATCAGCGGGATGGTGATATCCAGATCGTGCAGCGACACAATGCGCTGCGGGTGCAGCGGAACGGTCACCGTACGACCCAAATCATCGGTGAAGGTTTGCGTATCGGCGGCCGAGGCGACGCCCGCCAACAGCACCAGCAGAGAAACGAACCAACGCATAGCGATCCTTTTTGATTTACAGGGCGTCACGGCGACGCCAGAGCAGAACGATAAAAAACGGACAGCCGACCAGCGCAATCACGATCCCTGCAGGGATCTGCAGCGGCGCGAAAGCCAGTCGGCCAATTGTATCGGTGGCTAACACCAGCAGCGCGCCAACCAACGCGCTGCCGCAGAGCAGCGCCACCTGGCCGCCGCGCAGCAGAAACCGCGCCATATGCGGCGCCATCAGGCCAACGAAGCCGAGGCTTCCGACGCAGGAAACGCTGGCGGAGGTCAGCAGCACCGGCGCGAAAAAGCGCAGCAGGGTTAGCTGCTGCAGGCGTACGCCGAGACCAATGGCCGTGCAGTCGCCGAGCAGCGCCGCATCGGCGGCCCTGGCGGTCAAAAAAAGGATCAGCGCCCCGGGCAGCGCCCAGCAGAAGGCGACGGCCAACAGCGGCCAGGTCGCCGCGTGCAGGCTGCCCGCCAGCCAGATCATCGCCGTTTGAACATCGCGCACGTCGGCGGTGGTCATAAAAATGCCCACCGCCGCCGCTAGCGTCCACGACACGCCGATGCCGATGAGAATAAAGCGCGGGCGCGAACAGTCGCGGGCCAGCGCCAGAACCAGCAGTGCCACCAGCACGCCGCCGAGCATTCCCGCCAGCGGCCGCCAGACCAGGCCCACCGCCGGGAAGAACAGCACCAGCGCCAGAACGACAATACTGGCCCCCTCCTTCACCCCGATAAGCCCGGGATCCGCCAGACCGTTGCGGGTAATGCTCTGCATCGCCGCGCCGGCCAGACCGAGCATCGCCCCGCACAGCAGCGCCATAAACAGCCGCGGCAGGCGGATATCAAAGAGGATAAATCGCTGCTGATCGCCCACGTTATCCGCCCCCAGCAGCGCACGGAACAGGGTACCGGAGGGCATCGGGAAGCTGCCGCGGGTCAGGCTAAACAGCGCCAGCAGCAGGATGACGAGCAGCGCGACAGCGGCGATTTTTACCGCCGCAGGGCGCAGCAGAATGTGCCAGCGGCCGCAGGTCAGCGGCCGAAAGCCGGCGCGACGGACGGCGCTTTTCATTTAAAAAACCTCGCGGCGATAAAAATAAATACCGGCGCCCCCACCAGCGCGGTCATCGCGCCGGTTGCCAGCTCCTGGGGCGCAACCAGGGTACGAGCGGCGATATCCGCCAGCAGCAGCACCAGAGCGCCAACCGGAGCGGCCAGCGGCAGCGCCAGGCGAATATCTTCGCTAATCAGCCGGCGCACCGCGTGGGGGACCACCAGCCCGACAAAGCCGATCGGCCCGGCCACCGCCACCGCCGAGCCGCACAATAGCGCAATGGCGGTCAGCCCCAGCAGGCGGGTCTGAACAATCTTTACCCCCAGCCCCAGCGCGACCTTATCGCCCAGCGCCAGCACGTTAAGACGCGGCGCGATGACCAGCGCGATCGTCACTCCCGCCAGCGCCGGGAGCAGCGCAGCGCGCAGCGTTTGCCAGTTCAGCCCGGCAAGATCGCCCGCCAGCCAGGTGCGCATCGCCAGCAGCGTTTGTTCATCGAGGATCAGAATCGCCGCGGTGACCGCCGAGGCAAAGGCCGACAGCGCCACCCCGCACAGGGTAATGCGCAGCGGCGTGACGCCGCCCCGCCCGGACGACGACAGCAGCATCACGCCGCCAAACAGCAGCGCCGCGCCGCAGGCGGCGGTGAGCGGTCTGGCTAACGCCACGCCGCCGAGGCTGATTCCCAGCGCCGATGTCGCCACTACCGCCAGCGAAGCGCCGGCGTTAAGGCCGAGAATATGCGGCTCGCCCAGCGGGTTGCGGATCACGGTTTGCAGCAGCAGCCCCGCCACGCCGAGCGCCGCGCCGGTGAGCAGCGCCGCCGCGAGACGTACCAGGCGTAAATCGACAATAATTCGGTGGTCAAAATTGCGCGGATCGTAATGGAGCAGCGCCTGCAGCACCGTTTGCGGCGCAATCCAGCGCGCGCCGAGTCCGAGATGCACCAGCGAGCCGCCCAGCAGCAGCAGGCTCAGCAGTACCAGCGCCAGCCGGGGGCGGGATTGTCGGCGCGGCGGCAGCAGCGCGGAGGCGCTCATAACGCCTTCTCCTCACGGGCGCGGAACGGCATAAAAAAGGGCTTACCGGTCTGCGGGTTGAGCGACATCTGCACGTCCACGTCAAAGACGGTTTTGATCAGCTCCGGCGTACAGATTTCCTGT
Organism: Klebsiella sp. RCJ4; assembly: GCF_009025755.1. Classification (NCBI taxonomy): domain Bacteria; kingdom Pseudomonadati; phylum Pseudomonadota; class Gammaproteobacteria; order Enterobacterales; family Enterobacteriaceae; genus Klebsiella; species Klebsiella sp. RCJ4. The sequence goes on from NZ_WCIN01000030.1 coordinate 15,975, forward strand.
TCATTAATTACCCCGGCGATCGCGCCTTTTTTAAGAAACACCAGCAGGTCGGCGTAGTTCACCGCGAAGTTCAGGTCGTGCAGGACGGTGACCACCGTGCGGCCGTGATCGCGGGTTAAGGTTTGCAGCAGTTCAAGGATGTCGACCTGATAGCGCAGATCGAGCCAGGTGGTGGGCTCATCCAGCAGAATCGTCGCCGTTTGCTGGGCGAGAGCCATCGCGATCCAGCAGCGCTGGCGCTGGCCGCCGGAGAGGCTATCAACCGCCAGGTGGGCAAACTCTGCGGTACCGGTGAGCCGCAGCGCCTCTTCTACCGCCCGTTCATCGGCCTCGGACCATTGTCGCATCAGCCCCTGCCAGGGGTAGCGCCCGCGCGAAACCAGTTCAAAAACCGTCAGCCCTTCCGGGGTCAGCGGCGATTGCGGCAGAATGCCCAGCCGACGGGAAACCTCCCGGGTCGGCATCTGGTGAATCACCTCGCCGTCCAGGCGTACGCAGCCCCCCAGCGGCTTGAGCATCCGGGCGATAGTCGACAGCAGCGTCGATTTCCCCGAGCCGTTGGCGCCGGCCAGTACCGTCATTTTCCCGTGGGGGATGGTCAGATGAATATTGTCGACAATTAGCGTCTGGCCATATCCGGCCGACAGGGAATCAAGGACGATCCCCTGCTCTGCAGGCAACACCCGCTGTGGCATAACTCGCTCCTGCGCCGCAACGGCGTGGCGCCAGGCCCGCTCGTTCCGCACTCAAACAAAAATAAATCTCATTCTCTTTTGATCATGCGGTGGATGAATGTAGTAGTCAATACCCTATGACGGCGCCGGCCGCGCGGGTTTACTACCAAAACCTGCACAACATAAAACGACTTTAATAATCAATCAAAACAATAAGATATTACTTTTTCACCCAGCCCATTCCTCGCTAATCGATTGATTATTTGTTTCGTCAGTTTTTTATCTTACATAACGTTTACTACTACATGCCTTCATGATTGAATGATTCTCAATTACATATCTGGCGCGCGTTGCGGCGTAAAAAACAGCCAGGTTTATTTTTCAGGGCAATGATTTTATTGGCTTTACCTCTCCGCAAAGGCGAGGTTCGTTCACGAGACACAAAAATGATTCCACTCAATGTCCCTTATTCGGCATTAAAAGGGCGTGCGCTTTTTTCACTGATTTTTTTCACCTCACCGGGATTATTGGCAGCGGTTAATAGCGCCGATAAAACAAAGAAAACCGCTGACGAGACCATAACGGTCGTGGCCGACGGCACTCGGCAACGCGCTACCCAGGGATATCAGCCGGTCAATACCTCGACCGCCACGCTGACTACCATGCCGATGCTGGATATTCCGCAGGTGGTCAATACCGTCAGCGAGCAGGTGCTCGAGGATCAGCATGCGACGAACCTCGACGAAGCGCTGTATAACGTCGCCAACGTGGTACAAACCAATACCCTCGGCGGGACCCAGGACGCCTTCACCCGCCGCGGCTTCGGCGCTAACCGCGATGGTTCAATCATGACCAACGGCCTGCGCACCGTGCTGCCGCGCAGCTTCACCGCCGCCACCGAACGCGTCGAAGTGCTCAAAGGCCCGGCCTCAACGCTGTACGGTATTCTCGACCCCGGCGGATTAATCAACGTGGTGACCAAACGCCCGGAGCGCAGCTTCGGCGGCTCCGTCTCCGCCACCTCCACCAGCTTTGGCGGCGGTACCGGCCAGTTTGACGTCACCGGCCCCATCGACGGGACTCAGCTGGCGTATCGGGTAATTGGCGAATATCAGCATGAAGATTACTGGCGTAATTTCGGCAAAGAGAAGAGCAGCTTTATTAACCCCTCCCTGACCTGGTTCGGCGAGCGGGCGACGGTGAACGTCTCATATTCGCACCGTGACTACAGTACCCCATTCGATCGCGGCACCATCTTCGATCTGAACACCGGCCATGCGGTGAACGTCGATCGCAAAACGCGTTTTGATGAACCGTTTAATATTACCGACGGTTATTCCGATCTCGCGCAGCTGAATGCCGAATACCGTCTCAGCGACGCCTGGACCGCCCGCTTCGACTACAGCTACAGCCAGGATCATTACAACGACGATCAGGCCAGGGTAATGGCCTACGACTCGGCGACCGGCAACCTGACCCGCCGCGTCGATGCCACCCACGGTTCCACCCAGAAAATGCACACTATGCGGGCGGATTTACAGGGCAACGTGGTCATTGGCGGTTTCTACAACGAGATCCTCACCGGCCTGGCCTACGAGAATTACGATCTGCTGCGCACCGATATGATCCGCTGTAAGAACGTCAAGGGTTTCAATATCTATAATCCGGTCTACGGCACTGTTGGCAAATGCTCCAGCGTTTCGGCATCCGACAGCGACCAGCGTATTCAGCAGGAGAGCTACGCGGGCTACCTCCAGGACGCGCTCTATCTTACCGATAAGTGGATTGCCGTCGCCGGGGTGCGCTATCAGTATTACACCCAGTACGCCGGCAAGGGCCGCCCGTTTAACGTCAATACCGACAGCAGCGACCAGAAATGGACGCCGAAAGCGGGCCTGGTGTATAAGCTGACGCCGTCCGTCTCGCTGTTCGGTAACGTGGCGCAGTCGTTTATGCCGCAGTCCTCTATCGCCAGCTATATTGGCAATCTGCCGCCGGAAGAGTCGACGTCTTACGAGCTGGGCGCGAAGTTCGATCTGTTCAATGGCGTCACCGCCAATATCGCGCTGTTTGATATTGATAAGCGCAACGTCCTCTACACGGAATCCGTGGGCGATGAGACGGTGGCAAAAACCGCCGGTAAAGTGCGCTCCCGCGGCGTCGAAGTGGACGTGTCCGGGTCGCTGACCGATAACCTGAGCGTTATCGCCAGCTACGGCTATACCGATGCGAAGGTCACCGACGATCCGGATTACAAAGGCAAACCGCTGCCGAACGTGCCGAAACACACCGGTTCGCTGTTCCTGAGCTACGACATTCACAATGTCTACGACAGCAATACGCTGACGGTGGGGGGCGGCGGTCGCGCGGTGAGCAAACGTTCCGGCACCAACGGCGCGGATTATTATCTGCAGGGCTATGCGGTGGCGGATGTGTTTGCGGCCTATAAGATGAAGCTGCAATATCCGGTGACCCTGCAGGTTAACGTGAAGAACCTGTTCGATAAGACCTATTACACCTCCTCCATCGGCACCAATAACCTCGGCAACCAGATCGGCGATCCGCGGGAAGTACAGTTTACGGTGAAGATGGATTTTTAAGCCTCATCCCTGTCCCGGATCGCGGCGCCTTATCCGGGCTAGCACATTGTAGCCCGGGGGCGGCGCGGCCCTACCGCGCCGCCCCCGGGAATCCCCGCCGAACGGTCAGAATCAGCACGCCCCGGATAACGCCTTGCCTTACCAGTCCTCTCCCTGGCCAAGAATGCGCAAAATATCCTGCCGATGCTGCAGCAGCAGCGGATTGTCGCGATGGCGGGGATACGTCAGCGGCAGCGCAAACTCGGCGATAATCCGCCCCGGTCGCGGCGACATGATTAACACCCGATCGCACAGCAGCAGCGCCTCTTCGATGTCGTGGGTAACCAGCAGGCTGGTATAGCCCTGCTGCTGCCACAGGGCGATCAGCTCCCGCTGCATGCTGATGCGGGTAAGGGAATCCAGCTTGCCCAGCGGCTCGTCGAGCAGCAGCAGACGCGGCTCATTCAGCAGCGCCCGGGCCAGCGCCGCACGCTGCGCCATCCCGCCGGAAAGCTGGCGCGGCCACGCTTCGCTAAACGCCTGCAGCCCCATTCGCGAAATCAGCGCGTCGGCCTTTGGCTCAAGCCCCTTTTTCCCCTGCGCCTGCGGTCCCAGCAGCACGTTTTGCCGCACCGTCAGCCACGGATAAAGGGTCGGATCCTGAAACACCAGTATCCGTTCGGGCCCCGGTCCCCCCATCGCCGCCTCATCAATCTGAATTTGCCCGGCCTGCTGCGGCTCCAGTCCCGCCAGCAGCCGCAGTAGAGTGGATTTACCGCAGCCCGAAGGACCGAGCAGCGCGACGCTCTCTCCCGGCCGCAGCTGCAGGCTGATATTCTCCAGCACCGGCACCGTCTGTTTGCCAAGGCTAAAAGCGTGATGCAGATGACTTATCGACACCGCCGCGCCGGTCGATGCCGCCTGAGAAGTGGCGTTCGCGGTTACCATTGCATCCCTCCCCGCTGCCAGCTCAGCAGCCGGTCGCGGACCATAAACAGCCCGCTAATCAGGCCGGAGCAGAGCAGCGCCATCACCAGCAGCGCCGCGTACATATTGGGATAGGCCGCCCAGCCCTGCGCCCACTGGAGATAAAAACCGATACCGGATTTCACGCCGACCATTTCGGCGACGATCAGCACCGAAAACGATGCGCCAAGCCCCATAAACAGGCCGACAAAAACGTTCGGCAACGCGGCGGGGATCGCCACGCGCAGGATCAGGAAACGCTGGCTGGCGCCCAAGGTTCGCGCGACGTCATACCACGCCTTATCGATACCGATAACCCCGGACCAGGTCAGCACGGTCACCGGGAACCAGGTGCTGAGCGCGATCAGAAACACGCTGGCGCCGAAGCTGGAGGGGAAGATAAACAGGCACAGCGGCAGCAGCGCGGTGGACGGCACCGGCCCCAGCAGACGCAACACCGGATGCACCCAGTAGCCGATCCGCTGGGACCAGCCGATCGCCAGCCCGCTGATAAAACCGCAGCTGGTGCCCAGCAGCACCCCGAGCCCGAGCAGCCCCAGCGAATGCAGAAGGCTATCAAGCAGGCGCGGCCAGTCATCGTGCAGCACCTCAATCAGCGCCTGCGGCGGCGCGAAAAACGGCACCGGCAGAAACGCCGTCTTGGCCGTCAGTCCCTCCCACAGCGCAAAAAGCAGCGGCAGCAGCGCCAGCCACTTTCCGGCATGCTGCAGGCGAGTCCCCCGCTGCCGCCAGTAGCGGTAGCTCAGCGCCAGCAGCAACAGTCCGCCGCCAAGGGTGAACTGCGCCAGCGCCCACCCTTCGCTAAACGGCCAGCGCCGCCCGGCATCGGGCCAGGCCAGGGTAAACAGGCCGCCCAGCAGCCATAGCGCGGCGGCAAGCCAGCCTTCCTTCCACAGCGGCCTGCCGCTTGCCGGGCGCGTCAGCACCCGTTCAGGCGAAAACGTTGACATAAATGCTCTCCGCAAACTGATGGGGATCGGTTCCCGGTTTAATGACCTGCACCCGCTGAAGATCCACGGCGTACTGGGTCAGCTCTTTGACAAACGCCTCGCCCACCGCATGATGGCCGTGCCCCTGGCCGTGGAGAATGCCGCTGACCTCCGCCTCATTGGTATTCAGCGCATGGGCGAGGAAGGATTGCGCCACGCTCTCCGGATGCGCGGCGGCATAGCTGTGCGCCTCAAGAATCGCCTGGGTGAGCGCGGCGGCGGCCGGTTTATGATCGCGCGCCAGGCTACCGCTGACCCCAAGCACGCAGCAGCTCAGGTTAGCGTAATCGCCGGTCATATTGCTGGCGATAAGCTGATATTTACCGGTTGCCAGCAGACGATAGCTGAAGGGTTCGCTGCCGCTGATGGCGGCAATTTCGCGTTTATCCAGCGCCACGCTGAGTAAATCTGCCGGATAGACTTTCCACTGCACATCGCTTATCGGATCGATGCCGTGGCGCTTAAGCAAGATGGCGAAGAAGTTTTTATCCGGCCCGGCCATATCGGTGACGCCGATGGTTTGCCCCTTCAGGCTCTCCAGGCCGCCGAACGGCGAGTTTTTCGCCGTCAGCAGGTTCAGGCAGCCGCCGTGGGTTCCGGCGGTGAGCTTCACGTCGAAGCCCTGCTCCAGCGCCTTCAGCCAGCGCAGCGCCATCCCGACGCCGGCGTCGGCCTTGCCGGTGGCAATCGCCTCCAGCAGCACGTCCGTCGAGTTGCCGAAGTTAACGAACTCCACGTCGAGATTGTATTTACTGAAGATCTTCTGCTGCTCCGCGACGGCAACCGGCGCCAGGCACACCGCGCTTTTGTTAATCGCCAGCTTGATTTTGTACGGCTGCGCCAGGCGCAGGGCCGGGTGTTCCTCACCGCTCGCCATGGCCGCCATATCGTGAGCCCAAAGGGGCAGAGAGGCCCCGGCCAGCGCAAGGCTGCCGGTCAAGCGTAAGAAACGACGGCGAGATGTCATCATGGCGACACCTCCGCATGGGCCTGCGCGGCAGGCACGCTAAAGCCGTTATCAAACGTCGGCGTCACGTCCAGCTTTGCGCGGATCAGCCCGTTGGCGAGGTAAAAGTCCGCCGTCGACTGCTGCTGAGCGACCGTCTTCGCGTCCAGACGCAGCCACTGCGACTGGCGATTGGCAAACTGCGCGCGGGCGATATCCGCCGGGAAACGAATAATTTCCCCCAGCGTTTTACCGTAGCTATCGAGATTGGCGTAGGCCCAGCGCTCGGCGCCGGCCAGGCGATTGAGGTAATCCTGCAGCGCCGCGCGCTTCTGCGGATCCTTAAGGGCATCATCGGTTGCCGCCAGGAAAGTGTTACCCGGCAGCAGCCCTTTGCCGCTGACCAGAATCTGCCCCTCGGCGGTCTTCACCAGCTGCGTGGTGTACGGCTCCCAGGTCGCCCAGGCGTCCACCGAACCGTTGAGCAGCGCCACTTTGGCGTCCACCGGCCCGAGAAACACCCACTGCACCTCTTTCGGCGAAATTCCCGCCTGCTCCAGCGCTTTCAGCGCCACAAAGTGGCCAATCGACCCTTTACCGGTAGCGATGCGTTTGCCTTTTAAATCCGCGGCGCTTTTCAACGCGCTGCCGGGCGAGACCAGCACCGCGGTGCCGGCCGGGTTACTTTTATCGACGGCGATGGCTTTAACCGGCGCGCCGTTAGCCAGCGCGAACAGCAGCGGCGCATCGCCGATAATTCCCGCATCCACCGCCCCGGCGTTAAGCGCTTCCGCCAGCGGCGCGGCGGCCGGAAACTCGGCCCATTTAATCTCGTAAGGAAGATCCTGCAGGGCGTTGGCTGCCTCCAGCTGCGAACGCATGCCGCCTTTTTGATCGGCGATTCGCAGGGTGATTCGCTCCTGAGCCGCCGCATAGCCGCTCAGGGCCAGCAGCATAACCACCCCGGCTAAACCGGTAAAATTAAGTCTGCGCATATGAATTATCCTTATTTTTGAAAAGCGTGTTTGCCGGCCGCCAGCCACGCGCTGTCGCTCTGCGGGGTATGTACCCGCCCGCACAGCACGTTGCGATAGTGGCGTTCCAGAGGATTTTGCCGACTCAGGCCATGGTTGCCGGTCAGCTCCAGCGCCAGGTTCACCGCCTGAATGGCGTTGTCGGTAATCGTGACTTTCGCGAGATTCGCCTCAATGGCGGAAAAGCCCAGCTGCGCGGCCTTTTCCAGCAGAGTGCGATTGACCAATAGCCAGCCGTCAATCTGGCCGACTTTTTCCTGCACCCGCGGCAGGCTGGAAAGGGGTTGCCCAAGGCTGCCCGGAATACGCGTACCCAGCCACGTTACCAGCCAGTCGCGGGCGGCCCGCGCGATGCTGTCGTAAATCGCCGCCAGCAGCGCCGTATGGCGGTTGGCAAACAGACGAAACTGTTCCGCATCCGGCGCGGGAGGCGCATCGGCAGGCCACACGTCCACCGCGTGCTCTGCAGCCACCCGGACGTTGTTCAGCACCACTTCGTGGCTGCCGGTTGCCCGCATTCCGGCGTGATCCCAGCTGTTCACCACGGTAATGCCCTCACTGTCGCGGGGCACCAGCCAGGTGCCGACCAGCGGCGGAGCGTCGTCGCTGCGGCCCCAGATGGCCAGCCAGCTCAGCCCCTCAATACCGGTGGTATAGATTTTATGGCCGTTAATCTGCCACCCTTCCGCGCGGCGGGTCGCCACGGTTTGCGGCAGGCCGCCGCGCGCCGGGGAGCCCAGTTCCGGCTCCACGCGCAGGCTGTTGATCAAGCCTCCCCGCTCGACGGCATCGTGAAAAACCCGCTGGCGCAGCGGCTCGGACCAGTTCTCGTTTTCCGCCAGCCGCAGATGGTGCAGGTACTGCATGCAGACGATCAGCGCCGTCGCCGGTTCGCCCCAGGCGATGGCCGCAATGGCCTGCTGAAGCTCGGCTAAGCCGGCACCTGCCCCGCCGTACTGCTGCGGCACGGCGAGGCTTAAAAAACCGCGCTGGCGCAGACGGTCGATATTGTCGCGGGGAAAGTCGCCGCTGGCGTCGAGACTGGCCGCCTGCTCCGCCATCAGCTGGCGTACCTCCGTCAACCGCCGCGCCCAGTCATCGCTTGTCTGACCGATCACGAGGCGCGCTCCGCCACGGCGCGCAGGGCGGCTTTTTCGCGGGCGATCGGCAGCAGCGCTTTACCGTACTCCTGAGCATCGTTGAGCGGGTCAAATCCGCGGATCAGGAAGTTGCGCACGCCGAGGTCGTAGTAGTCGAGCAGCGCGTCGGCGACCTGTTCCGGGGTGCCCACCAGCGCGGTGGAGTTGTGGCCGCCGCCTACCAGCTGCGCGATCCCGGTCCACAGGCGTTTATCCACCACCTTGCCCTGCGCCGCCGTCGCCCGCAGACGCTGCGCCCCGACGCTGTCGGGCTTGGCTTTGAAACCGCCTCCGCTCTGCGCCGCCCGCTCGGTGGCGACGTGCAGGATATGCTCGGCTTTCTCCCAGGCCTCGGCTTCGGTCGCGGCGATAATCGGCCGGAACGAGACGCTGAAGTCGATTTCGCGCTGATGTTTCGCCGCCTCGGCCCGCACGCGCTGGATGGTTTCCGCGGTTTGCGCCAGCGACTCTCCCCACAGAGCGAAGACGTTGGCGTGCTTGCCGGCCACGGCGATGGCCGCTTCCGACGAACCGCCGAAATAGAGAGGGATATGCGGTTTTTGCAGCGGGCGAATGGCCGACCACGCCTGTTCCGCCTGATAAAAGTCATTGGCGATATCCACCGGCTGTTCGGCGGTCCACACCTTGCGGACGGTCTCAAGGAAGGCATCGGTACGCGCATAGCGCTGGTCGTGATCGAGGTAATCACCGTCGCGGCGCTGCTCGGCGTCATTGCCGCCGCTGATGATATGTACCGCCAGACGGCCGCCCAGCAGGTGTTCAAGGGTAGCGAACTTACGCGCGGCGAGGGTCGGCGAGACAAAACCGGGACGATGAGCCAACAGGAAGCCGATCTTTTGCGTCGACAGACCCGCCAGCGCGGTCACCAGGAATCCGTCGGGTTGATCGGACCAGTGGCCCACCAGCAGGCGGTCAAACCCGGCGGCCTCGTGGGTTTGCGCGAAACGCACGATGTAATCGCGGTCAAAAATCGGGCCGACCGGGGCGATGGTTTCCGACGACAGGCGGTGGCCGATCATGCCGAGAAATTGAATGCTCATGCAGAACTCCTTGTAGCAGGATAATGAGTGGGCCGCCGCGGCGGCGCGTTTTCATTACCCTATACACGGGCTCTTAATGAACAAAATGCATTTTTATCATATCTTAATATGCGAGATAAGCATTTATAAAAATTATATATACGTTTCAGCCAGATACGTTTAGCTGCTGAACGACTTTGCCGGCGAAAAAAGTCAGCGGCTGGCTCAGATTGGCCAGATTCTGCGCGTGAACCAGCCACAGATGCACCTCGGGCTGGAAATCCGCCAGCGTCAATACCGTCACCTCGTCGCGCCACGGGCTGGCGGCCAGCGCGGCGCGCGGCACCAGGCCAAGCCCCAGCCCCTGCGCCACGAGGCTGATTTGCAGCTGGGCGCCCGCGGTCTCGACATTCAGCGCCAGACGCAGCCCCTGGGACTGCAGTTCGCGGATCAGCCCGGCCCGCAGGCCGCAGCCGTCGGGATTGAGCACCCAGCCTTTTTCCGCGCAGTCGCGCAGCGCCCCGGCGTGAAGACGCCAGCTTTTAGCCGCAATTACCACAATATCCAGCGGGCACAGCAGGCGCCCGCCGTAGCCCTCAGCAAAGCGTTGCTGTTCCGGCCCCATCGCCAGCACGCCGTCCAGCTCGACGCTTTCAAGGCGCTTTTGCAGCAGCCCGCTCCAGCCGCAGGTCACCTGCGGTCGCAGGGCGGGAAACTGCTGGCGCAGCGCGCTCAGCGCCGGCTGCAGGGCAATTTCCGCCACGCTCTGCGGGACCCCGAGACGCAGGATACCGTGCGGCTCGGCCTCGGGGTCGAGCAGGCCGTACAGCTTTTTGGTCTCCCGCTTGATGCTCAGGCACTGCTCGTAAACCCGGTGCCCGGCGGCGGTCAGGGTGAGCGGCCGGGTCTGACGCTCCAGCAGCGTTACGTTGAGGGTTTGCTCAAGACGCTGCAGACGACGGGTAATCGCCGATTGGGTAATACCGAGATATTCCGCGGCCTGGTTAAGCGAGGAGAACTGCACGGTGGCCAGCAGTGCGTCAATGTCGTCGATGCGCATAGCGTCCTTAATGTGATTTTTGCATATTAATATATGCGGAAATTGCATTTTAATTATATTAACGCCTTTGCTAGCGTAAAGACCAGTCCCGACAACAGGAAGCGACCATGACCGCACCGCGAGTGGAAAAATTACGCCAGTTTATTCAAGACCTTGATGCCCTGCATCGCGAATTTGCCGATGAACAGCCCCTGCTCGACGCCGTGGCCCTGCGCCTGGCCGCGCTGGTGAAAAAGGATGACTGGCTGCCGGAGGAGTACACCCTGCCGCATCCCCACCACTATCAGCAGTATCTGCTGCATGCCGATTCCGGACAGCGTTTTTCCATTGTCAGCTTCGTCTGGGGGCCGGGGCAATCGACGCCGATTCACGATCATCGGGTGTGGGGCGCCATCGGCATGCTGCGGGGCGCGGAGGAGAATCAGCGCTACCGCCTGGACGAGCGCGGCCAGCCGATGGTCAGCGGCCTTGCTGAACGCCTTTCCCCCGGTGAAGTGGAAAAAGTCTCTCCCCGCGACGGCGATATTCACCGGGTGAGCAACGCCCTCGCGGATAGCGTCTCGATCAGTATTCACGTTTACGGCGGCAATATCGGCGGCGTCAGGCGAGCGGTTTATACCCCGGAAGGCCTCGTCAAACCTTTTGTCTCCGGCTACTCCAACCGCCACTTACCCAATATCTGGGATCTCTCAAAGGATAATTAATATGCCCACCTGTTCTTATCGCCCGGCCGCCCAGCTGCGCCAGGCGCTGCTGGACGGCGCCGAGCTGGCGCTGATCGACGTTCGCGAAGAGGCCGACTTTGCCCGCAGCCATCCGCTGTTTGCCGCTAATCTGCCGCTCAGCAAGCTGGAGCTGGATATTTTTCGGCGCGTGCCGCGCCTGACGACGCCGATTACCGTCTATGACGGCGGCGAAGGTCTGGCGGAGCGGGCCGTCGAGCGCCTGCAGAGCTGGGGCTACGAAGATGTCGCCCTGCTGGAAGGCGGCCTGCCGGGGTGGCAGCGCAGCGGCGGAGAGCTGTTCCAGGATGTGAATTCGCCGAGCAAAGCGTTCGGCGAGCTGGTGGAGAGCGAGCGGCATACCCCCTCGCTGAGCGCCGGGGAAGTGCAGGCGCTGCTCGATGGTCAACAGGAGGTGGTTGTCGTCGACGCGCGCCGTTTCGATGAGTATCACACCATGAATATTCCCGGCAGCATCAGCGTGCCCGGCGGGGAGCTGGCGCTGCGCATTGAGGGCCTGATTCCATCATCGCAGGCGACGGTGATCGTCAACTGCGCGGGGCGCACGCGCAGTATTATCGGCACGCAGTCGCTGCGCAATGCCGGTTTGCCCAATCCGGTCTACGCGCTGCGCAACGGCACCATCGGCTGGACCTTAGCCGGGTTTGACCTTGAGCGCGGCCAGCAGCGGCGTTATGACGCCGATTTTCGCGCCCCAGCCGAACGCGCGGCGGCGGTGAGGCAGCTGGCGGAGCGAGCCGGCGTCGCCTTTATAGACAGCCCAACCCTTCAGCGCTGGCTGCGGCAGCCCGCCCGCACCACTTACCTGTTCGACGTCCGCAGCCCGGAGGAGTACGCCGCAGGTCATCTGCCGCTGAGCGTTAGCGCGCCCGGCGGGCAGCTGGTGCAGGAAACCGACCATTTCGCCAGCGTGCGCGGGGCGCGCATTGTGCTGATTGCCGATGACGAGATACGCGCGCCGATAACGGCGTCCTGGCTGGCGCAGATGGGGTGGGAAGTGGCGGTATTACGCGATGCGCGCGCGGAAGATTTTAGCGAGCGCGGTACCCCCGCAGGCCGCGTACCGCCGGGTCCGCAGGCGGAGGAGATTGCCCCGCAGCAGCTGGCGGCACAGCTGAGGGAGCCGGGAACCGTGGTGCTGGACTTTACCACCAGCGCCAACTACGTCGCCCGGCATATTCCCGGCGCTTACTGGCTGGTGCGTTCACAGCTGCGCCAGGCGCTGGAGGTGCTGCCTTCCGCCGAGCGTTACGTTGTCACCTGCGGCAGCAGCCTGCTGGCCCGCTACGCGGTGCCTGAGGTTGCGGCGTTAACCGGTAAACCGGTGCAGCTGCTGAGCGGCGGCACGCTGGCGTGGATTGACGCCGGGCTGGCGCTGGAGCATGGCGAGACGCATCTGGCGACGCCGCGCAGCGATCGCTATCAGCGCCCGTATGAAGGTACCGATAACTCACCCGCGGCAATGCAGGCCTACCTCGACTGGGAGTTCGGCCTGGTTGAACAGCTGAAGCGCGATGGCACGCACGGGTTTAAAGTATTGTGATGTCCCCCGCTCGCGCTGCGCTTAGCGGGGCTACGGGCTCACTGCCGTCTGCCATACCGTCGCCCGGACAGATGCGCAGCATCGCCTCCGGG
>NZ_WCIN01000031.1:0-35862 GCF_009025755.1 Klebsiella sp. RCJ4
ACTACAGCAGCGCTTTCGCTTTCGCGACCACGTTGTCCACGGTGAAGCCAAACTCTTCAAACAGCTGCTCCGCCGGCGCAGACTCACCGAAGGTGGTCATGCCAACGATCGCGCCGTTCAGGCCCACGTATTTGAACCAGTAGTCGGCGATACCCGCTTCGATGGCCACGCGCGCAGAGACGGCTTTCGGCAGCACGGCTTCACGGTAAGCGGCATCCTGCCTGTCGAACGCGTCGGTGGACGGCATGGAAACCACGCGCGCCTTCACGCCTTCGGCAGTCAGTTTTTCGTAAGCGGCAACCGCCAGCTCCACTTCAGAACCGGTGGCGATGAAGATCAGCTCCGGCTGTCCCGCGCAGTCTTTCAGCACGTAGCCGCCGCGGGCGACGTTCGCCAGCTGCTCTTCGGTACGCTCCTGCTGCGCCAGGTTCTGACGGGAGAGGATCAGCGCGGTCGGGCCGTCCTGACGCTGCACGCCGTATTTCCACGCAATGGCGGATTCCACCTGGTCGCACGGACGCCATGTTGACATATTCGGGGTGACGCGCAGGGAAGCCACCTGCTCAACCGGCTGGTGCGTCGGGCCGTCTTCGCCCAGACCGATGGAGTCGTGGGTGTAGACCATCACCTGACGCTGCTTCATCAGCGCCGCCATACGTACCGCGTTACGCGCGTACTCGACGAACATCAGGAAGGTGGAGGTGTACGGCAGGAAACCGCCGTGCAGGGCGATACCGTTGGCAATCGCGGTCATACCGAATTCACGCACGCCGTAGTGGATATAGTTACCGGCAGCGTCTTCGTTGATGGCCTTAGAGCCGGACCACAGGGTCAGGTTACTTGGCGCCAGGTCAGCGGAGCCGCCGAGGAACTCAGGCAGCAGCGGGCCGAAGGCTTCAATGGCGTTCTGGGACGCTTTACGGCTGGCGATTTTCGCCGGGTTAGCCTGCAGCTTCGCGATGAATTCGTTCGCTTTCGCGTCGAAATCAGCCGGCATCTCGCCTTTCATACGGCGGGTAAACTCGGCGGCTTCCTGCGGGAAGGCTCTGGCGTAGGCAGCGAATTTCTCGTTCCACGCGGACTCTTTCGCCTGGCCGGCTTCTTTGGCATCCCACTGGGCATAGATTTCAGACGGGATTTCAAACGCCGGGTGTTTCCAGCCGAGCGCTTCGCGGGTCAGCGCGATTTCCGCGTCGCCCAGCGGCGCGCCATGGGAGTCGTGGGTACCGGCTTTGTTCGGCGAACCGAAACCGATGATGGTTTTGCACATCAGCAGGGACGGTTTGTCGGTAACCGCACGCGCTTCCTCTACCGCGCGTTTAATCGAGTCAGCATCGTGACCGTCAACGCCGCGCACCACGTGCCAGCCGTAGGCTTCAAAACGCTTCGCGGTGTCATCGGTGAACCAGCCTTCGACGTGACCGTCGATGGAGATGCCGTTGTCGTCATAGAACGCCACCAGCTTGCCCAGTTTCAGGGTACCGGCCAGAGAACATACCTCGTGAGAGATACCTTCCATCATGCAGCCGTCGCCCATGAACGCGTAGGTGAAGTGGTCAACAATGTCGTGGCCCGGGCGGTTGAACTGCGCCGCCAGAGTTTTCTCCGCGATGGCCATACCAACCGCATTCGCAATACCCTGCCCCAGCGGACCGGTGGTGGTTTCCACGCCCGCGGTGTAGCTGACTTCCGGGTGACCCGGCGTTTTAGAGTGCAGCTGACGGAAGTTCTTCAGCTCTTCAATCGGCAGATCATAACCGGTGAGGTGCAGCAGGCTGTAAATCAGCATGGAACCGTGGCCGTTGGACAGGACAAAACGGTCGCGGTCGGCCCATGACGGGTTCTGCGGGTTATGATTCAGGAAATCACGCCACAGGACTTCGGCAATGTCAGCCATACCCATCGGGGCACCCGGGTGACCGGATTTGGCTTTCTGTACTGCGTCCATGCTCAGCGCACGAATAGCGTTAGCAAGCTCTTTACGTGAGGACATTTTGACTCCAGATCGGATAATGAAGGCCATGCCCGCAACGACTTGACGACAGCGCGTTTTGGGCTACGCCGGAAAAAAGTGTGAACAATGTAACCTAAGCGGCAAAGCATGTACATGGAGCATCCTTTTGCCGTTTAAGAAATCTCTGGAACACGTTGTGCTACGGCGTAATCCTCTCGCCCGCATTCTCATATAGTATTTATAATTTGCACAGGATACGGCAGGCAGCCATCGCCGTTTTTTCGGATAAATAACCATAAGATTGTGGAAGATAAAAAATGAAAATTCGCTCAGCTCTTCTTGCCCTTGGGATCGCAGCCACGCTTACCGGATGCCAGAACATGGATTCCAACGGCCTGCTTAGCTCCGGCGCGGAGGCTTTCCAGGCTTATTCACTCAGCGACGAGCAGGTGAAAGCCTTAAGCGACAAAGCCTGTCAGGAGATGGATGCGAAAGCGACTATCGCGCCTGCCAGCAGTGAATACAGCAAACGCCTGAGTAAAATCGCCGCCGCGCTGGGGGACAACATCAACGGCCAGCCGGTGAACTACAAGGTGTATCAAACTAAAGACGTTAACGCCTTCGCCATGGCTAACGGCTGCATCCGCGTTTACAGCGGACTGATGGATTTGATGAATGATAATGAAGTCGAAGCGGTTATCGGCCACGAAATGGGTCACGTCGCGCTGGGCCACGTGAAGAAAGGGATGCAGGTAGCGCTGGGCACCAACGCGGTACGCGCGGCGGCGGCCTCCGCGGGCGGCATCGTCGGCAGCCTGTCGCAGTCGCAGCTGGGCGATCTGGGCGAGAAGCTGGTGAACTCGCAGTTCTCCCAGCGTCAGGAATCGGAAGCGGACGACTACTCGTACGATCTGCTGCGCAAGCGCGGCATTAATCCGGCAGGACTTGCCACCAGCTTCGAGAAACTGGCGCAGCTGGAAGCCGGACGCCAAAGCTCCATGTTTGATGACCACCCGGCATCGGAAGCCCGCGCTCAGCATATCCGCGATCGCATGAAGGCCGACGGGATTAAGTAAGCCCCGGCTCCCCAAGTGGCATAACAAACAGAATTGGGGGAGCTTATCGGTATGCCGGGTAGCGGCTCACACCTTACCCGGCAACACAACCTGCACTTATTCTTAGGCCGGTGCAAGCACTGCGCCTCCAGGTCGTTCGAGGAAAACGCACGCTGTGAGCGACCTGATTATTCGCCTTTTTTCGCCGCCTGAATGTAGAGCATTTCCAGCGCCAGCGTCGCCGCCGCCAGGGCGGTGATTTCGGACTGGTCGTAGGCCGGAGCGACTTCCACCACGTCCATGCCGACGATGTTCAGATCCTTCAGGCCGCGCACCAGCTTGATCGCACGATCGGAAGTCAGGCCGCCGATCACCGGCGTACCGGTACCCGGGGCAAACGCCGGATCCAGGCAGTCGATATCAAAGGTCAGGTACACCGGCATATCGCCGACGATCTGTTTCACCTGCGCAATCACATCGTCAACGCTGCGATCGTTAACCTGGCCCGCATCCAGCACCGTGAAGCCGTTGTCTTTATCAAACTCGGTACGGATACCGATCTGCACCGAATGATTCGGATCGATCAGGCCTTCGTTGGGCGCGGTGTAGAACATGGTGCCGTGGTCAAATTCGCAGCCATTGGCGTAGGTATCGGTATGGGCGTCGAAATGCACCAGCGCCATTTTGCCAAAGTGCTTCGCGTGAGCGCGCAGCAGCGGCAGCGTCACAAAGTGGTCGCCGCCAAAAGAGAGCATGCGTTTTCCTGCCGCCAGCAGTTTTTCCGCGTGGGCCTGCAGCTTTTCACTCATTTCACGCGCGTCGCCGAAGGCGTAAACCAGATCGCCGCAGTCCACGACGTTCAGGCGCTCGCGCATGTCAAAATTCCACGGGAAGCGGTTGTGCTCCCACGCAAGGTTCGTCGACACCTGGCGGATCGCCGCCGGGCCATGACGGCCGCCCGCGCGTCCGGAGGTCGCCATATCAAACGGTACGCCGGTGATGACCCAGTCCGCATCGCTGTCGTACGGCATGAAATTCATCGGTAGACGCAGAAAACCAAATGCGTTGGATACCAAGGAGTTATCGTATTGATGACCTAAGGTGCTCATGGGTATGACCTCTTTTACAGTCGTTGTATTGAAATACAAATATAAAAAAACCCTTCCGCGTCGTTAGGCCCGACGAGGAAGGGTTTGAATGAGTTTACTGCTTAGTTGGGCGAATTATCGCCGTAAATGTCTACGCGTTCAAGTGAGTCTGGCAAGTGGTGAACCAGGCCTCTCTCTCCCTCTTCCCTCTCCGCTACGGAGAGGGCATAGATCACTCGTCTTCCAGATAAGTGTAGCCGTATAAACCGGCCTCGAACTCTTCAAGGAACTGCTGCTGCAGGTCAGCGTCGAGATCGGTCTTTTTCACCTGATCGCGGAACTGGGTCAACAGCGTGTTCGGATCGAGCTGCACGTACTGCAGCATATCCGCGACGGTATCCCCTTCATCAGACAGCTCCACTTCGACGCTGCCGTCAGGGAAGACAAACACGTCGACGGCTTCCGTATCGCCGAACAGGTTGTGCATATTGCCGAGGATCTCCTGATAGGCGCCTACCATAAAGAAGCCCAGCATCGGCGGGTTATCCGGATCGTATTCCGGCATCGGCATGGTGGTCGCAATACCGTCGCCATCCACATAGTGGTCAATCGCGCCGTCGGAGTCGCAGGTGATATCCAGCAGCACCGCGCGGCGTTCCGGCACCATATTCAGCCCTTCCAGCGGCATCACCGGGAATAGCTGATCGATACCCCAGGCGTCCGGCATCGACTGGAACAGGGAGAAGTTGACGTAGATCTTATCCGCCATACGCTCCTGCAGTTCGTCGATAATCGGGCGATGCGCGCGGTTGCTGGGATCGAGCTGTTTCTGCACTTCATGGCACATATTGAGATACAGCTGCTCGGCCCAGGCGCGCTCCTGAAGATTAAAGGTGCCGGAGGAGTAGCCGATATGAATATCGTGCAGATCCATCTGGCTGTCGTGCAGCCATTCGCGCAGCGAGCGGCGATTGCCGGTTTCCTGCATCTCCTGCCAGGTTTCCCACATGCTTTGCAGCGGACGCGCGGCGTCTTCCGCGGGCGGGGTCGCCTCGGTATATTCGTTACGCTCAACGCCGATAATATTCGATACCAGCACGGTGTGGTGCGCCGTGACCGCGCGGCCGGATTCGGTGATCACCGTCGGGTGCGGCAGGCCGTTCTCTTCACAGGCATCGCCAATCGCCCAGATGATGTTGTTGGCGTATTCGTTCAGGCCATAGTTCACCGAGCAGTCGGACTGCGAACGGGTCCCTTCATAGTCGACGCCGAGACCGCCGCCAACGTCGAAGCACTGAATATTCACGCCCAGCTTGTGCAGCTCAACGTAGAAACGCGACGATTCACGCACGCCGGTGGCGATATCGCGAATATTGGCCATCTGCGAGCCAAGGTGGAAGTGCAGCAGCTGCAGGCTGTCCAGATGCCCGGCTGAGCGCAGAATTTCAACCAGCTGCAGAACCTGGGTCGCCGCGAGGCCAAATTTGGACTTTTCGCCGCCGGAGGACTGCCACTTACCGGAGCCCTGCGAAGCCAGACGCGCGCGCACGCCGAGACGCGGCACCACGTTCAGCCGCTCGGCCTCTTCCAGCACGATGGCGATTTCGGACATTTTCTCGATGACCAGATAGACCTTGTGGCCCATCTTTTCGCCCACCAGCGCCAGGCGGATATATTCACGGTCTTTATAACCGTTACAGACAATCACGCTGCGGGTCATACCGGCGTGCGCCAGTACCGCCATCAGCTCGGCCTTGGAGCCGGCTTCCAGGCCCAGCGGCTCGCCGGAGTGGATCAGCGATTCAATCACGCGACGATGCTGGTTAACCTTGATCGGATAAACCAGGAAGTAGTCACCGTTATAGCCATAAGATTCGCGCGCGCGTTTAAAGGCGGCGTTAATCGAACGCAGGCGGTGCTGCAAAATCTGCGGGAAGCAGAACAGCGCAGGCAGGCGCTGCCCCTGAGCTTCACGCGCTTTCACCAGCTCGGCAAGGTCAACGCGCGCTTCCGGGACGTCAGGATCCGGGCAGACGCTAATATGGCCCAGTTCGTTAACGTCGTAGTAGTTATTACCCCACCAGGCAATATTGTAAGTACGTAGCATCTTGCTGGCTTCCTGGGAGCTCATCGCAACCTCCTGCATGGAACGTAGTACACCGTGATCGCCTGCTGACGAAGGCGAAGATAAGGACATGTCGTCAGACATAGCGAACCTCAAATTTAGTAACAAGTGTAAAACAGTTGACTACTATCGCAATCCGAAGAAGCGATAACAACCCATAAACAGTCCGAAATCCCAGTAGATAGTGCTGGTCTTGCGGCTGAGCGACCGGTTTCTTATTCATATCATCGTAAAACACGTACCCGAACGGAGTATGACAGTCCGGAGAAACCACGAGAAAACCCTTGCTATCGCAAGAGCGCCCTTGTTCAGTTTTCCAGCAGCCTGCCGGCCCGGGAATCCTGAGAAGCGCCGAGATGGGTAGAACATCGGCTGGTTTGCATGAGAGAGATGCGGATTGAGGAGTAGTGACGCGCGACGGAACGACGCGACGAATCAGGCGAAAAACGTGGGTTCATTATCTGGTATCACCTCCACACTGCCCCGAGTCGGGCCAGCGACAAGCCAAAGCTATAGGTTCCGGACAGCCAGCGAAAACGCCGCTGCGGGACTCTGTCAATAGAGACTGCTTAACCCGGCTGGAAGTGGCGTCACGAGGTGAGTGCTCGTACGCTGTTTTAATGAGCCGCGCGCGGCGTTTTATACCGAGAAGCGGGGTAAAAAGCAAAATAAAAATATGCGCGTTGCCGGGTATTGTCAGGAAAAATTGCCACCGCCCTTTTTCTATAAATGCGACGAATATCAAAAAAGGCTGGAAATGGGGTCAAGAACTGCCCTAAAATAGCCGTCCAGAAGTTAATCCATCTATACTGATTAACACTCAGACTGCTCGTGTCACTACCTGCAAGCTTTGGTAGAGTCATCCGTCAAAGCCATTCTACACAACAGTATGAGCTACCCGAATCGTCCACAGGTGAAATAAAACATGGCAAAACACCTCTTTACGTCAGAGTCCGTATCAGAAGGGCATCCCGACAAAATTGCTGACCAAATCTCCGACGCCGTGCTGGATGCGATCCTCGAACAGGATCCGAAAGCGCGCGTAGCATGTGAAACCTACGTCAAAACCGGTATGGTTCTGGTCGGTGGTGAAATCACCACCAGCGCATGGGTTGATATCGAAGAGATCACCCGCAACACGGTCCGTGAAATTGGCTACGTGCATTCCGATATGGGCTTTGACGCCAACTCCTGCGCGGTGCTGAGCGCCATCGGTAAACAGTCTCCGGACATCAACCAGGGCGTTGACCGCGCCGATCCGCTGGAACAGGGCGCGGGCGACCAGGGCCTGATGTTTGGCTACGCCACTAACGAAACCGACGTGCTGATGCCTGCGCCGATCACCTATGCGCACCGTCTGGTGCAGCGTCAGGCTGAAGTGCGTAAAAACGGCACCCTGCCGTGGCTGCGCCCGGATGCGAAAAGCCAGGTCACCTTCCAGTACGACGACGGCAAAGTTGTTGGTATTGATGCGGTCGTTCTCTCCACACAGCACGCCGAAAGCATCGATCAGAAATCGCTGCAGGAAGCGGTGATGGAAGAGATCATCAAACCGGTTCTGCCGACCGAGTGGCTGAACAGCGCGACCAAATTCTTTATCAACCCAACCGGCCGTTTTGTTATCGGCGGCCCCATGGGCGACTGCGGCCTGACCGGGCGTAAAATCATCGTTGATACCTACGGCGGCATGGCTCGTCACGGCGGCGGCGCGTTTTCCGGTAAAGATCCGTCTAAAGTGGACCGTTCTGCGGCCTACGCGGCGCGCTATGTGGCGAAAAACATCGTTGCCGCCGGCCTGGCCGATCGTTGCGAAATCCAGGTTTCCTACGCCATCGGCGTGGCGGAGCCAACTTCAATCATGGTTGAAACCTTCGGTACCGAAAAAGTGCCTTCTGAGCAGCTGACCCTGCTGGTGCGCGAGTTCTTTGATCTGCGTCCGTATGGCCTGATTCAGATGCTGGATCTGCTGCACCCGATCTACAAAGAGACGGCGGCATACGGCCACTTTGGCCGCGAGCATTTCCCGTGGGAAAAAACCGACAAAGCGGCCCAGCTGCGCGAAGCGTCCGGTCTGAAATAAGACGCCGCTCTCCTCACTTTCAAGGCCAGCCCCGCGCTGGCCTTTTTATTTTACGCCCCTCAGCCGCCCGGTATACCGCCTGCAACATCCCTATTATGGAAGCGATTACATCATATGCAGAGCAAACCTTTTCCGTTATTGCATGCAAAATGTAATAAGACTTCACTTTGTTACACAATATTTCAGTAAAGTCCGATTAGCGCTTTTAATTTCTTGAGCTAAACTTAATTAATATACTGATTTAAATGCGTTTATAGTCATTACGTTTCTTTACTCTAGTGTAACCGATTACACAGCCGTGATTACTATCACATTTTTTTACGACGTATTTACCTACCCTACGCATCGACAAGATCAATAACTCAACCGGAGGGCGTTATGCCTGACAACAAAAAACAAGGGCGTTCCAACAAGACGATGACGTTCTTTGTCTGTTTCCTCGCCGCACTGGCTGGCCTGCTGTTCGGCCTTGATATCGGTGTTATTGCGGGTGCCTTACCCTTTATTGCCAACGAGTTCCAGATAAGCGCCCACACTCAGGAGTGGGTGGTCAGCTCCATGATGTTCGGCGCCGCCGTCGGCGCGGTGGGCAGCGGCTGGCTCTCCTTCAAACTCGGGCGTAAAAAAAGCCTGATGATTGGCGCCATCCTGTTCGTTGCCGGCTCGCTGTTCTCCGCCGCCGCACCGAACGTGGAAGTGCTGCTGCTCTCCCGCGTGCTGCTCGGCCTGGCCGTAGGCGTCGCCTCCTACACCGCCCCGCTGTATCTGTCTGAAATCGCCCCGGAAAAAATCCGCGGCAGCATGATTTCGATGTATCAGCTGATGATTACCATTGGTATTCTCGGCGCCTATCTTTCCGATACGGCATTCAGCTACAGCGGCGCCTGGCGCTGGATGCTCGGGGTGATTATTATCCCAGCGGTGCTGTTGCTGATTGGCGTGGTTTTCCTGCCTGACAGCCCGCGCTGGTTTGCCGCTAAGCGCCGCTTTGTCGACGCCGAACGCGTCCTGCTGCGCCTGCGCGACACCAGCGCTGAAGCGAAACGCGAGCTGGATGAGATCCGCGAAAGCCTGAAGGTAAAACAGTCCGGCTGGTCGCTGTTTAAAGAAAACAGCAACTTCCGCCGTGCGGTATTCCTCGGCGTCCTGCTGCAGGTGATGCAACAGTTCACCGGTATGAACGTCATCATGTACTACGCGCCGAAGATTTTTGAACTGGCGGGCTATACCAACACCACCGAACAGATGTGGGGAACCGTCATCGTGGGTCTGACCAACGTTCTGGCGACCTTTATCGCCATCGGACTGGTTGACCGCTGGGGCCGTAAGCCGACGCTGATCCTCGGCTTTATCGTTATGGCGCTCGGCATGGGCGTGCTGGGCAGCATGATGCATATCGGCATCCACTCCGCCACGGCGCAGTACTTTGCCGTCCTGATGCTGCTGATGTTTATCGTTGGCTTTGCGATGAGCGCCGGCCCGCTGATTTGGGTGCTGTGCTCCGAAATCCAGCCGCTGAAAGGGCGTGATTTCGGTATCACCTGCTCAACGGCCACCAACTGGATTGCCAACATGATCGTCGGCGCGACCTTCCTGACCATGCTGAACTCGCTGGGCAGCGCCAACACCTTCTGGGTCTATGGCGGCCTGAACATCCTGTTCATCTTCCTGACCCTGTGGCTAATCCCGGAAACCAAAAACGTTTCGCTGGAACATATCGAACGTAACCTGATGAAAGGCCGTAAGCTGCGCGAAATCGGCGCGCGCGACTAGACTAACCCGCTTCCTCCCTCCCGGGAGGAAGCTTCTTCTTGCTCTCCTCATCCCGCCGCACTATTCTCTGGCGCTATGAAAACACCCCGAATTCCCATTGCCCTTCAACAGGCCGTTATGCGCAGCCTGCGGGAAAATCTTGCCAAAGCGAACCTCAAGCTGGGACGAAGCTACCCTGAACCGGTGCTGGTTTATCAGCAGCGGGGAACCTCCGCCGGTACCGCCTGGCTGGAGAAAAACGAAATCCGCCTTAACCCGGTGCTGCTGCTGGAAAACCAGCAGGCGTTTATTGATGAAGTCGTGCCGCACGAGCTGGCCCACCTGCTGGTATGGAAGCACTTTGGCCGCGTGGCGCCGCACGGCAAAGAGTGGAAATGGATGATGGAAAGCGTGCTGGGCGTTCCGGCTCTGCGCACCCATCGTTTCGAACTCGATTCAGTGCGTAAAAATACCTTCCCCTACCGCTGCCAGTGCCAGCAGCACCAGCTTACCGTCCGCCGCCATAATCGCGTGATGCGCGGGGAGGCCACCTATCGCTGCGTGCGCTGCGGAGATGTTCTGGTGGCGGAAAAGTAATCTCCGGAAATAACTGGAAATTTTCTGATCTGACTGATTGCGTCTGGCAATCACATTCGATACGTTGCGGGCTCGTTTTGACACGGAGTTAACGATGTCCCGTATTCATATTTTTGCTGCCGCGTTTCTCAGCGCGGCGGTATGCGCCCCGCTTGCAGCGGAAGGAATCAATAGTTTTTCTCAGGCCAAGACCGCTGGGGTCAAGGTCAATGCCGACGCCCCCGGCGATTTCTACTGCGGCTGTAAAATCAACTGGCAGGGAAAAAAGGGGGTTATCGACCTGGAATCTTGTGGCTATAAAGTGCGTAAAAATGAAAATCGCGCCAGCCGGGTCGAGTGGGAGCATGTGGTTCCCGCGTGGCAGTTTGGCCATCAGCGTCAGTGCTGGCAGGACGGCGGGCGCAAAAACTGCGCTAAAGATCCGGAATACCGCAAGATGGAAAGCGACATGCATAACCTGCAGCCAGCGGTCGGCGAGGTCAACGGCGACCGCGCCAACTTTATGTACAGCCAGTGGAACGGCGGCGAAGGCCAGTACGGCCAGTGCGCGATGAAGGTTGATTTTAAAGATAAAGTTGCCGAGCCGCCGGCTCGCGCCCGGGGCGCTATCGCCAGAACCTACTTCTATATGCGCGACCGCTACCAGCTCAATCTTTCCCGCCAGCAAACCCAGCTGTTTACCGCCTGGGATAAGCTGTATCCGGTAACAACCTGGGAGTGCGAACGCGACGCGCGTATTGCCAAAGTTCAGGGCAACCATAATCCTTACGTCCTGCAGGCTTGCCAGGCGCAAAAGAGCTAACCTACACTAGCGGCAATTGTTAATTTGCAGCTTCACTCCTTCCCTTGCCATGGGGGAGGAGAATATCTGCGCAAAGAACGGAATATCAAGCATGCGCATTCCTCGCATCCATCACCCGGAACCGATTACCACGGGTAGCCAGATAGCCCTTTCCGACGACGCGGCCAACCACGTCGGTCGCGTTTTACGCATGGGTAAAGGCCAGACAATTGAGCTTTTTGACGGCAGCAATCAGGTCTTCGAGGCGGTCATTGTCGAGGCAGGTAAGAAAAACGTTCTGGTTGACGTTCAGAGCAGCAAAATGGATAACCGTGAATCCCCGCTGCATATCCATTTAGGCCAGGTGATGTCCCGCGGCGAAAAAATGGAATTCACCATCCAGAAATCGATCGAACTTGGCGTAAGCCTCATAACGCCACTGTTTTCCGAGCGCTGTGGCGTTAAACTGGACGCCGAACGTTTGCAGAAGAAGATCCAGCAGTGGCAAAAAATCGCCATTGCCGCCTGCGAGCAAAGCGGCCGCAACGTGGTGCCGGAGATCCGCCCCGCCATGCAGCTTGAAGCCTGGTGCGCGGAGCAGGACGAGGGTCTGAAGCTTAATTTGCACCCTCGCGCCAACGCCAGCATTAATACGCTGCCGCTGCCGGTCGAACGTATCCGGCTGCTGATTGGCCCGGAAGGCGGGCTTTCGGCAGAAGAGATAGCGATGACCGCTCGCTACCGGTTTACTGATATCCTGTTGGGACCGCGCGTTCTGCGTACAGAGACAACTGCGCTCACTGCCATTACCGCCCTGCAGGTGCGTTTTGGCGACTTAGGTTGAAGCGTTAACGGAGAAGAACAATGATTAAGCTCGGCATCGTGATGGACCCCATCGCAACCATCAACATCAAGAAAGACACCAGCTTCGCCATGTTGCTGGAGGCGCAGCGTCGCGGCTATGAACTCCATTATATGGAGATGAACGATCTGTACTTAATCAACGGCGAAGCCCGCGCCCGTACGCGTAAGCTGAGCGTCGAGCAGAACTACGATAAATGGTACGCGTTCAACGGCGAACAGGATCTGCCTCTGGCGGACCTTGACGTCATTCTGATGCGTAAAGATCCGCCGTTCGATACCGAGTTTATCTACGCGACCTACATCCTCGAACGCGCCGAAGAGCAAGGCACGCTGATCGTCAATAAGCCGCAGAGCCTGCGCGACTGTAACGAAAAGCTGTTTACCGCCTGGTTCTCCGAGCTGACCCCGGAAACGCTGGTCACCCGTAATAAAGCCCAGCTGAAAGCCTTCTGGGAAAAACATGGCGATGTCATTCTCAAACCGCTGGACGGTATGGGCGGCACCTCCATTTTCCGCGTTAAAGAGGGTGACCCCAACCTCGGCGTGATTACCGAAACGCTAACCGAGCTGGGCAGCCGCTACTGCATGGCGCAGAACTATCTGCCGGCCATTAAAGATGGCGATAAGCGAGTGCTGGTGGTTGACGGCGAGCCGGTTCCTTACTGCCTGGCCCGTATCCCGCAGGGCGGCGAAACCCGCGGTAACCTTGCGGCCGGTGGTCGTGGCGAAGCGCGCCCGCTGACCGAAAGCGACTGGGCCATCGCCCGCCGCGTGGGCCCGACGCTGAAGGCCAAAGGCTTAATCTTCGTCGGTCTGGATATCATCGGCGATCGCCTGACGGAGATTAACGTCACCAGCCCCACCTGCGTACGTGAAATCGAAGCCGCCTTCCCGATTTCCATTACCGGGATGCTGATGGATGCCATCGAGAAGCGCCTCAATAAATAAAGCGCTTATTCAGGCTGCAGGCCAGCGCCTGTAGCCTGGAGCCTGCTCAGGAGATTCACGCTCAGGTTCATACCGGCAACGCGCCTTGAGCCTGCAAGATAAAGTGAATCGACACTCCCTTGCTTTACCCGCATACTGGGTGCTGCTTTTTTGAACCAGGAACAGAACCTCTGACAATGAATTTACAGCATCACTTTCTAATTGCCATGCCTGCTCTCCAGGACCCGATGTTCCGTCGCTCCGTAGTCTATATCTGCGAGTATAACGATGACGGTGCCATGGGCATCATTATCAATAAGCCGATGGAAAATCTGCAGGTTGAAGGGATCCTGGAGAAGTTAAAAATCACGCCTGAACCGCGCAATCCCGAGATTCGCCTGGATAAACCGGTGATGGTTGGCGGCCCGCTGGCCGAGGATCGGGGTTTTATACTTCATTCGCCGCCTTCCGACTTTTCTTCCAGCATTCGTATTTCCGATAACACGGTGATCACCACCTCCCGCGACGTGCTCGAAACGCTGGGTACGGATAAACAGCCGGACAACGTGCTGGTTGCGCTGGGCTATGCCTCCTGGGAGAAAGGCCAGCTGGAGCAAGAGATTCTGGATAACGCCTGGCTCACCGCGCCGGCCGATCGGAATATTTTGTTCAGCACGCCGATAGCTGACCGCTGGCGCGATGCTGCGAAGCTCATTGGCATCGATATCGTGACGATGCCAGCCGAAGCGGGGCATGCGTAATGAGCGGCACTTTTTTAGGCTTTGATTTTGGCACCAAAAGCATTGGCGTCGCCGTAGGGCAGCGCATCACAGGCACTGCCCGCCCCCTTCCCGCGTTGAAAGCGCAGGACGGTAAGCCCGACTGGAATATTATCGAAAAGCTGCTGAAAGAGTGGCAGCCCGAAGCCGTGATTGTCGGCCTGCCGCTGAATATGGACGGCACGGAACAGCCCCTCACCGCGCGCGCGCGCAACTTCGCGAATAAAATACACGGCCGATTCGGCGTGCAAATAACCCTGCATGATGAACGTCTGAGCACGGTTGAAGCCAGAGCCGGGCTATTCGAACACGGTGGATTCCGGGCGCTCAATAAAGGCAGCGTGGATTCCGCTTCTGCAGTCATTATTCTGGAAAGCTACTTCGAGCAAAGTTTCTGAACATCAATGATGGCGCCCTACCGCAGCGGCAGGCGCCATCATCCTGATTTCATTTTTAGTGGCGCAAATGCTCATTCGCCCAGCTGACCGCCTGAGTCCGGTTCTTCACGCTTAGCTTACGGAACACGTTGTACAGATGGGTACGCACCGTGTTTTCACTGATAAACAGCGCGCGGGCAATATCCAGATTGGTCGCCCCGCAGCGAAGTTCATTCAGGATTTCACATTCACGCTCGGTGAGCGGTGAATTTTCCGCAGGCGCCGATACATGATCCGCAGCATACATCGCCGGGTGCATCACGCTCAATTCAGCCGTCTGTTCGCCGTTCAGCACAGCCTTAACGCCCTCAATTAAGCGCGATTCATCATCGTCATGACGGAAAACGCCGTACAGCGCTGGCCACTGCGCCATTTCGTAGAGCTCATACTTTTGCGCGCTATTGATAATCAATAAACGGGGGTTATCCGCCTGCAGACGAATAATGTCACGCCATACGCTATTCAACTTTTTATTTGAAACTGCAATATCAAATAATATTACAGAATCTTTCAAAAGACGCTGCGCGAGGGGTTTGTTAATATTTTGCAGAACGACTGACGCAGATAACTTCTCAGCCAGCCAGGTTGCGAATGCTTTGCTTTGAATAGAGGGGTGAGTAATAAAAGTAACCTGGTGAGAAAAAGCCGAATTCTCAGATAAATTAATCACTTAAAACTCTCCTTAGTTGATTCCCGCCTTCATAGCGGTTAAATGAATTAACAAGAATACGATCGCCGGTGTATTTATAAAATCAAACCAAACTTACACCTTGAAACATTATTCCATGGGAATTTTCCTATCCCTGTAAACAGCATAAATCGAATGCCTTAAGAGAGTCAAAAGATTATCAAACTTTTTTCCTGGTTATGGGAGGTTTATGTCAATTCGTTTTTCATAGCGTGCATTATTCGGCTTAATTTTAGGTACTTATTTGTAATATAAAATAATGATACCAAACATTAATAAAACATTATCATAACAAGCCATTGGTATGATGTCTGAATATAAAAGATGCAGCTATAAAAGACCCGCAGCCGTACGTTGCTGAAAGCTTTGCGTAAAAGTTTGCATCCCGAATTGCTGCCCGGTTTGCATCACGCCGGGCAGCTGATGCGTTTTCCCCTCGCGGATCAAATTCGCCACCGCCGGGGTATTAACCAAAAGCTCGTATAGCGCAACTCTTCCGCCAGCAGTATCCGGAAACAATTTTTGTGCCAGCACCGCGCATAAACTTCCCGCCAGCTGGCTACGAACCTGCTCTTTCTCCTGGGCAGGAAAAACATCCACCAGCCTTTCAACCGCCTGTGCCGCGCCGCGCGTATGCAGCGTCGCCATAACCAGATGTCCGGTCTCCGCCGCGGTCAATGCCAGGCGGATCGTTTCGCTGTCACGCAGTTCCCCTAGCAGAATGACATCCGGATCCTGACGCAGCGCAGCGCGCAGGGCCGCGGCAAATGAGGGGCAGTGGCGACCGATTTCCCGCTGCTGGATCAGGCAGCGCTCGCTACGGTGAATAAACTCAACCGGATCTTCCAGCGTCAGGATATGGCCATTGAGGCGCTGATTAAGATAGCCCACCATCGCCGCCAGGGTGGTGGATTTCCCGCTACCGGTGGCGCCCGTGACCAGGATAAGCCCGCTCTCCTCATTGAGCAGCTCCGTTAAGGCGGCCGGCGCGCCGAGATCCGCCAGCTGCGGGCAGGTTTCTGCCAGCAGACGCAGGGCCAGCGACAGGCCGCGGTTGTGGACAAATGCGCTGGCGCGCAGGCGCGGGCCGCCGGCCGGAGCCAGCGCGAAATCAACCTGCCCGCAGGCCTGCCACTGGGCGAGCTGCTCGGCGTTGAGCCAATCAGCGAGTATCTTGCCAATATCCGGAGAGGTAAAAGGCGCAGGCTCCAGCTTGCCCTGGCGACGCCAGCGCGGCGTTGAAGCATTGCACAGGTGTAGATCGGAGACGTTATGCTTTACACTAAGGGCCACTATTTCTTCCAGTTCCATAACTCATCCTCGGTATATGAACGATATTGCGCATAACCTGGCACAGGTCCGGGACAAAATCTCAGCCGCTGCCGCACGCTGCGGCCGTGCTCCAGAAGAAGTTACGCTGCTTGCAGTCAGTAAAACGAAACCTGCGAGCGCTATCGAAGAAGCGATGGCCGCAGGCCAGGTCGCGTTTGGCGAAAACTATGTTCAGGAAGGGGTGGAGAAAATCCGCTACTTTCAAGAGACCGGGGCAAGCGGGCTACAGTGGCACTTTATCGGGCCGCTGCAGTCCAATAAAAGCCGCCTGGTGGCCGAGCATTTTGACTGGTGCCATACCGTCGATCGACTCAAAATCGCCGCTCGCCTCAGTGAACAGCGCCCTGCTCACATGCCGCCACTCAACGTGCTGATTCAAATCAACATTAGCGATGAGCAGAGCAAGTCGGGCATTCCCGTTGACGAGCTGGACGCGCTGGCGGCAGAGATCGCGAAACTGCCGAATCTGCAGCTGCGCGGTTTAATGGCCATTCCCGCGCCAGAGTCAGAATATGTAAGGCAGTTTGCCGTCGCCCAACAAATGGCGGTAGCATTTGCGCGGCTAAAAACGCACTACCCTACCGTCGATACGTTGTCGCTGGGAATGTCGGATGATATGGAAGCCGCCATCGCGGCGGGAAGCACTATGGTGCGCATCGGAACCGCAATTTTCGGCGCGCGCGACTACAGCAAAAAATAAGGAATCTGAGGAACGCCATGAAGACGTTGACTTTCCTGCTCTCAACGGTCATTGAGCTTTACACAATGGTCGTGTTGTTACGCGTCTGGATGCAGTGGGCGCGCTGCGACTTTTATAACCCGTTTTCGCAGTTCGTGGTCAAGGCTACGCAGCCTGTCGTTGGGCCGCTGCGCCGCATTATCCCGGCGATGGGGCCGCTCGACAGCGCCTCCCTGCTGGTCGCCTTTATTCTCTGCGTCGTGAAAGCTATCGTGCTGTTTATGGTCGTCACCTTCCAGCCGATTATCTGGATCTCCGCGCTGCTGATCCTCATTAAAACCGTCGGCTCGCTGATCTTCTGGGTTCTCCTGCTCATGGCAATCATGAGCTGGGTAAGCCAGGGACGCAGCCCGGTGGAATATGTCCTGATGCAGTTGGCCGATCCGCTGCTGCGTCCGATCCGCAGACTGCTGCCATCGATGGGCGGCATTGATTTCTCGCCGATGGTGCTGGTTCTGCTGCTGTACGTGATCAACATGGGTATCGCCGAACTGTTGCAGGCTACCGGCAACGTTCTGCTTCCGGGGCTGTGGATGGCGCTATGAGTGCCGTCGAAGCCTGCGCTGATGGGTTGGTCTTACGGCTGTATATTCAGCCTAAGGCCAGCCGCGACAGCATCGTTGGTTTACATGGCGACGAGCTTAAAGTCGCCATTACCGCGCCTCCCGTTGACGGCCAGGCCAACGCCCATCTGGTAAAATTCCTCGCCAAACAGTTTCGCGTAGCGAAAAGCCAGGTGCTTATTGAGAAAGGCGAACTGGGCCGCCACAAACAGATAAAAATCATTCATCCGCAGCAGATCCCCGATGGGGTCGCCGCCCTGAAAGAATAAACAGGATCTCATATGCAAAAAGTTGTTCTCGCCACCGGCAATCCCGGGAAAGTGCGCGAGCTGGCCTCGCTGCTGGCAGATTTTGGCCTCGATATCGTGGCGCAAACCGAACTGGGCGTGGATTCCGCAGAGGAAACCGGCCTGACCTTTATCGAAAACGCCATTCTGAAAGCGCGTCATGCCGCGCAGATTACCGGCCTTCCGGCCATCGCCGATGACTCAGGTCTGGCCGTCGATGCGTTAGGCGGCGCGCCCGGCATCTATTCCGCCCGCTATTCCGGCGAAGACGCGACCGACCAGCGCAATCTCGAAAAGCTGCTCGATGCGCTGCGCGATGTGCCTGACGATCGGCGCCAGGCGCAATTCCACTGCGTGCTGGTCTATCTGCGCCATGCGGAAGATCCCACCCCGCTGGTTTGCCACGGCAGCTGGCCGGGCATCATCGCTCGTGAAGCCGCAGGCAGCGGCGGCTTTGGTTACGACCCGATATTCTTTGTTCCGACGGAAGGTAAAACCGCAGCGGAGCTGAGCCGTGAAGAAAAGAGCGCCATTTCCCACCGCGGACGCGCGCTCAAACTGTTACTGGAAGCCTTACGTAATGGCTAATTTGCCGCCCCTGAGCCTCTATATTCACATCCCGTGGTGCGTGCAAAAATGCCCGTACTGCGATTTCAACTCGCATGCGTTGAAGGGCGAGGTACCGCACGACGACTACGTTCAGCATCTGCTGAACGATCTGCGGGCCGACGCCCACTATGCGCAGGGACGTGAAATCGGGACTATTTTCATCGGCGGCGGTACGCCGAGCCTGCTCTCAGGCCCGGCGATGCAAACCCTGCTCGACGGCGTGCGGGAAGCTCTTCCCCTGGCGGACAACGCGGAAATCACGATGGAAGCCAACCCCGGCACCGTAGAAGCGGATCGTTTTGTCGAGTATCAGCGCGCAGGTATTAATCGCATCTCCATCGGCGTACAGAGCTTTAGCGAACAAAAGCTCCAGCGTCTCGGGCGCATCCACGGGCCGCAGGAAGCCAAACGCGCGGCAAACCTGGCAAGCGGTCTGGGACTGCGCAGCTTTAACCTCGATTTAATGCACGGTCTGCCGGATCAGTCTCTGGAAGAGGCGCTGGACGACCTGCGTCAGGCGATTGCGCTCAATCCGCCGCATCTCTCCTGGTACCAGTTGACCATTGAGCCAAACACCCTGTTTGGCTCGCGTCCGCCGACCCTGCCGGACGACGACGCGCTGTGGGATATTTATGAGCAGGGGCACAGCCTGCTCAGCGCGGCGGGCTATCAACAATATGAAACCTCCGCCTACGCTAAGCCGGGGTATCAGTGCCAGCATAACCTGAACTACTGGCGCTTTGGCGACTACCTGGGCATTGGCTGCGGCGCGCACGGCAAAGTGACCTTCCCGGACGGGCGCATTCTGCGGACGGCGAAAACCCGCCACCCGCGCGGCTATATGGAAGGCCGTTATCTGGAGCGCCAGCATGATGTGGAAGATGCGGATAAGCCGTTCGAGTTCTTTATGAACCGTTTCCGCCTGCTGGAAGCGGCGCCGCGAGATGAATTCAGCCGCTACACCGGGCTTGATGAGCATACAATCCGTCCGCAAATCGATGCCGCCATTGCTGAGGGCTATCTGACGGAAGATGAGCGCTGCTGGCAGATTACCGAGCACGGTAAGCTCTTTTTGAACTCCCTTCTCGAATTATTCCTCAGCGAATAAACCTCGCTATGCTTATCCCGTTATAACAATAACGGGATAATTAATTATTCGCTTTTCCCGAAATATTAATATCGCTATTTCCGAATCATCTCAATTCAACATTTCCAATAAAAATAAATTCACATTCATTTATTAAAAATAAATATAACCTACCGCACAAAAATACGTATTTGATCGCCTGATTGCGAAAAAGTGTGAGTCAGACAGCTTAAAGATGTACGACAACAAGGATAATATGTCATACAGAAACAAGGAATACCCCTTAAGATATTGACCAATTACCCTAAGTGCATGGAGCCGACTCATGAAAAAACTCTCTTTTTCTCGTTCTCTGGCGTGTGTATCTCTGCTTGCCCTGCTCGCTTCCGGCGCCAGCGCAGCTGAAAAAGTCACGTTAAAACTGGCACATAACCTCGAACGTAGCCACGTTGTCCATCAGGCCTTTGAGGCGATGTCCAAAGAGGTTAACCAACTTTCCAACGGTGATATGAAGATTCGTATATATCCCAGTAGCCAGATGGGCAGCGCGCGCGAAACGATGGAGCTATTACAAAACGGCGCGCTGGATATGACCAAAGGTTCCGCCAGCGATCTGGAATCATTCGATAACGTCTACGCGATATATAATTTACCGTTCCTGTTTAAAGATCAGAATCACTTCAATAAAGTCGTCTTTGGTGACGTGGGCAAGGAAATTATGGAGTCCACGAAAGATAAAGGATTCTTTGCGCTTTCCGCCTATGTTGCCGGGACCCGCAGTTTTTACGCCAAAAAGCCCATCACTAAACCGGAAGATTTAAAAGGATTGAAGATCCGCGTCCAGGCCAGCCCGACAACCTTAAAAATGGTCGAATTAATGGGCGGTTCGCCAACCCCTATTTCCTTTGGTGAAGTTTATACCGCCATGCAGCAGGGCGTGGTGGACGGCGCGGAGAACAACGTGCCTTCCTGGGTGCAAACGCGCCATATCGAAATCGCGAAAGTGTTCTCAGAAGATGAACATGCCTCCATCCCGGATTTCCTCGTTATCTCCAGTAAAACCTGGGACAAACTGACGCCGGATCAGCAGCAAATCCTGATCAAGGCGGCGAAAGCTTCCGAAGCGTATCAGCAAAAACTGTGGGACAAGATCGACGCCGACACCCGCGCGCAGGCCAAAGCCATGGGCGGCGAAATAATCAAAGTGGATAAAGCGCCGTTCCGCGCCGCCGTGCAGCCGCTGTTTGATGAGTTCAAAAAAGATCCGAAGCAGGCCGCCCTGCTGGCCAAATTTGAAGCTGCCGCCGAATAACACTTAGCGGGCCAGCCGCTGGCCCGCTTTCATCGGGAAAACAATGATGATACTTAACCGCATAAAGCTGGCGGTGGACCGCACGATCGCCGCATTCTCCGTCGCCGTTATGATTGCGCTGGTTGTTTGCGTCGTCTGGCAGGTGTTCAGCCGCTACGTACTCAACCAGCCCAGCACCCTGACCGACGAGCTGGCGCGCTTTTTGATGATCTGGGTCGGGCTACTGGGTGCGGCATATACCGTCGGCGCCCAGCGTCATCTGGCTATCGACTTACTGGCGATGACACTCCCTCCCCGCAGGCAGGCGCTGCTCAGCGTCATCATTAATCTGCTGATCTTTATTTTTGCCGGATCGGTGATTGTGACCGGCGGCGTGAAGCTGATTGAAAAAACGCTGTCGACCTCCCAGGTCTCAGCGGCAATGCAGATCCCCATGGGCTACGTCTATCTGATCCTGCCGTTAACCGGCCTCATTATGATGTTTTACGCAGTATGTTTTGTCAGCAACGGGCTAAAAAACATGAAGCACGCTGAAGCGGGGGCAAATTGATGGACAGCTATATCGCACTGATGCTATTTGGCTCTTTCTTTATTCTGGTTTTTATTGGCGTACCTATCTCCTTCTCCATCGGCATCGCCACCGTCGGTTCAATGCTGCTGATGTTCCCGTGGGATATCGCGGTGATTACCGTTTCTCAGCGCCTCGCGAACGGCCTCGATAACTTCGCCCTGCTGGCGATTCCATTCTTTATCTTTGCCGGTACGCTGATGAACAGCGGCGGGATTGCCATACGCTTAATCAATCTGGCTCAGGTGATGGTCGGACGCGTACCGGGCTCTCTGGGCCACGTCAACGTGCTGGCAAACATGATGTTCGGCTCGATTTCAGGCTCGGCGGTCGCCGCCGCCGCCGCGGTAGGGGGCACGCTGAACCCCATCCAGACGCAGAAAGGCTACGATCCGGCTTTCTCCACGGCGGTGAACGTCTCGTCGTGCATCACGGGCCTGCTTATTCCGCCGTCAAACGTGCTGATCGTCTTTTCCCTGACGGCGGGCGGCGTGTCGGTCGCGTCGCTGTTTATGGCCGGCTATCTGCCGGGCATTCTGATGGGCCTGGCTATTATGGTGGTCTGTGCCGTCATTGCTAAACGTCGCGGCTATCCGGTTTCTGAACGCCCCACCTGCGCCCAGGCGGCAAAAGCGTTTTTCGACGCCCTGCCCAGCCTGCTGCTGGTGATTATTGTGATGGGCGGGATCCTCGGCGGCATTTTTACCGCTACCGAAGCGTCGGCTATCGCCGTGGTCTACACCTTTATCCTGTCGGTGCTCATTTATCGGGAAGTGAAATGGCGCGATCTGCCGAAGCTGATCCTTGAATCGGTGGTGATGACCTCTATCGTGCTGCTGCTGATCGGCTTTTCCGTCGGCATGTCGTGGGCGATGACCAACGCCGACATTCCCTACATGATAAGCGATGCGCTAATGGGGGTGTCAGAAAACCCGGTGGTGATACTGCTGCTGATTAATATCGTGCTGTTAATCGTTGGGATCTTTATGGACATGACCCCGGCGGTGCTGATTTTCACGCCGATATTCCTGCCCATCGCGCAGGATTTAGGGATGGACCCGGTGCATTTCGGCATCATGATGGTCGCCAACCTGTGCATCGGTCTGCTGACGCCACCGGTAGGCAGCGCGCTGTTCGTTGGCTGCTCCATTTCCGGCGTTAAAATTCAGCAGCTCATCAAACCGCTGCTGCCGTTCTACGCCGCCCTGCTGATCGCGCTGATGATGATTGTCTATATCCCGCAGATCTCGCTGTTTATTCCGCAGCTGCTGGGGCTGATGTGATCGACTGACCATAATCGCTACCTGCGGGCGCAGGTAGCGAAATAAAACTTACTTTAACGACCCCACCAGCGCTTTACGGCTCTCTTCGAGGGAGACCACGCGGCTGCAGACATCCTTACCAAACTGCTGGAAATCGGCTTCCTGGTTTTTCCATTCATCCTGAATGGCCGTTTGCAGGCCGCCAAGGCTGCCGAGGATCCCCTGCAGCGGGTTACCGCCGCCTTTAAGAACCGCCTTCGCCCCCATCTCGTTGATGCTATCCTGCAGAATGCCGCCCATCGCCTGATTTACCAGCTGCTGGCCGTCGGCGCGCACCTGATCGATGGCTTTATAGTGGAAGGTCAGGCCATCGTTACGATGTTCAATTATGCGGCTCATTTGCGCTTTCAGCTGCGCATCAAGCTTGGTCAGGCGGCTATGCATGCTGCTGCTGGCCCCCACCTGTTCGGTAATAATTTTATCCAGCGCGGCGCGGCCTTTTTCTACCCGCGTGCGGGCGCCTTCATCAATCCACGGCAGGCTGCTGCGCAGGCCAGCCTGATAGTCCTGAGCCTGCTCGCGCTGAGCGGTGTTCAGGGAATACGCTTTACCGTTAAAGGTCAGGTTGCCGTCCGGCTTAATCACCAGATCGCCGTTTTCGCCTTTTACCTGCACCTGCTGCGGGCTGAGGATGACATCGTCACGCGGCGTGACGCTACACTGATAGTCCGCATGCGCGGACAAAGCGGTGACGGAAAGCGCCAATGCCAACAGCGTTTTGCGCATCATTTAACTCCCTTCAGACAAAACGGGCCGGCAGTTGCCGACCCTTGTCAAACTTAGTCCCACCAGATATCAAAAAGTTCGCTGGTGCGTACATCGGCAAGCCCGCGGTCTTCCAGCCATTTACGTACGATGGCCTGGTGTTCCTCGGTGCATTTGCCGATTTCCTGCAGGCAGATCAGGCCTTCCCAGGAAAGATAACCGCTGCCGTCAAAGGCCAGCTTATTAGGCTCAATCACTTCATCAATCAGATCGTTAACGGTCTGGTCGATCTGCTCTTCGCTGGTTCCATCCGCGAAACGCCACGCGACGGAAAAACCCACTTCCTGAAACTCGTCGATATGCATTTTTTTACGCAGACGACGGCTACGATTCGTTGCCATTATTTCACCCTCTCGAACATTAAGTCCCATACGCCGTGGCCAAGACGATGGCCACGCTGTTCAAATTTGGTTACCGGGCGCGATTCCGGGCGCGGCACATAGTCGTTGCTTTCAGACCGGTTACGATACCCTTCAAGCGAGGACATCACTTCCAGCATATGCTCGGCATATTGCTCCCAGTCGGTCGCCATATGGAAGACGCCGCCCAGCTTCAGTTTACTTTTCACCAGTTCGGCAAAAGGCGGCTGAACGATACGGCGCTTATTATGACGCGCTTTGTGCCACGGGTCAGGGAAAAACAGCTGCACCATGCTCAGGGAGTTATCCGGAATCATCGTATGCAGCACTTCCACCGCATCGTGGCACATGACGCGCAGGTTCTGCACGCCCTCTTCTTCGGCGGACGCCAGGCAGGCGCCGACGCCCGGCGAGTGCACTTCAATGCCGAGGAAATTCTGCTGCGGCTTCTCTTTCGCCATCGCCACCAGCGAAGCGCCCATACCGAAACCGATCTCCAGCGTGACCGGCGCCTCACGGCCAAACAGCGCGGCGAAATCGAGCGGCGCATCGTTAAATTCAACGCCCATCACCGGCCAAATATTGTCCAGCGCGTGCTGCTGACCTTTGGTCAGGCGGCCCTGACGACGGACGAAGCTGCGAATACGGCGCAGCGGACGGCCGTTTTCATCGAATTCCGGAGATATGACGTCGTTTTTCATAAAAGTTAAGTCTGCTTGTGAGAGTGTTCGGAAAACGGGCATTATCCAAAGTTACCCGGCGGATGCAAGGGTTTACAGCCTCTCGCCCTTGTGCTGCAATCTGCCACCTTATAATCGCTATCCCGGAGCCGTAGCTTTGACTTTTCCCGCCGCGCAATTTTCAGCCCAGGTGCTGGACTGGTACGACAAATACGGGCGTAAAACCCTGCCCTGGCAAATCGGCAAGACGCCCTACAAAGTATGGCTCTCCGAGGTGATGTTGCAACAAACACAAGTGGCGACGGTCATCCCCTATTTTGAACGCTTTATGGCGCGTTTCCCAACGATTACCGACCTGGCGAACGCGCCCCTCGATGAAGTCCTGCATCTGTGGACCGGCCTGGGCTATTACGCCCGCGCGCGCAATTTACATAAAGCGGCGCAGCAGGTGGCCACCCTGCACGACGGCAAATTCCCGCAGACCTTCGATGAAGTCGCCGCGCTGCCGGGCGTGGGCCGCTCTACCGCCGGCGCGATTTTATCCCTCTCTCTCGGTCAGCATTATCCGATTCTCGACGGTAACGTGAAGCGCGTGCTCGCGCGCTGCTATGCTGTCAGCGGTTGGCCGGGGAAAAAAGAGGTTGAGAAACGCCTGTGGGAGATCGCCGAGGACGTCACGCCGGCCAAAGGCGTCGAGCGTTTTAACCAGGCCATGATGGACCTCGGGGCGATGGTGTGTACCCGCTCGAAGCCAAAATGCGAGCTCTGTCCGCTGAATAACGGCTGCGTGGCCTACGCAAATCATTCATGGGCTCAATACCCAGGCAAAAAACCGAAACAGACGATCCCCGAGCGTACCGGCTATTTCCTGCTGATGCAGCACGGCGACGAGGTGTTCCTCTCCCAGCGCCCGCCGGTGGGTTTATGGGGCGGTTTGTTCTGCTTCCCGCAGTTTGAGGATGAAGATGCGCTGCGGGCGTGGCTGGCCCAGCGTCAGATTAAGACCGATAATCTGACGCAATTAACCGCGTTCCGCCACACTTTCAGCCATTTCCATCTGGATATTGTGCCGATGTGGCTTACAGTGCACTCATCCGGCGCATGCATGGATGAAGGGGGCGCACTCTGGTATAACTTAGCGCAGCCGCCGTCCGTCGGTCTGGCGGCTCCCGTGGAGCGCTTGTTGCAACAGTTAAAAGCCGGAGCACCGGTTTAGCTTTCTGGCGATTAAAGAGGATTAAGAATGAGCAGAACGATTTTTTGTACTTTCCTGCAGCGTGAAGCCGAGGGCCAGGATTTTCAGCTGTACCCGGGCGAGCTGGGCAAACGCATCTATAACGAAATCTCCAAAGAAGCCTGGGCCCAGTGGCAGCATAAGCAAACGATGCTGATCAACGAGAAAAAACTCAGCATGATGAACCCGGAGCATCGCAAACTGCTGGAGCAGGAGATGGTTCAGTTCCTGTTTGAAGGTAAAGACGTGCACATCGAAGGCTACACGCCGCCAGAAAAACAGTAAGGGCCTGACGGCCCTTTACAACAATAAACACAACACGCACTCCCGGAATGATGAAAAAATACTTAGCGCTAGCGCTGATTGCGCCTTTGCTCGTTTCGTGTTCCAGCTCAACCAAAAAAGGCGCCGAGTACAACGAGGCGTGGGTGAAGGACACCAACGGCTTTGACATTCTGATGGGCCAGTTCGCCCATAACATCGAGAATATTTGGGGTTATAACGAAGTTCTGCTCGCCGGGCCGAAGGACTACGTCAAATACACCGACCAGTATCAGACCCGCAGCCATATCAACTTTGATGCGGGGACGATTACCGTCGAAACCATCGCCGGCACCGACCCGGCCGGGCGCCTGCGCCAGGCGATTATTAAAACCCTGCTGATGGGCGACGACCCGAACTCCATCGACCTCTATTCCGACGTCGATGATATTCAGATTTCAAAAGAGCCGTTCCTGTACGGTCAGGTGGTGGATAACACCGGCGAGTCGATTCGCTGGGAGTGGCGCGCCTCGCGCTTCGCCGACTATCTGCTGCAAACGCGCCTGAAAAGCCGCAGCAACGGCCCGCGCATGATTTACAGCATCACCATCAACCTGGTGCCGAACCACCTCGACAAACGCGCGCATAAATACATTGGCATGGTCCGTCAGGCATCGCGCAAATACGGCGTTGATGAATCGCTGATCCTGGCAATTATGCAAACCGAATCTTCCTTTAACCCCTATGCGGTCAGCCACGCCGACGCGCTGGGGCTGATGCAGGTGGTGCAGCACAGCGCCGGGAAGGACGTATTCCGTTCGCAGGGTAAATCAGGCCTGCCGAGCCGCAGCTATCTGTTCGATCCGGTCAATAACATCGACACCGGCACCGCCTATCTGGCGATGTTGAACAACGTCTATTTGTCCGGCATCACTAACCCGACCTCGCGTCGCTATGCGGTCATCACCGCCTATAACGGCGGCGCGGGCAGCGTACTGCGGGTCTTCTCCAGCGATAAGGTTCAGGCGGCGAATATCATCAACAACATGACGCCGGGAGATGTTTATCAGACCATCACCAGCCGTCACCCCTCCGCCGAGTCGCGTCGTTATCTGTATAAGGTTAACTCTGCGCAGAAAGGCTACCGCCGCAGGTAATCCCCCTTCAGCGCCCCTGTTTCCTCCGGGGCGCCTTCCTTCTGCTATACACAATAGAGTTGCGCAACTGTTTTGCGATTTTCTGCGGCAGTTAACAAAAGCATCCATCGCATAAATGATAGAATCCAACCAAAATAACGCCATAAATGTTATTTAAAACACAAAACAATTCTATATCCGTGAGGATCAAAACATGAATCTTAAGCTGCAGCTCAAAGTACTGTCGTTCCTGCAGTTCTGCCTCTGGGGAAGCTGGCTGACCACGCTCGGCTCGTATATGTTCGTCACCCTCAAGTTCGACGGTGCGGCCATCGGAGCGGTCTATAGCTCACTCGGTATCGCCGCGGTGTTTATGCCGACGCTGCTCGGTATCGTTGCCGATAAATGGATCAGCGCCAAGTGGGTTTATGCCATGTGCCATCTGGTCGGCGCGCTGACGCTGTGGCTCGCCGCCCAGGTCACCACGCCGGGGGAAATGTTCCTCGTCATCCTGCTCAACTCGCTGGCCTATATGCCAACGCTGGGGCTGATTAACACCATTTCGTACTACCGCCTGCAGTCTGCGGATATGGATATCGTGACCGATTTCCCGCCGATTCGTATCTGGGGCACCATTGGTTTTATCCTCGCCATGTGGGGCGTCAGCTTCTCCGGCTTTGAACTGAGCCATATGCAGCTCTATATCGGCGCGGCGCTCTCCTTGCTGCTGGTGCTCTTCACCCTGACGCTGCCGCATATTCCGGTGGCTAATCAGCAGAAAAACCAGAGCTGGACCGCCATGCTGGGCCTTGATGCCTTCGCGCTGTTTAAAAACAAACGTATGGCGATCTTCTTTATTTTCTCGATGATGCTGGGCGCCGAACTGCAAATCACCAATATGTTCGGCAACACCTTCCTGCACAGCTTTGATAAAGATCCGCTGTTCGCCAGCAGCTTTATCGTGCAGCACGCCTCGGTGATGATGTCGATTTCGCAGATCTCGGAAACCCTGTTCATCCTGACCATCCCGTTCTTCCTCAGCCGCTACGGCATCAAAAACGTGATGCTGATTAGTATCGTGGCGTGGATGCTGCGCTTCGGCCTGTTCGCTTACGGCGACCCGACCCCGTTTGGCACCGTGCTGCTGGTGCTGTCGATGATCGTTTATGGCTGCGCCTTCGACTTCTTCAACATCTCGGGTTCGGTGTTTGTGGAAAAAGAGGTTCGCCCGGAAATCCGCGCCAGCGCGCAGGGGATGTTCCTGATGATGACCAACGGCTTCGGCTGCATACTTGGCGGGATGGTAAGCGGTAAAGTGGTGGAGCACTTTACCGTCGAAGGGATCACCGACTGGCAAACCGTATGGCTGATTTTCGCCGGCTATTCGCTGGTTCTGGCTTTTGCCTTTGTGGCGCTGTTTAAGTACAAGCACGTCCGCGTACCAGCCGGGGCGCAGACCATCGCACATTAAATAAACGGCTTACCCCAGATTTACGAATAAAAAAACGCGCCCCGGTGTTATCAGCGGGGCGCGTTTTTTATGCTTTCAGCACATAGCCATATAGCCGCTTAATGCCGTCAGGGTCTGTTTCGCTGTAGACCCCCTGGAGCTCCGGCGAGAAGCCCGGCAGCATATTGACGCCTTCCTCCAGCGCCAGAAAATAGCGCAGCACCGCCCCGCCCCAGATTTCGCCAGGCACGACGCACAGCACGCCCGGTGGATACGGCAGCGCGCCCTCCGCCGCAATGCGCCCTTCGGCTTCGCTTAAGCGCACCAGCTCAACGTTACCGCGAATAAACTCGCGGTTGGCGTCCTGCGGGTTCATCACCGCGCGCGGGAAGCTCCTCTTGCGGAACATCTCTTTTTGCAAATCCTTCACGTCAAAGCTGACGTACAGGTTATGCATCTCCTGGCACAGCTCGCGGATGGTGTAATCCCGATAGCGCACCGGATATTTATTAAAAATGGTCGGCAGAACATCGGCCAGCGGGGTGTCGGATTCAATATGCTGCTCAAACTGGGCGAGCATCGCCACCAGCTGCGCCAGCTTCTCGGCGCTCTCTGCGGGCGTCAGCAGGAACAGAATGGAGTTCAGATCGCACTTCTCCGGCACGATGCCGTTTTCGCGCAGGTAGTGGGCCAGAATGGTCGCCGGGATACCAAAATCGGTATATTTTCCGCTCTCCGCATCGATCCCCGGCGTCGTCAGCAGCAGTTTACAGGGGTCAACGAAATACTGATCGCTGGCATAGCCTTCGAAGCCGTGCCAGCGCGCGCCCGGCTCAAAGCTAAAGAAGCGCCGTTCGCGGGCGATGGCTTCAGTGGGATGGTCCTGCCACGGACGCCCCGCCACCACCGGTGGAATAAACGGCTGGATCATTTTGCAGTTGGCGATAATCGCCTTGCGCGCTTCAATACCCAGCGCCACGCACTCCGCCCACAGGCGGCGTCCGCTCTCTCCTTCGTGAATTTTGGCATTCACGTCCAGAGCGGCGAACAGCGGATAAAACGGGCTGGTCGAGGCGTGCAGCATAAAGGCGTTGTTGAGCCGCTTATGCGGGCAAAAACGTTCCTGTCCGCGCAGGTGGTTATCTTTTTTATGGATCTGCGACGTTTGCGAAAAACCGGCCTGCTGTTTGTGCACCGACTGAGTGACAAAAATGCCCGGGTCGTCCGGCGTCAGGTCCAGCAGCAGCGGCGAACAGTCGGCCATCATCGGGATAAACTGCTCGTAGCCGACCCAGGCCGAGTCAAACAGGATGTAGTCGCACAGACCGCCGATTTTATCGACCACCTGGCGGGCGTTGTACACCGTCCCATCATAAGTACCGAGCTGAATCACC
Source organism: Klebsiella sp. RCJ4 (assembly GCF_009025755.1). Classification (NCBI taxonomy): domain Bacteria; kingdom Pseudomonadati; phylum Pseudomonadota; class Gammaproteobacteria; order Enterobacterales; family Enterobacteriaceae; genus Klebsiella; species Klebsiella sp. RCJ4. The sequence continues at coordinate 30,226 of NZ_WCIN01000031.1, forward strand.
GCCAGGCGGAACGGGCGCGGCGCATCGGCTTTTTCCGGCGCCGTCTCGCGTATCAGTTCGCGCAGGTATTTCTCATCGAAGCAGCGATCGTCGATACCGCCAATAAAACCAAACGGATTGCGCGACGCTTCGAGATAAACCGGCGTTGCCCCGGCCTGAATCAGCGCGCCATGATGATTGGATTTATGGTTGTTACGGTCAAACAGCACCAGATCGCCGCGCGTCAGCAGCGCGTTGGTCACTACTTTGTTCGCCGCAGAGGTGCCGTTAAGGACGAAGTAGGTTTTATCGGCGTTGAAGACCTTCGCCGCGAACTTCTGCGCGTGTTTGGCAGACCCTTCATGAATCAGCAGATCGCCAAGCTTAACGTCGGCGTTGCACATGTCGGCGCGAAAGACGTTTTCACCAAAGAAGTCGAAAAACTGCCGTCCCGCCGGATGCTTCTTAAAGAAGGCGCCGTGCTGATGGCCCGGGCACGCGAAGGTGCTGTTATCCATCTCAACGTATTGGGTCAGCGTATCGAAGAACGGCGGCAGCAGATTCTCTTCATAGCCGCAGGCGGCGGCTTCCAGTTCGAGCCACTCCTGCTCTTTGCCGCTAACGATGGCCGTCACGCCTTCTGGTTTTTCGTGGTCAGCGTCACTGAACAGATAAACCGGCAGGTTGAACCCGGTGCGTTTCAGTAACGTAAGGATACCGCTGCGGCTGTCCGCTACGGTAATGACGACTGCCGCCACATCGGTAAAATCGGTACTGTCCAGGGCCACAACGCGACGGTGGGTGGACAGGCGGGATACCAGCTCGCGGCTGGCGGCAATGTGCATTGATTTCATGAGCGCGAATACCCGTTTCCGGAGAGTAAAAGGCTTCGGCCAGGGCGTCTGGGCTCTGGCCAACGAAATGTCAGGGTCTGACTGGATCCCAGCTCCGACCGCCTGACATCAGTAAAAGCAGACCGCGTCCGATCTTACTGTTGTCCTGCAGTGAGCCTGCGTTACGCTCACCGCATGGTGGGCAGAAGTTGTAGTGTAAGGGTAGCAAGACGAGGCTGCCTGCGCATCTGTACGCAGCGGCAACGGCGATGTAGCGGCGATGTCGTCATCACGGCGGCCTCATTCAGGAAAGGAGAAAATTCGCGCAATCATGTCACCTTTAAATCTACCGCGCAAGATCAATTACGTATGCAGCCATACCACGGATGCGCAAGCCTTTTGGCCCGTTTAGCGTCATAATAATGCAGTCATTAGGGATAATTAACAGGAGTCATGCTGTGGTTACAGGGCCATTTATTAACGCCGGCGCGGTCCTTTTGGGCGGCGTACTCGGCGCACTCTTAAGTCAAAGATTGCCGGAACGGATTCGTACATCAATGACCTCTATTTTTGGCCTCGCGTCGCTGGGCATCGGCATTCTGCTGGTGATCAAATGCGCCAACCTGCCGGTGATGGTGCTTTCAACGCTGGTGGGCGCGCTGCTCGGCGAAGTGTGCAACATGGAGAAAGGTATTAATACGCTGGTCAGTAAGCTCCAGCAGCTGCTTTCGCCCAAAAAGGGACAGAAAAAGGTCTCAGCGCATGAGTCCTATATCCAAAGCTACGTCGCGATAATCGTGCTGTTCTGCGCCAGCGGAACCGGGATTTTCGGCGCGATGCGCGAAGGAATGACCGGCGACGCCAGCATTCTCATTGCCAAAGCGTTTCTCGACTTCTTTACCGCCACCATCTTCGCCTGCACCCTGGGGCTGGCCGTCTCGGCCATTTGCGTACCGATGCTGGCCATCCAGCTGGCGCTGGCGGCCTGTGCGTCGCTAATTATGCCGTTAACCACGCCGATGATGATGGCGGATTTCACCGCCGTCGGCGGCATGCTGCTGGTCGCGACCGGTCTGCGCATCTGCGGAATTAAAATGTTCGCCGTGGTGAATATGCTGCCGGCCCTGGTGCTGGCGATGCCGATTTCAGAGGCCTGGACGGCGTTTTTCGCCTGAAGATGCGTGCTTTTGACGCAATGTGGTGATAGATTGTTCAGTCTGCTGCGAAACAGATAAATTTCGTTGACGAGGTGCGGTGAATCAGGTTTAATGCGCCCCGTTGCCCGGATAGCTCAGTCGGTAGAGCAGGGGATTGAAAATCCCCGTGTCCTTGGTTCGATTCCGAGTCCGGGCACCACTTATTTATAACCCTCGCTTCGGCGGGGGTTTTTGCTTTCTGAGTCAACAACTTGTTGGTTTACCAGTAGTTACCGCCCTTATCCCTCCTCCGGCCCCGCTTCCCGGTGGTACAAAAAGGTGGTACAAAATGGGCATTATGATAAAGCCTACCAAAGACCGAAATGGCACCTACTACATCCGCAAAGCGGTTCCTCAGGAGCTACGTCCAGCCATCGGCAAAGGCGAGCTAAAACGTTCCCTTGAGACGAAAGATCTTGAGCAAGCCAAACTCAAAGCCCCTGCCGCTCTGGCTGAAATCAACGCGATCATCCAGAACGCCCGAGCAGAGCGAACCGTAACGCAGGACGACACAGAGGTGATCGCTTCAGTATGGATGACAAGAATCCTACAGCAGCCGGAACTCATCAAAGCACGTTATGTACAGAAATACGATGAGGGTTATGGCCTGACCGCTGATAACGGGCAGTTAAGCGAGTGTCTGCGTAAAGGTGAGCGGGCAGACGAAGCTGATTTTCGGCTTGTCACCCAACTAATGCAGTCAGAACTTGAAGAAGCCCTTCGGTGGACGCCAGCAGTACTGACTCCTGCATGGCGACAAAAACTCGCATGGCGTCTGGCGGAGCACAGGCTCAGTACAGCGGAAATGTACATCCTTGATGAACTTCCATCATACGCCGCCATTACCGCCACACAGAAACAGAAAAGCCTGACCTTCACTGATCTTTTCGAGCATTACAAAGCACATATACGGCTAACCGACAAGGACAGAGCTGAGTCACGTATACGGGATTACACTTCATCGGCTAACCGCTTCATCAAATTTATTGGTGATAAGCCCATCCGGGACATCTCGAAAACTGACCTGTCGGCATTCCGCACACTTATGGAGCAGGCCCCGGCTAACCGCAGTAAGGCCGTCAACTCGCTGTCGCTGGAGAATCAGGCCAAAGCTCAGGGCAAGAAACTCAGCGCCAGCACCGTGCGGAACATCTTCATGCACCTGTCTGCAATGTTCAGGGTCGCACTCGAAGACGACCTGCTGGATGAACATCCTTTCGACAGCTTCAAAATGCGTAAAAAAGTGCAGGCAATGAACGAGCATACTCCGTTTTCCTCTAATCCCCTACTACCGCTAGACCCATACCAATAGCCCATGCCCTAAAGATCTGCCATCGCTACAACGGTGAAATGCCACTCTCGCCCCTGTCACAAGGTTGGTTTGGCATTTTGGCAGGTCTTTGCATCCTAGCATGGTCTATTGGCAGGGTAAGGAGTTCACATGGCTACAGTCGGTTACGCCCGCGTGTCCACCACCGGGCAAAGTCTTGATACACAGCTTGAAGCCCTGTCCGGTTGCGAGAAGACTTTCAAGGAAAAAATCAGTGGGGCTAAGGATGACCGTCCAGAGCTACAGGCGATGCTCGAATTTGTCCGTGAAGGTGACACAGTACAGGTAACGAAACTTGACCGCCTAGCACGCAACACCCGCCATTTGTTGGAGGTATCGGAATACCTTCAAGGTAAAGGCGTGGCGTTGAATATCCTCAATATCGGCATCAATACGGCCACACCGACAGGAAAACTCATGCTGACGATGATTGGTGCTATCGCCACATTCGAGCGTGAAATGATGCTGGAACGTCAGGCAGAGGGTATAGCACTGGCGAAGCTCAAAGGTAAGTATAAAGGCAGAAAGGCCACAGCCCGCAGCAAATCGCAGGAAGTAATCGAGATGCTGGGCAAGGGGCTGAGCAAACCCGAAATCTCTCGTCAGCTCGGGATCGGTATCACCAGCATTTACCGGATTGTGCGTACGCAATCTGAAGACTAATCAGGCAATCAAAAGGAATTATTCAATGAGAAAAACAATCGGCTTAATCGCCATACTGCTCGCAAGCCTCTCCACCACCGCAACAGCTGCCGACAACGTATATGTAAAACTCTCATGCGAAAACAACACCACTGTAGACATCACACTCAAGCAACAGGAACAAGTCGGTTGGGCCGACCTGTCTACCCCAAACGGAACTCGGAGGGCTAAGTTCTTCATGGGTGCAGAGGATAATGAAGGGGTGAACAGCCTGACATTCTCCAGTCTGGGCATTGCGTTCAACATTGACTACACAGAGGATAAAAAATTCACGCTCAAAATGATAAGTGGTGGCAGCGGTGAGTACTCTTGTAACGTGTTATAGCTCATTCCCCTTAAACGACTGAAGATTGATTGATTTCGATCTATGAATCGCCACGGGTTTAACAGACACCCCAGAGTCATTTAAGATGACTTAAAGAGAGGTGCCCATGAGCGGTAAGCGTTATCCTGAAGAGTTTAAAATTGAAGCAGTCAAACAGGTTGTTGATCGTGGTCATTCTGTTTCCAGCGTTGCAACTCGTCTCGATATCACCACCCACAGCCTTTACGCCTGGATAAAGAAGTACGGTCCGGATTCTTCCACTAATAATGAACAGTCAGATGCTCAGGCCGAGATCCGCCGACTCCAGAAGGAGTTAAAGCGGGTTACTGACGAACGGGATATATTAAAAAAAGCCGCGGCGTACTTCGCAAAGCTGTCCGACTGAGGTACGCCTTTATCCGTGACAACAATCGTTGCTGGCCTGTCCGTCTGCTCTGCCAGGTGCTGGATGTGCATCCGAGTGGGTTTTACGCCTGGCTTAAGCAGCCACATTCACGACGGTTTCATGCTGACCTGAAGCTGACGGGACATATTAAGCAGTTCTGGCTGGAGTCGGGCTGTGTTTATGGCTATCGCAAGATCTATCTCGATCTGCGGGATTCCGGGCAACAATGCGGTGTAAACAAAGTCTGGCGGTTGATGCAACGTGTGGGGATAAAGGCTCAGGTCGGATACCGAAGTCCACGGGCGCGTAAAGGTGAAGCCAGTATTGTGACGCCCAACAAGCTCCAGCGGCAGTTCAACCCGGAAGCACCGGATGAACGTTGGGTTACGGACATAACCTACATCCGAACCCACGAAGGCTGGTTGTATCTGGCCGTGGTGGTTGACCTGTTCTCCCGAAAAGTTATCGGCTGGTCAATGCAACCCCGAATGACAAAAGAGATTGTCCTGAACGCATTACTTATGGCGGTGTGGAGGCGTAATCCTCAAAAGCAGGTACTGGTTCACTCTGATCAGGGCAGTCAGTACACGAGCCATGAGTGGCAGTCGTTCCTGAAATCACACGCTCTGGAAGGCAGCATGAGCCGTCGCGGAAACTGCCACGACAATGCGGTTGCGGAAAGCTTTTTCCAGCTACTGAAGCGCGAACGGATTAAGAAAAAGATCTACGGAACTAGAGACGAAGCCAGAAGCGATATTTTTGATTACATCGAAATGTTTTATAACAGTAAGCGTCGGCATGGTTCGAGCGAGCAGATGCCACCAGTTGAATATGAAAACCTATATTATCAACGACTCAGAAGTGTCTAGGTTATCCGTGGCGATTCA
>NZ_WCIN01000032.1:0-1299 GCF_009025755.1 Klebsiella sp. RCJ4
TCATAACGGGGGATTTCAAGATACACATCATTTATCTTGTTCATCCAGATAAGCCGCGGAGGCACCAGTTGTGGTTCACGGCTTTCCGGCATATCCGTTTTCCAGGCACTGACGGGAGGGTTAAGCTTCGGTTTAGCGCGAACAAATAAATTGTCGGTCATTTCCCTTTCCTTGTTGACTGTCCATAATATCACTTATTCCGGCAGCGTTTCACGAGACCGAATAACAGGAGTGCTACCATCTGGTGCGGTGGTGGATTCCCGCCCCCACTCTTCCGGCCATTTGTCTGCTTTTCGTGGACGCCAGCTGTCGGGTCTGCCTTTATTTTTGGGCTCTGCGGGCACTGGCTCGCCTTTCATATACAGGCAGAGGAAACTCCAGACTTGCTGTAACTCTGCGGGCTCTCCGTCTGCAAGCTGAAAACGATGGATGACATTATACGTTCCCGGTTCGCAGACCGAGCCCCATAGCTGATGGCCCGAACGGTAGCGATCGCTGCAATACCGGATTTCACCGTGAACATCAGCCCAGTTATATCGGGTGATAATGACCGGCCATTTAAACCAGGGGATACGGTCTTTTTTGTATTTATATACGTAAATTTTACGGCGACCGCGATTTAAGCGAACTGGCTGATCTCGTGGCGTTATAAATGCAATTTTCAAACAAAATAAAATCATTGTTGAAAAAAAAGTGATACTTAGCATTATCAAGCCAGGCATTGCGTAACCATCTATATATTCAGATATCTGCACGCAAACTAATATAACAAAAACCATTATTCCAAAAGTGAATATTGCTGATGGAATCATTCCCCACCATGTCATCCCTTTGTCATAACGGGGGATTTCAAGATACACATCATTTATCTTGTTCATCCAGATAAGCCGCGGAGGCACCAGTTGTGGTTCACGGCTTTCCGGCATATCCGTTTTCCAGGCACTGACGGGAGGGTTAAGCTTCGGTTTAGCGCGAACAAATAAATTGTCGGTCATTTCCCTTTCCTTGTTGACTGTCCATAATATCACTTATTCCGGCAGCGTTTCACGAGACCGAATAACAGGAGTGCTACCATCTGGTGCGGTGGTGGATTCCCGCCCCCACTCTTCCGGCCATTTGTCTGCTTTTCGTGGACGCCAGCTGTCGGGTCTGCCTTTATTTTTGGGCTCTGCGGGCACTGGCTCGCCTTTCATATACAGGCAGAGGAAACTCCAGACTTGCTGTAACTCTGCGGGCTCTCCGTCTGCAAGCTGAAAACGATGGATGACATTATACGTTCCCGGTTCGCAGACCGAGCCC
>NZ_WCIN01000033.1:0-226426 GCF_009025755.1 Klebsiella sp. RCJ4
GGGCTCGGTCTGCGAACCGGGAACGTATAATGTCATCCATCGTTTTCAGCTTGCAGACGGAGAGCCCGCAGAGTTACAGCAAGTCTGGAGTTTCCTCTGCCTGTATATGAAAGGCGAGCCAGTGCCCGCAGAGCCCAAAAATAAAGGCAGACCCGACAGCTGGCGTCCACGAAAAGCAGACAAATGGCCGGAAGAGTGGGGGCGGGAATCCACCACCGCACCAGATGGTAGCACTCCTGTTATTCGGTCTCGTGAAACGCTGCCGGAATAAGTGATATTATGGACAGTCAACAAGGAAAGGGAAATGACCGACAATTTATTTGTTCGCGCTAAACCGAAGCTTAACCCTCCCGTCAGTGCCTGGAAAACGGATATGCCGGAAAGCCGTGAACCACAACTGGTGCCTCCGCGGCTTATCTGGATGAACAAGATAAATGATGTGTATCTTGAAATCCCCCGTTATGATAAAGGGATGACCTGGTGGGGCATGTTCCCATTAGCATTAGTAGTGCTTTTGTTTTTAGGGTTTATGTTAACTATGTGTGCTTTGATGCTGCAATACGTAGATGGCTACGCAATACCTTGCTTGGCAATATTGAGCGTTGTGGTTTTATCGACATTGGCATTTTTTTGTTTGAAAATTGCATTCGTTACACCTCGCGATCAGCCAATTCGTCTGAACTGCAGACGACAAAATATTTATGTCTTTAAATATAAAAAAGATCCTATCCCCTGGATGAAATGGCCGGTCATTATCACCCGATATAACTGGGCTGATGTTCACGGTGAAATCCGGTATTGCAGCGATCGCTACCGTTCGGGCCATCAGCTATGGGGCTCGGTCTGCGAACCGGGAACGTATAATGTCATCCATCGTTTTCAGCTTGCAGACGGAGAACCCGCAGAGTTACAGCAAGTCTGGAGTTTCCTCTGTCTGTATATGAAAGGCGAGCCAGTACCCGCAGAGCCCAAAAATAAAGGCAGACCCGACAGCTGGCGTCCACGAAAAGCAGATAAATGGCCGGAAGAGTGGGAGTGGGAATCCACCACCGCTCCTGATGGCAAACAACCATCCGTTTCACACCAAAAAATATTAACTGACTCTGTAAAATAACCCCCTGGCAGGCATCTGGTGAGTTTGCTCATTGAATGCAGCCAGCCTGCTATCCATTGCCGTTACTTCAAAACAAGAATCGTACTATGCCTGTCGATCTAAAAAATATGCCTGATGTCAGCGCCAGGCCTGCATCTCCCAAATTTTCTCGCTGGATGATGGTGCTGATGATCCTGATTGGTTTCTGTATCGTCATTTCCCGTCTGGTGACGGGTAAAAATAACGTGTTGCTGACCGTGGGCGCTCCCGCGATTATGCTTGGTGGGTTGCTGTTTATTTTGTTCGTGATTTATCTGCTGCGTGCAATTTCCGCCAATGCCCGGGACAGGGAGCGGGAACAGACGATCCTCAAAGAAGTTCGCCGGGGCAGACGTGCGCTGCAAATTCTGGCGGCCGAATGCTGCACGGCACACTCCTCTGCGAATAAACCGTTCACGGCCATTGGCAGCAATCTCGTGAAAAATGAGAATGTCTTTTATCCCCAGCAATCCTGGCGCGGGGAGGAAGATACCCGTCTGAGTCAGATAGCCCGTACTGGGGGAGCCAAAGAAGAGCAGCATCTTCAGGCGTTATTCAGGGCACTAATCCGCAAACTGGCGCAGCCGCTGTCTTTCCTGCCAGCAGACAAGTCCGTAATGGTGCTTCTGGAGCACTCCTCGTCTATATCTGAGGAGGAAGCCTTCGCCCTTTTTGGGGACGCATTGCGGCAGTCAGGTATTCAGCAATCTGTTTCTACCCTTGCCGGGAGCGGTGCGCAGGCGATTGATCACTGGCTCGACCATCATATCCGCAGCGAGGCTGTCCTTCTGGTGGTGTCGTGGCAATACGCACCGCTCAATACCTCAATGTCCGCTGAAGCTATAAGCGGAATACTGCTGGGGAACCGACTGACGCAGGATATCCTTCCGCCGTTGGCCTTTCTTCACCGCCCGGAAGCCGGAGAAGGAGAGCCTGACGCATTGCACTATGCCATTACTCAGGCGCTCGATTGGGTGCCGGTTGGCGCCGAAAAGCCGGAGCATCTTTGGCTTAGTGGGGTTGATGCTGAAACCGAAGCGCATGCCGCTTTGATGAAAGGCATTAGTGCTACAGGTCTGAAAAATGTCGACCCGCAGATGGGTTTTCATAATTTCAATGATTTTCTGGGTGATCCTGGTAACGCATCACTCTGGCTTGCCGTGGCAGGTGCCACACAATCAATACAACAACAACCGGCACATCACTTACTGATTAGCCGCGATCAACAAACTGGAAAGGTCTGGAATATGGTTGTATCCCCTGCGTCTTCCACTAAGGAGGGCGAAGCATGAGGCGCTTCCTCTCGCTATTTAAAAAACCGGAAATTGTGTTCTGGCTTTTGGTGTTAATTGTGCTGGTTTGCAGCCTTGCCGTGGTGAGTATCGTCTACTGGCTGCCTGAAAGGCTACAGCTCATCAGGGAAACCTCCGCCTGGTATGCCTGGTTGAGCGGTTCTGTGGCAGCAAGTATTGCACTGGCCATAACTGGAGTATTTCTTTTCTTTGGTGCGCGAGCTGAAGGTAAACGTAGCTTCAGTAAAGAGCGGCAAAATGCGCAGGGTGATGATGTTAAGACGCCACCAAAGAAAGATGTAACACCCGTATCTGCTGCAGTGACGACCCGTCAACAAATTCGCGATCACCTCCGCCGCCGTTACCATCTTTTCTGGTACCACAAAGTCCGCCTGCTGCTGATTACCGGCGATGAAGCCGCAATCGAACAGCTGGTTCCCGGCCTGCAACAGCAGCAGTGGCTCGAAGGCAACCGCACCGTGCTGATTTACGGTGGCAGCCTGGCACCGGAGCCTGACCGTGAAAAATACACCGCATTACGCAAGCTGCGCCGCGGACGCCCGCTGGACGGGATTGTCCGCGTCATGCCGCAGTCACTTAACCTGGCCCCGCAAATCAGCGACAGCGATTTACGCGGGCTGGAAAAAATCAGCGAACTGCTGCGTTATTCCGCCCCGGTCTGGCTGTGGCAGCTGTGCGACAGCAACTGGTCGCAGGGTATGCGTCCTGAGCAGGCTGTGGGGGCAAGTTTTCCCCTACGCGCAAAAGAAGACGATATTATCCGCCAGCTGGAGCGGATGCTCCCGGCCCTGCGGGCGCAGGGGGTAAGCCAGGTCGCTGAGAACAACAGCCACGACTTCCTGCTGCGTCTGGGCCAGCACCTCCAGGACGGCGGTATCGTCCGCCGGGCTCAGCAACTGCTGCCATGGCTCTACGACTCTCAGCAGCGTGTTCCTCTACGTGGCCTGATGTTCAGCCTGCCGGAGAATAAATCCGCCAGTACGTCAGCGGGAACAGCCGATGCTGAGCAATATATCCCTGAATTACAGCGCCATGCCCTGACCCTGCCGGCGACCTGGCAGGGTATCGTTGACGACTGCACCCGTGTGCGGGGCCGCCGTGTCGGCATGGCGTGGGAGAGGACGCTTGCCTGGACACTGATGACCATCATCGTTGTCTGGGGGGCGGGAATGCTGCTGTCGTTTACGGTCAACCGCCAGCAGATAGTCTCCGTCGCCGAACAGGCACATGCCCTGGTGGCGCATCCTTCCGTATCGGACAACCAGCTGACGGCCCTGCATACTCTGCGTAATGATGCCGGGCGTCTGCAGCATAATGCTCAGGAGGGCGCCCCCTGGTATCAGCGCTTCGGCCTGGACCATAACCAGCAGTTGCTCCGCGCGATGCTCCCCTGGTACGGCGTGGCCAACAACCGCCTGATACGCGACCCGGCAAATGAGGCGCTTAAGCAAAAGCTCAGTGCGCTGGCAAACTCTGCACCCAACAGCGACCAGCGGGCGCAGCTGGCGAAACCGGGCTACGACCAGCTGAAGGCCTGGCTGATGATGGCCCGGCCGGATAAAGCCGACGGCGCATTCTACGCACAGACCATGAAAACCGTGCAGCCGACGCGGACAGGTATCTCAGCCGGTCTGTGGCAGAGCCTGGCGCCGGATTTGTGGGCTTTTTACATTTCCGAACTGCCTGCGCAGCCAAAGTGGGTAATCACGCCGGATGCGCAGCTGATCAGCCAGAGCCGCCAGGTCCTGCTGCAGCAGATAGGACGGCGCAACGCGGAAAGCACGCTGTATGAGAACATGCTCAAATCCGTGCGTCGTAACTTTGCCGATGTGTCTCTGGAGGACATGACTGGCGGTACCGATGCGCGGCGACTGTTTACCACCGAGGAGGTGGTGCCGGGAATGTTTACCCGCCAGGCCTGGGATGGGGGGATTCAGCAGGCCATCGAAAAGGCGGCGAATTCCCGCCGGGATGAAATCGACTGGGTGCTCAGCGACAGCCGAAAAGCCGTCTCCTCAGACCTGTCGCCGGAAGCCCTGAAAGCGCGTCTGACACAGCGTTACTTCACTGACTTTGCCGGCAGCTGGCTGAGCTTCCTCAACAGCCTGCAGCTTAATCCGGCGAACAATATTGCAGACGTTACCGATCAGCTGACGCTGATGAGTGACGTCCGCCAGTCGCCGCTGATTGCCCTGATGAATACGCTCGCCTGGCAGGGACAGACCGGCCAGCAAAGCGAAGGCCTTTCGGATTCCATCATCAAATCGGCCAAAGACCTGGTCGGCGGAAAAGACAAACCGGTGATTGACCAGTCTGCATCAGGCCCGCAGGGGCCGCTGGATGAAACCTTTGGTCCGCTGCTTCAGCTGCTGGGCAAAAACAAAGGCAGCAACGTGATGTCGGCGGATAACACGCTGAGCCTGCAGACTTACCTGACCCGTATCACCCGCGTGCGTCTGCGCCTGCAACAGGTAGCCAGCGCTTCTGACCCGCAGGCGATGATGCAGACCCTGGCGCAGACCGTATTCCAGGGCAAAAGCGTGGACCTCACCGACACCTGGCAGTACGGCAGCCTGATTTCGGCAAGCCTTGGCGAGGAGTGGAGCGGATTTGGCAGCACAATGTTTGTGCAGCCGCTGACTCAGGCCTGGGAGACCGTGCTTCAGCCGTCGGCAGCCAGCCTGAATGATAAATGGAGCCGCTCGGTTGTCGCGAACTGGCAAACTGCCTTTGACGGTCGTTTCCCGTTTGCCGCCAGCAAAAGTGATGCCTCCCTGCCGATGCTGGCGGAGTTTGTGCGCAAGGACAGCGGGCGCATTGAGCGCTTCCTGACGACGGAGCTCAGCGGTGTGCTGCACAAGGAGGGCAGCCAGTGGGTGCCGGATAAGGTCAACAGCCAGGGGCTGAGCTTCAACCCGGCCTTCCTGCGGGCCATTAATCAGCTGAGCCAGCTGTCGGACATTCTGTTTACCGATGGCAATCAGGGCATTACCTTTGAGCTGCAGGCGCGCCCTGTGCCGCAGGTGGTGGAAACGCAGCTGACCATTGATGGGCAAAAGCTGCACTACTTTAACCAGATGGCTGACTGGCAGTCCATTCGCTGGCCTGGCGACACTTACAAGCCAGGAACCATGCTGACCTGGACCACCGTCAATGCCGGTGCGCGTCTGTTTGGTGATTACAGCGGGACCTGGGGCTTTATTCGCTGGCTTGACCTGGGTAAGCGCCAGCAGCTTGACCGCAGCCAGTGGATGATGAGTTTCACCGCACCGGATGGTCATACCCTGCAGTGGGTGCTGCGTTCACAGCTTGGCAGCGGGCCGCTGGCGTTACTGGCACTGCGCGGCTTCACGCTGCCGGAACAGATATTCAGCGTCGACAGCGCGGCTACGGCTCAGGCGCTGATGACCAAAACGGAAGACAGTGATATGGACGGAACTGAATGATGGACACTCTGCAGGATCTGGTTACTGCCTGTCAGGCGAATGAAAATCTGCTGCGACAGCAGGCGCAGGCACGCACGGAAAGCTGGCAGCCCTAGCTTGCCCCGGTCAGCGCTACCCGTCCGAGGGGAGAGGTGCCGGGATATGACGATGATTCCCAGCTCATCCGGGAGGAGGTCAATAAACTCTCCGGCATACGCCGCGGGCTGATCAGCGGGCGATGCTCAAACGTCTGTACCTGCAATAGAGTTGGCTGGAAATACCGGAGCAGGCGACCGCATCTTTTCGCGTGGCACTAACCCTCACGCAGTGGGTGCCGGCACTGCTGTTTGAAGTGAAATCGCGCCGCCTCAGACTGCTGCGCGTGAAAGCCGCACGTAGTGAAACCGATAAGACGTGGTTACAGCCAGAGATGGACCAGCTTCTGGCCGGACTGCGGCAGGCAGTGCGGTGCTTTGCGGTTGAATGGTTGATGAACTCAGGATGGGAAAAATGGCGAAAGGTTATTATCTGGTAAAGGGTGACATGACCACTTGTGGTGGAAAAATTCTTGGAGGTGATCCGACCGATACCGTCATGGGGATCCCTGTAGCCCGGGAGCAGGAGAATGTGACCTGCGGAAAACATGCCGGCACGTACAAAATAGTGGGACATATTCCGAACAATAATGCCAGTGGGCGGAAATATGCTGGTTCGCTACATAGCACCAGCAGTTGCCCCTGCGGCGCAAAATTTATCCCTTCCCGGCATCAACGTACTTATGGTGGCTAACGACAGCATCTGCCATCGTTATGTGTTTTCTCCTTATGCTGAAGATACTACAGGGCGCAGCTGTGCTCTGAATCCAACGGAAACAAAGCAAAAATAAATATGGACGACTTAACCCTGCGTTATTACGACGCCGAAATGCGCTACCTGCTGGAAGCCGGCGAAGAGTTTGCCCGCGCTCACCCCGAGCAGGCGGCAATGCTCAATCTCGATAAAGCGGGTGCGCGCGACCCGTACGTGGAGCGCCTGTTTGAGGGCTTTGCTTTCCTGATGGGTCGTCTTCGCGAGAAACTCGATGACGACCTGCCGGAACTGACCGAAGGGCTGGTCAGCCTGCTGTGGCCGCAATACCTGCGCACCATTCCGTCGATGTCGGTGGTGGAGTTCACGCCCGACTGGCGCGAGATGAAAGAGAAGATGCGTATCGTCAAAGGTTTCGAGGTCAATTCGCAGCCGATCGGCGAAAAGGCTACCCGCTGCCGATACACCACCACCAAAGAAATCTCCCTTCAGCCATTGTCGCTGGAGCATGCCCGTCTGTCGACTGCCCCTGACGGGCGTTCGGTCATCAACCTGCGCTTTAACTGCAGCCATCTCGCCGACTGGAGTCGTGCCGATCTCAGCCAGATCCCGTTCTACTTCAATGCTGATGCACCGCTGGCCTGCGCCATGCATGAAGCCTTTACCATGAACACGGCGCGTCTCTGGCTGCGGATGCCGGGTGACACGGACAGAAAGTCACTCGACGGGTATTTCACCGCGCTGGGATTCGGTGATGATGACGGGCTGTGGCCGAAGGACAGCAGCAGCTTTAGCGGCTACCAGTTGCTGCTGGAGTACTTCACCTTCCGCGAAAAATTCATGTTCACGGCTCTGCGCGGGCTGGAGACCGTAGTCTTTCCGGCTGAGCTCGCGTGGTTCGAAATCGACGTGGTGCTGGCCGAGCGCTGGGAGCATGACTTCAGCTTTACCGAAAAACATCTGCGCCTGAACTGTGTGCCGGTGATTAACCTGTTTCCGCTGGAATCTGACCCGCTGACGCTGAATTCACTGCAGACCGAATACATGCTGCGCCCGATGCGCGTGCAGGATGGCCATACCGAGATTTATGCTGTCGATTCGGTGATATCCTCAAGCCAGCATACCTATGTACCGTTCTCCAGTTTCCGCCACAAAGGCGGCATGATGCGCCATGAAGCGCCGGAATATTACTACCACACCCGCGTGCGCCGCGGTCCGTCAGGACTGTATAACACCTGGCTTATCCTCGGCGGCGAAGCCTTTGATAATCACACGGTGCCGGAAAACGAAAGCCTGTCCCTCACGCTCACCGGTACCAATGGCCAGCTGCCGCGACGCGCATTACAAAGCACCGTGCTGGATACGGTGATGAAAAGCACCTCGGCCAGCGTCGCCGTGCGTAACCTGTGTGCGCCGACGCTGCCCTGCTATCCCCCGGCACAGGACCGTTTTCACTGGCGCGTGCTGAGCCACCTCGGCAGCGGGTTTCTGTCGATGATGGATAATGCCGATGTGCTGCGCGGCACCCTGGCGCTGTATGAATGGACCGACAGCGAGATGAACCGCCGTCGCCTGGAAGCCATTATTGACGTGAAGCACAGTGAGACCGGGCGATTTGAGCAGGGCTACCTGGTACGCGGCGTGCAGATTGAGGTGACGCTCGACAGCCACGGCTTTGCCGGGCGCGGCGACATCTGCCTGTTCGGCGAGATGCTGAGCCGCTTCTTCGCGCTCTACACCGACATCTATCTGTTTAACCGCCTGATTATTATTCTGCAACCGACCGGAGAGCGCCTGGAATGGGAAGAGAAGCACAACCGCCGCATTCCCGGCTGAGCCCGCGGCTGGCAGCCGACCTGCACCGCATGAATTTTTATCGCTTCTGCCAGCTTCTGGAGAAGCGTAATCCGGACAGGCCGCTGATGGGGTCAACCAGCCACCCTGCTGATGACCCGGTGCGGTTTGCGCCGCATCCGGGGATGGGGTTTCCGGGCAGCGAACTGAAAGCTGTCGAATATGACGAGGATGATGACAGCAGGCCACCGCTCATCCGCACAACCTTTATGGGGATGTACGGTGTCGACTCACCCCTGCCGACAGCCTATCTTGATGACATCACTCAGTGCCGTGAAGGGCATGAGGTGCTACAGGGCTTTCTGGATATCTTCAGCCACCGCATCCTGACGCAGTTTTACCGCATCTGGCGGAAATACTCTTATCCGGCCACGTTTGAGGCAGGGGGAACTGACAGCATTTCGCAGTCGCTGCTGGGTCTGGTGGGGCTGGGCATACCGGGAACCGCAAACCACATCGCCACACCGGTATCCCGCTTTCTGGCGCTGCTCGGTGTGCTGCGCCAACCCGGCAAAACCCAGGAGGGGATGCAGGCGCTGGTGAGACTGCTGGCCCCGGATACTACGGTGCAGGTGAGTCCGTACTGCCTGCGGCCGGTGGAGATCGGCCAGCCGCTGGGTTTTTACGGCGATGACGATTTTCTGCTGGACGGCAATACGCCGCTGGGGGAAGAAGCGATGGATGCGGGCAGTCAACTGCTGGTTGCGCTCAGGACGGATAACGAACAGGAAGCGCAGGGCTGGAAACCGGATGGTCTGCTGTATCAGGATTTTCTGGTGATGCTGCGTGTTTATCTCGGCTGGCGTTTTAAGGCCAGGATCACCCTGACCACCCGGACCCGACTGCTGGCCGTCCCGCCGCTCGGCGAAGAACCTTTCTGGCTCGGCATGAACGGCGTGCTGGGAGCGGAGGAGGGGGCGTTTGCGGACGATCTCCCGCTGACCTTTACGACAGAACTGGGTTACTACACCGGGCTGGCGCCTGCGAAACCACAACAAGGAAATCGACGTGCTAAGTACAAATTTGATTAAACCCGCGTGCTGGCTATCTGCACTACTGGCGTTCAGCCTGGCAGGCTGTGGGGTGACGCAGAGTATTACGGATGGCACCAAAGCGGTGTATACGGCGGTGTTTTATAAGAAGATTAAGGTGCTGCATCTGGATTTTATAGCCCGTGAAGCACTGAATACGGATTCCCGCGAGAGTAACTCACTGTCTGAGCCGGTGGTGGTTCGTGTCTACCAGTTGAAAGACCGCAAAAACTTCGACAAAACGGTTTATCAGCAACTCCTCAAGAACGGCGACACGATCCTGAAAGCCGACCTGCTGGCGACCCGCGACGTGGTGATAAAGCCGGGTGGGGATGCGAATCTTGATATGCCAATGGAAGAACGCGCGCAGTTTGTCGCGGTGGCCGGACTGTTCCGCCATCCGGATATGGTCAACAATACCTGGAAGCAGGTTCTCAGACGTGAAGATCTCGATCCGGATAAACCCCGTGTTCTGGAAGCCGGAAATAACCACTTTGCATTACAGCCGCTGAAGGAGGACTAATGCCACAGGGACACAACACCCCCTCGCTGTATGAAATGCTAAGTGGTAATCCCGCCAGCCAGCAATGACGTCAAGGACATAGCGGAGATAGCTTTCTGGCTACATAGGCCTGGTTCCATTTTAAATTCAGGAGAATGGCGAGTTCATTTGATGAAATGCCTTTTCATTACGTTATTTAACAGCTCAATTGTAAGGCCGATCGCAAAATTTACCCTGATGGCAATATCCATAAGCGCGATTGATGTTCGCCCGGCGCCAGCGGGTATTATTTTTGTGTGCAAGAAAACGCAACACTGAGGGGGTAAAAAACAAAAAAATTAATGTTTTCTTAATATTCCCGCCCAACAACCTTTATCTCTTTAGCAGCGCCCCACGAATCTTCCTTTAAATTACGCCAGCGTCACAAAAGCCGTAAAAAAACAAACCCCGGCGTTGCAAGGCTCTGGTGTCCCACTATATGTTAAATTTACGTTTAATAATTGATGCCTAAAGGTTGATTTTATGTATATGAAAATTAGTGGCTTAGTGATTTCACTGACGGCAGCTATCTCCGGACAGGTCCTTGCCGCAGTTCCTCAGGGCTATCCGGCGGATTATCAAAAGGTGGTGGATGCCGGGATTAAAGAAGGCAAAGTGGTTATCTATTCAACGACCGATACCAAGGCCGCAGGCCCGTTAATTAAAGGCTTTGAAGCGCAATATCCCGGCATTAAAGTTGAATATAACGATATGAACAGCACCGAATTGTACAACCGCTATATCAGCGAACAGGCGGCGGGCGGCGGCAGCGGCGACGTGGTCTGGAGCTCTTCCATGGATACGGCGCTGAAGCTTGCCACCGATTACGCCGAAGAGTACGCCTCGCCGGAGCGGGATAAGCTGCCAAAATGGGCGGTCTGGCAACAGAAAGCCTACGGCACGACCTACGAGCCGGTGGTCTTTATCTACAATAAGCGGCTGATCCCTCAGGGCGAAGTACCGGACTCGCATACCGCGCTGGCGAAGCTGATCGCCGGCCAGGCCGATAAATTCAAAGGTAAGGTCACGACTTATGACATTGAAAAATCGGGTCTGGGTTTTATGCTGGCGGTACAGGACAGCAAAGCCGATGTCAGCTACTTTGACGATCTGGCGGGCATAGCGAAAGGCGGCCTGACCGTGCAATCGTCCACCGGTACGATGATGGAGCGCGTCTCCTCCGGGGAAAACCTGATTGGCTACAATATTCTCGGATCCTACGCGGAGGCGCGGGCCAAAAACGATCCTTCGCTCGGCATCTCCTATCCGAAAGATTATGTACTGGTGCTCTCGCGGGTCTCTTTTATTACCGCAGAAGCCGAGCACCTTAATGCCGCGAAGCTGTGGTTTGATTACGTGCTGTCGGAAAAGGGACAAAGCATCCTGGCGAACCAGGCCGATATTCCCTCCCTGCGCAATGATATCGAAGGTAAAAATGATATCGACGGTATGACCAAAATGCTTGGCAGCGCGCTGAAGCCTATTCCGGTCGATGAAACGCTGCTGGCGTATCTTGAGCCGAAACAACGACTGGAATTTATCAAACAGTGGCGTACCGCCGCGGCGAAATAACCCTCCGGCGCTGCGCATCATTTCAGGATGCGCAGCCCGCTTAACGCCCGCCAGGTTTAAAGGGATCGCTTATGAATGTCTTACGTCGAAAATGGCAGGGTTTGCCGCGCGGTATCGTCGTCGTGATGACGGCGCTGGCGATTTATGTCCCGCTGTTATTTATCGTGGTGCAGAGCTTTCTCTCGGCGCCTTTTTTTGCCCGCACGAAATCGTTCAGCCTCGAAGCCTTCGCTTTCATCTTTAGCGACCCGGATTTTTATCTGGCGCTCAAGTCCGGCTTTATTCTGGCGTTTGGTCTGGTGGCGATTGCCATCCCCCTCGGCGGGATCCTCGCCTTTTTAATGGTACGTACCGATTTGCCCGGGCGGCGGTTTATCGAGCCGCTGATTCTGGTACCGATTTTCGTTTCGCCGATGGTACTGGGCTTTGGTTACGTGGTGGCGGCCGGGCCGGTGGGCTTCTTTTCGCAGTGGGCCGAGCAGCTGATCGGCTTCGTGCCGTGGAATATTTACTCGATGTTCAGCATCGTGGTAATTGCCGGGCTGACGCACGTTCCGCATGCCTATCTCTATATCTCTTCCGCGCTGCGCAGCGTCGGATCGGATGTCGAGGAGGCCGCGCGGACGGTGGGCGCATCGCCGCTGCAGGTGATGACCTCGGTGAGCCTGCCGATGGTGCGACCGTCGATACTCTACGCCTGCGTACTGCTGTTTTTCCTCGGCCTGGAGGTATTTGGCCTGATGCTGGTGCTGGGCGATCCGGAAGGCAACATGGTGCTGGCGACCTATCTTTATAAGCTCACCAACAAGCTCGGTACGCCTTCTTATCACCTGATGGCGGCGGTGGCGGTGGTCCTGATCTGCATCACCGTTCCGCTGGTGATGCTCCAGCGCCGCCTGATGCGCACCGCCAACCGCTTTGTCACCATGAAGGGAAAAGCGTCCCAGGCCCGCGCGCTGCCGCTGGGGAAGTGGCGCTGGGTCGCCGGGGTTGTGGTGGTGGCATGGCTGACGGTCACCATTGGGGTGCCGCTGATCGGCGTGGCGCTGCGGGCCTTTATTTCAAACTGGGGCGTGGGCGTTTCGCTGTGGGATGAACTCTCGCTGGCGACGTTCCGTAACATCTGGCAGCAGCCGAATCTGCTGCGCGCCATCGTTAACTCTATGGCGATTGGGGTGATTGGCGGCGCGCTGGCGGTGGTCTGCTATCTGTTCGTGGGCATCGCGATGCACCGCAAACCGGATAACGTCACGCGCTTTCTGGACTATAGCGTGCTGGTGCCGCGTGCGGTGCCCGGGCTGCTGGCCGGGCTGGCGTTTCTGTGGGTATTTCTGTTTCTGCCGATGTGGCTCGATCAGTCGCTGAAAAACGGCTGGCTCTCGGCGCTGCCGGTGGCAGACTGGCTGCGTGAACATCTGATCGTTCAGCTGCGCGCGCTGCGTAACACCATTTTTAGCGTCTGGCTGGCCTATACCGTCGTATGGATGGCTTACGGGCTGCGGCTCATCTCCTCGACGCTGCTGCAGGTAGCGCCGGAGCTGGAGGAGGCCGCACGCAGTACCGGCGCATCGCGCGGGCAGATCACCCGCCACGTCACGGTTCCGCTGTCGCGCTACGGCTTAATCGGCTCCTGGCTGCTGATGTTTCTTATCTTCGAGCGCGAATATTCCACCGGGGTTTATCTGCTCTCTCCGGGCACCGAAACCATCGGTTCGATGCTGGTGTCGCTGTGGGCGGCGGGGGCTATCGATATCGTTGCCGCGCTCTCCTTCATTAATATTCTGCTGGTGGTCGTGGGCCTGGGTATCGCCCTGCGCTTTGGAGTGAAATTACATGATTGAATTATCGGTAGAAAACCTGCATCTGACCTACGGTGATAACCCGGTGCTCAAGGGCGTGTCAATGGAGCTGAAGCGGGGAGAGGTGGTCTCGCTGCTCGGGCCATCGGGCAGCGGAAAAACCACGCTGCTGCGGGCAGTCGCCGGGCTGGAGAAGCCGACCAGCGGCATTATCACTATTGGTAAAACCCGCGTCTATGACGGCAACCCGCGTAGCGAAATCCCGGCGGAGGCGCGCAACCTGGGGCTGGTATTTCAGTCCTACGCGCTGTGGCCGCATAAAACGGTGTTTGAAAACGTGGCGTATCCGCTGAAGCTGCGTAAGGTTGCCGCCGCGGAGATCAAGCAGCGGGTGCAGACCGTGCTTGAACAGCTGGGTCTGGGGCATCTTGGCAATCGCCATCCGCACCAGCTCTCCGGAGGGCAGCAGCAGCGCGTGGCCATCGGCCGGGCGCTGGTTTACAACCCGCCGGTGATTCTGCTGGATGAGCCGCTGTCGAATCTTGACGCCAAGCTGCGGGAAGAGGCGCGGGTCTTTTTGCGCGAGCTGATCGTCAAGCTGGGGCTGTCGGCGCTGATGGTCACGCACGATCAGAACGAGGCGATGGCGATTTCCGATCGCATTCTGCTGCTCAATAACGGGGTGATCGAGCAGCAGGGAACGCCGCAGGAGATGTACGGTAGCCCGAGAACGCTGTTTGTCGCCGAGTTTATGGGCAGCAATAACCGGCTGCATGGCACCGTCACCGCTCTGGATAATGGTCGGGCGCGAATTGAGGGCGCCAGCTGGGCGCTGTGGGGGATGGTCGGGGAGGGGGTCAAGGTGGGGGAAGAGGCGACGGCGGTGATCCGCGTTGAACGCCTGCGCATCGCCTCAGCGCCTGAGGAGAATATGCTGGCACTGCCGCTGCTGACCAGTATGTATCTCGGCGACCGCTGGGAGTACCTGTTTCGCACCGAGGGCGATGATTTCGCCATTCGCGCCTACGGCAGCGCGCTGCGCGATGCCGAGCGCTGCCATCTGGCCTTGCCCGTCAGCGACCTGTGGATCTTCCCTAAAGGGTGAGATAAAAAAGCCCCGGCGCTGAAGCCGGGGCAAACCATGTCAGAGCTTATTTATTATTAGCTAAATACCATGCCGCCATCGATCAGCAGCGATTGGCCGGTCATATAGTTGGAGTCCGGACCGGCGAGATAAGAGACGCAGGCCGCGACGTCTTCCGGCTCTGAAAGCCGTCCAAGGGTAATGCGTTTGGCGAACTCCTGGGTCCCGTAGCCCAGCGGTTTACCCGCCGCTTCGGAAACCTGACGGTCGATTTCCGCCCACATTGGGGTTTTAACGATCCCCGGGCAGTAGCCGTTAACGGTAATTCCCAGATGCGCCAGATCGCGGGCGGCGGTTTGCGTCAGGCCGCGCACGGCAAACTTACTTGAGCTATAGACCGCCAGTTCCGGGTTACCCACGTGGCCCGCCTGGGAGCAGGCGTTGATGATTTTGCCGCCGTGGCCCTCTTTTTTAAACGCCTCTACCGCGGCCTGGATACCCCAGATAACGCCTTTAACGTTGATATTGTAGACTTTATCGATCACGTCCTCGCGAATCTCTTCGATAGGCGTGGAGGGCGCCACCCCGGCGTTGTTCACAATCACGTCAAAACCGCCCAGGCCCTTCCGCGCCTGTTCTACGGCGGCAAAAACCTGGTCGCGTTTAGAGACATCCACCTTCACCGCCAGCGCCTGACCGCCGCCGCGGTTAATTTCATCGGCGACCGCCTGTGCGGTGGCGTCATTGTAATCGGCGATAGCCACGGCAAAACCATCTTTAACCAGGCGAAGGGCGATAGCTTTCCCGATGCCCTGGCCCGCGCCGGTCACGAGTGCGACTTTTTTCATTGCTGGATTCCTTCTGTAGTGACTCAAAGTATTTGACTGAGATGAAGCTGGCCCATCAGCAGCGGGTTGTCGCTGTAATCAACGGGGATGGCGACCACGGCGGGGCCGTCGACGTCCATCGCCGCCCGCAGCGTCGGCTCAAGGGCGGCAGCGCTCTCTACCGCAAACCCTTTGGCGCCGAAGGCTTCGGCGTAGGCTTTAAAGTCCACCGGACCGAACTCAACGCCGGAGAGCCGCTGGTATTTTTTCTCTTCCTGAATCGCCACCATGTTGTAGCCGTTATCGACCCAGATGATATGCAGGACGTTAGCTTTTAGCCGTACGGCGGTCTCCAGCTCCATACTGGATTGCAGGAAGCCGCCGTCGCCGGAAACCGAAACCACTTTGCGCTGCGGGTTCACCAGCCAGGCGCCAATCGCCCACGGCAGCGCCACCCCCATGGTCTGCTGGCCGTTGGAAATCATGACCTGACGGGCGCGGAAGCTGTAGAGATAGCGGGCGATCCAGATATGAAAGCTCCCCATATCGACGGTCAGCGTCACGTCGCTGTTGACGATGTCCTGCATGGCGCGAACGATGCGCAGCGGATGAAGGGCAAACTGGTTCAGCTGCGCGCCGCGGCGGTCGAGCAGCTCCCGCTGATGCTGGCGGTCAACCAGGATCTCGGCGGCCTGCGGCGACAGCACCAGCTGGTGGTCGATACGCTGAGAGAGTTTGTTCAGGGTGGCGGCAATATTGCCGACCAGCTCGATGTCCGGGGTATAGTTGCGCTCTTCGTAAGCCGGCAGTACGTCGATATGCACCAGCGTGGCATTGCCGTTATTCCACATGGCCGGTTCGTACTCCACCGGGCTATAGCCGATGCAGATGACCAGGTCGGCGAGATGCAGGAGTCGATCCCCCGCCTGGTTATTGAACAGCCCAACCCGCCCGGCAAAGCGGGTAAAGTGGTCCTGATTCACCGCGCCGGCGGCCTGATAGGTGCTGGTAACCGGGATATGGCTTTTTTTCAGCAATTCACGCAGCGCCGCGCTGTTTTCCGCCTGGCTGGCCATCAGGCCGAGCAGGAATATCGGATTTTTAGCGCCGGCAATCATCTTCGCGACTCGCTCAATGGCTTCGTCCGGCGCCGCGCCGGTCTGCGGCGCATCGCTGGCGGGCAGAACCCTGGCGTGGACCGGCCCGTCGACCACGTCCTGCGGCAGGCTGACGAAGGCGCTGCCGGGGCGTCCCTGCTCGGCTGCGCGAAACGCGTTGGAAACCACTTCCGCCAGCGCTTCCGCGGCGGTGACTTCCACCGAGTATTTGGTTACCGGACTAAACATCGCCACCGTATCCATACTCTGGTGCACCTGTTTGGCCTTGTCGGCGCGTTTTACCGCACCGCCCAGCGCCACCACCGGGTCGCCTTCGCTGTTTGCGGTGGCCATGCCGGTAATCAGGTTAGAGCAGCCGGGGCCGGACGTGACCAGCGCGACGCCCGCTTTCCCGGTGATGCGGCCAACCGCGGCGGCCATAAACGCGGCGTTGGCTTCGTGGCGTACCGGAATAATGCGAATGGAGGAGTCCAGCAGCGAATCGAAGACTTTATCGATTTTGGCCCCTGGAATGCCGAACACCTGTTGTACGCCCTGCGCCTCAAGCTGGCTGACGATAAGGTCGGCGCCGTGCGCCCACTGGCGCGGTTGATGTTGATTATCCACGAGAATCTCCTTAGTTTTCGACTGAGCGAATGGCGGCATCAAGATTGTCAGGATGCAGATCCGCCTGCAGGAAGGCGCTATCGGCAGGAAGGTCAATCATCAATTTGTGGATCTCACCAAAGGTCAGCACGCCGTGGTCGAGCTGATAATCGAGCAGATGGCCGCCGCCCTGGCGGTCATCGGTGATGAAGTGTTCGTGGTAGCCGGCAACGTTAATGCCCTGCATATGCTGCGGCGTGCGAAACCCCACCAGCACCCCTTCGCGCTGGTTGAAGCGGAAAACGGGCTGGTCGTCGAGCACGTCGGTCATCGCCCGGTAGGGCGGCGTCTGGCGCGGTACGGTGCGGGTATGGGCGTGGCGAAAATGGCCGTTGATACGCAGGGCGCAGAACAGATTATCGGAGGGGATTTGCCGGTCGATAATGTCGTGCAGCTGTTCGCGGCTGACCGGTTTATCAAACGTTTTGCGGTACTGCGGCTGAAACCAGGTCATCACCGCGAAGGGCGTGCGCTGTTCCATTCGGGCTTTACGGGCGCTGCCGTCGGCGCGCAGCTGGTAAACCTCGCTGCTAAACGCGATCAGCTCGCCGTCCAGTTCATTAAAGGTGCCCAGGCCGAAATCGCCGTGGGTGAGCAAATCGGCGATGGTGGTATTGCCCTCATAAACGCCGCTCAACAGCGCGCTCATCAGAGAAGTCTGGTAGATGACGCTATCGGGATGTTGCGCGGAAAATCCTCGTAGAGTTTCACACAGGCTCTCTTCGCAAGAGCATTCAGCAGAATGGTTCATTACCCGCTTCCTCGTTCAACGAATATCAGAAAGGTTAAATAAATGTTGACGCGATTCAGCTCACAGTTCCAATATAGAATCTATGATTGTTTGAGACGTTTTCGATATGGAACTTCGTTATCTGCGCTACTTCGTCGCCGTCGCTGAGGCGCGACACTTCACTAAAGCGGCAAAAGAACTTGGCATCTCCCAGCCGCCATTAAGCCAGCAAATACAGAGACTTGAACGGGAAATTGGCACACCGCTTTTCCGCCGTTTAACCCGCGGCGTCGAGCTGACGGAAGCGGGGGAGTCTTTCTATGAGGATGCCTGCCAGATCCTGGCATTAAGCGACGCGGCGCTGGAAAAGACCAAGGGGATCGCCCGCGGGTTGAACGGCCGACTCTCTCTGGGCATTACCAGTTCTGATGCCTTTCATCCGCAGATCTTTAGCCTGCTCCAGCAGTTTCAGCACAGTCACCCGGGAGTCACGTTACATCAGGTCGAGGGCAATATGGCGACGCTGATGGGGGCGCTTGGCGAAGCGGAGCTGGATATCGCTTTTGTGCGCCTGCCCTGTGAAAGCAGTAAAGCGTTCAACCTGCGAATTATCGACCAGGAGCCGATGGTGATTGCGCTGGCGCGTTCGCATCCGCTGTCGTCCCATAGCGAGCTGACGCTGGAGCAGTTAACGGACGTGGCGCCGATTCTTTTCCCGCGGGAAGTGGCTCCGGGGCTGTATGAGCTGGTGTATAACAGCTATCTGCGCGCCGGTATTGATATGCAACGAACGTATCAGTCATCGCAAATATCGTCGTCGTTAAGCATGGTGGAGGCCGGATTCGGGTTTGCGCTGGTGCCGCAGTCCATGACCTGCATCACGCTACCTAACGTCAGCTATCACCCTTTGTCGGGCACGCCGCTAAAAACCGATATTGCTATCGCCTGGCGACGCTACGAGCGCTCGCGCACGGTGAAGCGTTTTCTGGCCATGTTTTAATCCGCTCGGTAGCGCCTGGAGCCGGTGTTTACGAAAGATAGACATTGGCGGCGGTTGGCCCTCGCAGTCCGTTAACTCGACGAAATTCAACGCGGATTCCCGGGCTGATTGTGGTGGGTTCGCCGGGCGATAATGCGGAAATATGAACCTGAACGTCTTTGCGACCATCGGAGGGGATTATCAGGCCTTTGCCTGTTTTATTATCAAATGCTTTGACAATACCTGTCATTTTTTGGAACAACGAAATACCTTTTAAATATGAAAACCGCCACGACTATACAGTAAGCGCGCGGGAAGTCTATTCAAATCAAAATAAAACCCGCGCTGGCGGGCTTTTTTTCGCCAAAAGAGATCGGCGCTGGCTGATTATTGCTCAGCCACGCGCGGCAATCGGCATCTGGCAAGAGAAAATTATGCAGCGGGTCGTGATGAGGACTGAAAGAGTTTATGGCAGTAGGGACAAATGAGTTGTGCACCTTTTTGGACTCGGCTGAAGCTGTGTTCTGAATCCTGGGAGCAGTTAGGGCAGGAGCATTTAACGAGATAATTACGGCGAGTTTTAGCGTCTTTGCGTTCTGACATATGATATTTCCTGATTTAAGAGCGTATGACCATACAGCATTCTAAAGAAAATAGCTCTAACTCATTCTTCGCAGCGGCGGCTCAGGCTGTGAGCGGCAGGACGAAAAAAAGATCCAGCGGAAGCGTGCAGGAGAAGATTTTTCCTCTACCTTTTGTGATTAACATCACCCTTTAAAATAAAGTTATTTTATATCAATTGCTTAATGATTATTGATTTTGGCGTGTAGAGAACAGTTTTCTCGTTTTTTCCCTGAATAGAGTGAAAATAGGCAAAATTTTCTTCCTTGTCTGATATACATTTTAATAGTGATTGAAGGACGCAAATCTCTTTTATCTGGTTCCGCGCGCGGTATTCTGAACGTTGAGAACTTTTCAAAGAACTTTATATCGGCTAAGCCAGCATAGTTAAAATTAGTTTAATCATGATCCTGGCTTTCCTGATGGGGCATATTTCAGCGGAACTGAACACCGGGCAGTATATTGCCTCCATTACCTCCGGCGTTATTCCATCCGGTTTCGCGATCGGCTTTATCTTTCTGATTGCCACGGTGATGTCGCTGGCCGCGGGCATCCCCTGGGGGAGAGGCAGGTAAAAAAAACCGGCAGGGTAGCCGGTTTCGTCGTTAGATCTTACAGGCGTCGCCGCAGTCATCGTCGGCAACAACGGCCTGCGCTTTTTTATCTGCCTCTTCAAGGCGTTCAGCGTTGCGCTCTTGCGCTTCTTCCAGCCCGCTAAAGACGAGGTTATCGAGATCAATTTCCATGCGTTACCCACTTAAGTTCAGTTTTGACCGTGAGCAAGTATAGGCAAAACGCCGGGGGGATGCACCCGGTGTGAACCCGGGTAGCACATAGCGATAAGTGCGGGTGTGCTACTGCATACAGTCGGGAGCGAGCGCGGGTCGGGATCCTACTAATAATAATAGTTGAAAGCATGTTTCATAACCTGCCAGCGATTATTTTAGTCGCGATCAAATTATTTATTAAACGAATCGACAACGAGCGCTGGGTTAGACATTGACTTGTATAAAATATGCTAATATTGACCGGCTTATGGATGTATCTATGGATTATGGTCAATGGTCTCGACAACAGCAGTAGCCGCTATCAAAGAATGGCGGAAAACTAATAAATTTATTTGTCACGTTAAACTCAACTATAAAAAGGTATTGCGGAAATGCAGGGAAATATCTTTAATCGGAGGAAAATATAAGGAATATCAGACGTTATGTGAAAATTACGCTTGTGCAAAACTAACGGGAGCAACCGAGGGGCTGGTTAACTTTGAAGATAAACCCTTTAAGGCCTATTTAAATAAAAAGATGTCAAAAAGAGCGAAGCTCAATATTGCTCATGGCGCTTTGAATTTTATAGAGAAAACCTTTCTTCCCGAGGCGTTGCCGCAGCTGTACGATATGAAAGCATTTGGTCGTTCGCTAATCACTATTGCGCTGAAAAACGGTACCTGCATTGATGTGAAGCTGCTGGCATCGCCTTTTCAGGAGGAGGGGGAGCTGATGCTCTTAATGTTCCTTGGTGATAAACGCGTCTACAGTATCTGTTTTTCCTGCACCGAAGATGGCCGAGCCTGGATTGGCGGCATCCAGGGTGGGAAAGACATTGATAATGAAGAAGTGAAAGCGCTGACCAAGGAGCTTTACGGCATCCGACCGAAGAACTTAATTATCACGCTGCTGTACGGTTTTTTGTCGCATTTCAATATCAAGGAGATCTATGCGATCGACAGCCAATACCATGTAAAAAGCGACAGAGTAAAAACCAGCTATTCTGAGCTTTGGCTGGAAATTGGCGGTGAGAAGCATCGTCGCGGCTGGTATAAATTGCCGGCGAACGAGATAAAGAAAAGCCTGGAAGAGGTTAAAAGCAAGCACCGGAGCCAGTTTATCAAGCGAGAAGGCTTGAAAGAGCTGGCCCAGCTGGATATGGCCGCCGCGCTACGCGATATTAGCGTGAATCGTTACGGCTGATTATCCTCGTTTCGCATTTGCCGATGGGCAGGGGGCTGCCCACCGGCAATGGCGGAGTCAACCAGGCTGAATGCGGCCGGCGCCCTCATCGCGGTGGCCGCTCGGCTAAAGACGTTATTCGCTAAGCTTCAGGCTGGGAGGCAGTTGATTCATGGTCACCAGAATGCCTCGATGGAGCTGAATAGCGCCCAGCTGTTTTAATTTGGCCAGGGTTCTCATGACCCCACTGCGCGACAAAAAGGTTCGCGACAGAATATAATTGGCGGCGGTGATTTTATTTTTGATCGCTTCTGGTTCATTGTTTAATTCTATAAGCTGATGAACAATGATCTCATAACAGGAAAGTTTAGAAACCTTAAAACAGTGGGCGTAGACTTTTGCCGAGGAATATTCCAGGAGACGTGAGACATTTTCCCATAATTGCTGTTCGGCGATGATCTTATGCGCCTCGTTAATTGATATCAGGCCAATAGAAGATGTTTCCTGGGTGCGCAGGTAAATATGCCGAGAATAACGTAGCTGACTATTCATGCCAAAGATGAATGGACTCGTTTCGGAGTTGATGATGAGTCCGTCGTTGTTGCGATATAAAGACATCGTGCCGCGGAACAAAACCAAGCATTGATGCTGGTTTTCTTTTACTATGCCGATGTTTCGTCTACCATTCATTAACATTTTGTTACATTTAGGCGCCAGGCAGCGAATGAGTTTATCAATGTCGTCTATGGGTTTGGTGATGGTCCGGAGCAGGTCTGTGTCATGTTGTACACGAGGGATTGTTTCCATGCTTATGATTTCCTTATAAAAAATAGAACTTCCAAAAAACAGCAAACTGTAGCCAAAACATTATCGATGACGCTGAGGGGGCGAATAAACCCCCAATAAGTCTACACATAGACTTAAAAAAACTTGCCGCCTCATCAGACTTAAGATAAATATTAATAGCATAAGCTTATAAATCTCCTTATTTACATAACAGCTAAATCTATTTGTTTTTAATTTTACCGATGTGATATTTGGGCTATTCCTGATATTTGATACTATTGGGCGGTAGCGTTTATGACTATTAACAGTGTTCAGGACTTGCAGTTATCAAGGATTGCTCGACAGTGGATTGCCAGTAGCCATGAGCAGAGTCAATACAGGAGCCGAATCTCAGGGGCTCCATTGAAGAAACCGTCAGGTTGGCTATGAAAAAACGAAAATATTTAAGTAAAAAAGAGGTGCAGGCATTAATTGATGCTTCGCAGCAGCAGGATGGCTCGCTGCGGGATTATTGCATGCTCCTCATGTGTTTTATTCACGGACTGCGCGTAAGTGAATTACGTTTTTTAAAAGTGAGCGATATTGATTTATCCAGCCAGCGGATCGCCATTCGGCGTTTAAAAAATGGCTTTTCAACTATTCACCCTCTTCAGCCCCGTGAACAGCTGGCGTTAAGCCAGTGGCTGGTTAAGCGCACGAGCTGTTTAAACGCCGATCTTCCCTGGCTGTTCCTGTCGCGAAAAGGCACTCCGCTTTCCCGACAGCATATTCACGTTATGATGCGAAATTATGGCGTGCAGGCCGGCATTGCCGTTCCGGTACACCCGCATATGCTGCGCCACGCCTGCGGTTATGCGCTTGCGGAAGAGGGCGTTGATACACGCCTGATTCAGGATTATCTCGGCCATCGCAATATCCAGCATACCGTCTTGTATACGGCGAGCAATCCGGCGCGCTTTAGCTCAATTACCCTCTGAAGCCGGAGTATCTGGCTCGGTAAGAGCCAGATAACCTTTAGTTATAGGTAAAATTCATAACGACCATTGCGCTAATATTACCCGCGGTGGCACCCCCTGCGACGCTAAAAATGCGCGCCCGCATATCGAATATGGCCTGACGGTTATTATCGACGTCGACGGCAATAGATTTTCCGCTGCCGGCATTTACTGAACCGGTTATACGCTGAAGTTCTATCGCGACATTGCGTGAACTATCGGGGCTGCTCACGTTGGCATATAAATCAGGGTCAGCTCCGTCAACAGGGCCTGTAAAGTGAGCGGTAACTCTTGATGTCCCCACGGGACAGTGGCTCAGCGTGACGTAAAACTCTTTCCACGCGGAGTAAGAGTTGGCCGCGCTAAGCCGGCGGCTGGGAATATTATGTCCGAGATCGATATTATAAATACCGTTATTTTCGACGGTGCAGGAAGACGCAACAATATCGCCGTTGATATAAAGAGTGACATCCGCGGCATAAGCGGGTAATGACGACGAAATCGCCGTAAATAACGTTATGACGGCCGGGCTGGCGATAATTCTCATTATCGACTCCTTAAGTAAGCAGTGAGAAACGAGAGCGGGATAAACTCAGTTGTACATCATCGTTAAGGTGGCCACCGCGTTGGCATGGCCGGGATGAATCTCCGGCGTGTTCTGGTAATAGCGAAAGGTGAGCGGCAGGGTTATCGAGGCGCCAGCCTCAGGGATGGTGCCGACCGGGAAAAAACGATCGAACTGAACGGGCGAGCCGTTATAAAGCACCTGAACGCCGACCCCCTGGGCTACGCCGGTTTCACTGCTTAAGGCCACTACGCCGAGCGTCGGGGAGAGATAACCTTGACTGCTTATTGACGTATTCACGGCGACCTTATCGTCGCACCGCACCGGAATTGACAGGTTTTTTTCGTCGCTGGTGCTGCCAGGACCAGAGAATTGGCCCACCGGAACAGAACCCATGTTGACAGTTAACGACGAGGGGACGGTGCAGCTTACCGCTTTATAAACAATATCTCCGGCATAGCTTATATAGTTAAGTTCTCCCCGATTACCGATACCTATACCGGTATCATATGCACCCATACCGAACTTGGTTTGCGCGACATCGAGAGTCCCGTTCATTACCGTATCCCCCGTTTTTACCAGCGTTAATGTGATCGTATATCCGAAGGTCATGCTGGCGTCGCTGGAGGTGTATCCCAGCGCCTGCGCGCGCGTATCGCAGTCGCTGCCGATACCTCTCACCCTTTGGCCGGCGCTATTTTGCAGCGCAATACCGATACCTTCGACGCCGGTTTTATAGACCCCCGGAAAACCCGCCACTTCTTCTCCGCTGCCGTAATAGCAGGCGACAATCGGGTGCCCTCGAGTGACATCCGCCCAACCGCTTTGACCCTTGCAATTTCCGCTAAAGGTGAAGACCCGCTGCGTGCCGGGAATATCGCTGCCAACCGGCAGCGTCCGCGATACCGCGATCCGCGCAAGCTGCTGGGTAAACGGCGTGGGCGGGGAGCTGGGACAATAGCCGCTCTCCGCTTGGGCTGCGCTTGCGATGGGAATAACCAGCATAAGGGGGACGTTGACTCGTTTCATATCGTCATGCTCCTGCTATAAACACTGTGCATTAAGGTTGATAATCCCGCCGGCGTTTTGCGTCAGGCTGTAATTCACTCTGCATCGGCCATCAGGGTCGTGACTCCAGCTAACCTCCAGCTGACCCGCGTCTTTTAGCCCTGTCAGATAAACCTGTCCTCCATCGCCTACGATGAAGCTTTTTGGCGTCGGGGAGGCGGGATCGATAACCGTTGCGCCGAACGGTACCGACGAGCCGTTGCGTTTTCTCAGGGTCATCAGGACCCGTTTACCGAGGCTGGTTTCATAGCTGGCCTTCACCAGTGCGCCGCGCGTGGGGATGACCGTCTGCGTTGCCAGCGCCAGTTCGGCATCATCGGCCAGGGTTTCGGTATTCAGCGTGAGATCGTTTTTGCGATAGGGGCTGAGGTAGGGGACGACGGTGTAGCCGAAGCGATCGGTTTTGACGCCTGACTGCCCAAGCACCGCTACGTTTTGTGCGCCGGGCGCGGCGATCAGCGCCATCGTTTCGCCGAGGGGCTGGCTAAAGGTGAGGCCGTTGCGATGCGCCACGATCCCGCCCTGCACACCATAGTTAACGCGTTCGCTGTAGCGATCGCGGGCGTAGCCGACGAGGGTCTCGGCGTAAGAGGCGCGCCAGTCGGCATTAATCCCGCTATTGCTTCCCTGGCCCTGAGAACCATAGCCCTGCATGACGCTCCAGCTCAGATTGTTATCGGCCAGCAGGGTACCGCCCAGGCTCAGATTATTGGTGGTATTCCCCTGCTTACTGGTATTCATCATGTAGCTAACGTAGGTGGGATGGCCGCCGAATAATTTCTCCAGAGGAATACTCATGGTGAGCGCAAACAGCCCATCGCGGTCGTAGATGCGCCCGGAGCGCTGGCCGTAGCGTTCCGCGGAGTGAATGTTATAGCTGTAGCTCAGACCGAAACTGATGCCTTTATACGAACCGTTGTAGCTCGCGCTATATGACTCCATGCGCTTGTTGGTATCCCAGTAGTCTTCCACGATGGCGCTAAGCGCGAGGTTGCCTGGGATCTGAAACAGGTTCTGGCTGACGGTTAACTCGGCGCGGTTGCGTCGGCGTTCCGGCATCACATAGCGCCGTCCGTCGCGCCAGGTATTGAGAACGTCCTGCATATCCCAGTAGCCGCTGGTGGCATAGCGATAGCCCGCGAAGGTGAAGTTAGTCCCGGTCTGCACCAGGTTTTTGCTGTAGCGAATACGCCAGGATTGGCCTTCTTCTCGTGGTCGATTTTTTTGCTGCGACCAGGCCTGGGTGATATCGGTGGATAGGGCGCCAATGGGACCCAGGTTTTTACCTATGCCCAGAGCTAACGCCTGGTATCTTTTACTGAACTGGCCGCCACCGTATACGGTGTAGCCGGCGGGAAGGCCATAAATCGCCGTGCCGGCGGCCAGCGGAGCTTTATCAATGCCGTTGTCATAGGCGCGGTAAACGCCGGCGGTCATGGCGTATTTTAACCGACCTTCGCGCTGCAGCACCGGGACCGAGGCGTAGGGCACCACGAGGAATTGTTCGCTGCCGTCAGACTCTTTGATGGTAACGTACAGGTCCCCGGAACCGCCGGTGGGGTACATATCGGTGATTTCGAAGCTGCCGGGCGAAACGTAGGTCTGATAAATGATGTATTCGTTTTGCCGGATCGTAACCTGGGCATGGGTGCGAGCAATCCCCCGCACAACGGGGGCATAGCCGCGCAGGCTCTCCGGCAGCATATCGTCATCAGACGCAAGCTGGCCGCCGCGAAACGGAATACTGTCGAAAATATCGGAAGGCGTGGTGCTATCGCCCAGCGTCAGTCGGCTCTTCAGCGTGCGTATATCGCGCTGGGCGTAGGTATAAACGGTATCCCATTTTGTTGAGGTGCCGTTTTCGCCACCCTGATGGCTGCGGTTCCAGGTGGTGTAATTACGCAATCGCCAGGGACCGATATTAAGACCGGGACGTAAATTAATGTACTGCGCGTTTCCGTCGCCGTCGTCGCCTTTTTTGTCCCGGTTGTTGGCGCCGCTGACGCTGTAATTAACCAGCGCTGCCGGAATGCCGTCATCCCACCGCGCAGGATCGACCCAGCCGCGCGCGGCGTTGGTAAGGGAGGATTGGGGAAAACTTAACAGCAGCTGCTGGTGCGAGAAACGAAAGTCGGCGCTGGCCTGAGGAATCGCCGACAGCCTTGCGCAGCTGGCATCGGGCTGGCCTAACGTCGGATAACGCTGGATCATGACGCCCCATGAGGCCAAATCGTTCAGGGAGAGACAGGGCTGTAATGCGCTCTGTCCCTGCGCGTTTTGCTGCATGCGGAACTCAACGTCCCGGGTATCCACCTTGCTGTCATTGACATAAATATCCACCCTGTAGCGGCCGGGCTGCTGCCCGCCACGCACCTCGAAGGCGGAGAGATCGGTGGTGGCCAGACCGTCTGCGCCGGTTTCCAGATGGGCGGGGTTGAACCGTTCACGGGCGTAAGCATAGGGGCTTATCACCACAATGAGGGCAACCTGGGTGGCGATAAGGTAAGCTAAATTCAAAGGCGAGTCGCTTAACGTTTTTTTGTTCATCCTGAAAGGCTCCTGAACTGACGGCAATTGCCGCAGCGCAAACCGTCGACAGCGGCGGGTTAGCGAACCTGCGTGTGGCTTTTACCCACGCCGCCAAAGTCGTTAATGATTTTCCATGACACCAGGCCGGTCACCTTGCCGGGGGTAGCAAACGTGGCTGAGCTCATTGGTGCGACAAAGGTGGCTTCGGTAATGGGATGATTGCCCACCGTGACCTCGTTGAAATTCATGTAAAACGGCGTCGGATTCGATACCGTTAGCCTGCTGCCCGTCTGGCGCCATCGCAGCTTATGGGTCACCTCTTCCGGGATACCCTTCAGCGTGTTGGGGCGATAAATAAGCTTGAGGCGCGTCCTTACGGCGATTTGCAACGTATTCGCGTTTTCCGGGGCGGTATTTGTCGGAATAGCTTTGACGTTTAGCCAATAAAGCGACTCGCGATCGGTTGGGAGCTGGCCGCCGGTATTGACGATCCGCAGCAGGTTTTGCTGATTGCCGTCGAGGCGGAACAGCGGCGGGGTAATAATAAACGGCGGGCTGGCCGGATCGTTATTGTTCGGCTCCACCCACGACTGGATCAGATATGGGCCGGTATCCGAATTGCTGACGCTTAAAGAGGCCTCTTTTTTGCCGCCATCAAAAATCAGTCGCGTGCCGCCAATAGTGACGCCGCCGCTTTCTGTCGCCGCCGCTAATTCGCTCGCCAGCACCAGAAGGAGGAGGGGAAATACTCTATATCCTTTATGCATGATAGCTATTGACTCCACAAATACGAAAAAGGACGGACCGGCCGCTGCCGGTCCGCGGAAATAACGCCAGCGCAAAAGAAATACGCCGACGAAATATCCGTTAGTTGTAATTGAGGGTAAATGTGCTGGTTGAGTTAGCGAACCCTGCGTTTACGGTGTTTGATGTCGCATAATAGCGAGCGACGAAAGCGAGACTATTTCCGCCCGGCTGCAGCGGGTAAGCGGATGAGGCGGTATATAATGGGACGACGACGTTTTTATTATCCATTAATTGGATCCCAACACCTTTAGCTACGCCCGGTTGCTGGGTGAGCGCCAGAATAGTGCCAACGCTGCTATCCGCCGTGCCGTCGAATTTTACCGTGGCCGACTTAGCGGATTTCGGGCAATCTTTCAGCTCAATAATAAATTTGGTTGCCGAGGCCGTGGAGCCCGCGCCGTTGAAGGCTTTGCTGGAGACATTCCCCATCATGACCGTCAGCGGGTTGGTCATATGATTGATCACGGTACAGGCGCTATCGGTGATGGAGCCGTAAAATTCAATACGGCCATCATCCGCGAATGCGGATGCGGACATGACACCGGCTAACAGACCAACAGTAATAAGACTCTTGTTCATAAGATAGTCCTTATATGCAATATAGAAAGGTAATAGCTTCACAGAAATAAATTTCTCATGAGCCTTTATTAATCTGATAGCCAGATGTCGTGCTGAAATAGATCCAGTGACGCTGAGATTTATTTCTGCAGAAGACATTTTGTATCAAAGTGTCATGTTTAGTTTTATCTATTTTGTTTATTGATTTTTTAGATATAGATGCCATGGATGGCTATTTTTGCGATATTAAAAACCAATAATTCATGGGTGTATGGTAAATAATCTGGTGTTTCGGAGGGGGGCGTCTGAGGTTAAGGTTTGCTGAAACATGCGCACTAATTGCTAATCTATTGATAATTAATGTTTTTAATTATTCGAGTTACGAAAAACCTTACGGGTTGACAGGGTATTGGTGATTTATTATGTTAGTGACAATCTGATACATTATGTCAAGTAAGAAATATATTGGTTGTCGCGTCACCATATATTTTTAAATCTTGCAGCATTGCTCGCAGTATAAAGCACCGTATGCTGAATATTTCTGTGACCGAGATAATCCTGAATTAGCCGGGTATCCATGCCTTTATCGGCCAGCGAAAAACCGCAGGCGTGGCGCAGCATATGCGGATGGGCCGCAATTCTTAAACCCGCACTTTGGCTATAGTGGCTAATCAGTACGTGGATCCGCTGACGCGATAGCGGCGTTCCTTTTTGCGAAAGAAATAGCCAGTCGCTGTCGCTGTTGCGATAGTTTTTACGCACCGACAGCCATTCACGGATAAACGTCATCTCGCTGGAAAAGAGAGGATGCGTTGTGGAAAACCCATTTTTAAGCCGTTTGACGTAAATTGAGTGGTTATGCAGGTCAAGGTCAGATAGCCGCCAGTGGCGAATTTCGCTAACGCGGCAACCGTGAATGAAGCACATCCAGATTAAACAACGATCCCTCTCCGGGTTCGCTCCCTTGTACGCCTCGTTGATGATTTTTTTTATCTCCATTTCGGTGAGATATTTTCGTTTATTCATGTTTAATCTCCTGAACAGTCATGAAATTTTTCCCCTTCCGGTGTGAAGGCGAATGGCTTCGCCCGATGTAAGCGGTCAAATGAACGCGCCGGGTATGATTAAACAGCGGGGGGAGGATAGCAAGACGGATCGGACTGATTCGCCAGGATCGAAACGCGCTTAACAGCGAATGCAACGCGGGCTTTACGGCTTTCGTTATAACCCATCATTCGTTCAACTTACTTTTATAAATTAAAAAAATTTAAACATTTAATGCCTGATAGTTTTACATTATTTTTACAAATACATATAATTCCTTACGTTCTTCGCTCTGTCCGGGAGCGTCCAACCAACATGATATGCGGTATGCGCTTTTATTGGTCTGATAATGCGCTGTTTATATAAGATGTTTTGGTTTTTTCGACTGATGTCGTATGGGATGAAATATGGACGAACAACAAGGTGGCGGTAGGGGCCTGTTCTTTACCGTTTACCGGGTACTTTTTGCATTACTAAGCTTTGGCACTGGACTCTTTTTCACTATCTGGGGGGGAAAACTCCTCTCTCTCGGCGGCAGCGCCTGGTATCTGTTAGCCGGTCTCGCTTATCTGCTTATCGCCGTCGGCTATCTTGTCCGCAGCCGTTATGTCCTGCCTTTTGCCATTCTGACTTTCCTGTTGACCCTTTGCTGGGCGCTGTATGAAGTGCAGCTCAGCTATTGGGGCCTGATCCCCCGGCTGGTCGTTCCCGCGCTGATGCTGATGCTGGCGCTGTGGCTGGCGGCGACGCTGCCGATCCGGCCTGCGCGCAGACGCTACGCCAACTGGAGCGCCTCGGCGATTTTCCTCCTGCTGCTGGCGACGCTGGTCTCCGCCTTCTACCCGCACGGCGGTATTCATCAAGGCGTGGTGAAAGCGAGCGACGCCAGCACGCCGACCCTGGCGTCAAAAAGCGATAACTGGGCGTTTTTCGGTCGTGATGCCTCCGGCACCCGTTTTGCGCCGTACGATGAGATCACGCCGCAAAACGTCAAAAACCTGAAAGTCGCCTGGACGTATCACACCGGCCGCCGGCTAACCGGCGCCGGGATTGGCGTCGATGAAAATACCCCGCTGCAAATTGGCGACACGCTGTACTCCTGTACGCCGCTGAACGTGGTCACGGCGCTGGATGCGGATACCGGGAAAGCGCGCTGGCGTTTTGACCCGCACGCAAGTACCGCCGAACACGTCACCTGTCGCGGGGTCGGCTATTACGATGTACAAAGCGATGATTCGCTGAGCGCAGAAGAGAAGGCCAGCCCGGCGCTGCAGCAGTGCCCGCAGCGTATCCTGGTGTCCACGGTCGACGCCCGTTTGATCGCCCTGAACGCCAAAACCGGCGAACTGTGCGATGACTTCGGCGACCACGGTAGCGTCGATCTGAAACAGGGTATGGACAATACCGAAAACAGCAAACGCTACCACCCGACCTCAACGCCGGTGATTATGGGACATATTGCGGTGCTCGGCGGCTGGGTGCGCGATATCGTGCACGGCGAGCCGTCCGGGGTGGTACGCGCGTTTGACGTACGTAACGGAAACGTGGTGTGGGCGTGGGACGTCGGCCAGCCGGAAAACGTTACCGACCCGGTAAAAGGTCGCGTCTATACCCTCGAAACGCCGAACGTCTGGACGGTGCCGGGCTTTGACAAAGAGCTGAACCTGATTTATCTGCCGACCGGTAACGGTCCGCCGGACTACTGGGGCGGCGATCGCAACGCGGCCAAAGAGAAATACGGATCTTCCGTGGTGGCGGTGGACGCCAGCACCGGCGAGACGAAGTGGGTCTTCCAGACCGTGCATCATGATATCTGGGACTATGACCTGCCGTCGCAGCCGGTACTGTTCCATATGAAAAACGAGCGGGGCGAAGAGGTTCCGGTTCTGATCCAGACCACCAAAACCGGGCAGATTTACGTACTCGACCGGCGTACCGGTAAGCCGGTGACCCGCGTGGAAGAGCAGCCTGTCGCCCATGACGGCGCGGAAGGCGAGCATCTCTCCGCCACCCAGCCGTTCTCCACCGGCATGCCGCAGCTGGGCGTCGAGCCGCTCACCGAGAAATCGATGTGGGGCGTGACGCCGTTCGATCAGCTGATGTGCCGTATCGACTTCAAAGCGTCAACTTATCTTGGCATGTACACGCCGCCGTCAGAGAAGCCGTACATCGAGTGGCCAAGCCTGCTGGGGGGCATGAACTGGGGCGGTATCACTATCGATGAGCGCACAGGAACGCTGTTCGTCAACGATATGCGGATGCCGTTGAGAATGTCGCTGGTGCGCAAAGAGGATATGGCGAAATATAAAGTCTCCACCGACGAGGTGCCCGGCTTTATGGGAACCGTGCGGCCGCAAATTGCCGGGCCATACGGCGGCGTGCGGATCGATATTTTGCAGTCGGCGCTGGGCGTTCCCTGTAATACCCCGCCGTTTGGCACCATGAGCGCCATTGACCTCAACACTCGCCAGCTGTTGTGGCAGGTGCCGATGGGGTCGGTGGAGGATACCGGTCCGCTGGGGCTGAAAACGCACATGCATATCCCTCTGGGTATGCCGACGCTGGGCGGCCCGACGTCAACCGCTTCCGGACTGGTGTTCTTCGCGGGAACTCAGGATAACTACCTGCGCGCGCTGGATTCCGCCACCGGTAAAGAGCTGTGGCGCGCTCGTCTGCCGGTTGGGGCAGTGGCGGCGCCGCTGATCTATAAATCACCGAAAAGCGGTAAAGAGTACGTGGTGATCTCCGCCGGGGGCGCCAGCCACTCGCCGGACGTGGGCGATGATATTATTGCCTTCGCGCTGGAAGAGTAGCCGCAGCCGTTTCGCTTTTGCGCAAGTAACCGCCCCTGTGGGCGGTTTTTTTATGGTCTGAAGCCTGGCCGGCGCTAAACCGCGTGACAGGCGACGTGGTGGCCGTCGGCGACCTCCCTTAATAGTGGAATATCGCGACGGCAGCGGTCGCTGGCCTGCGGGCAGCGGGAGGAAAAGCGACAGCCGGAAGGCGGCCGGGACGGGTCGGGAATTTCACCTTGCACCACCGCGACCGGCTCGCTGTCCGGATCGAGGGTCGGTACCGCCGCCAGCAGCGCCCGGGTGTAGGGATGCAAAGGCCGGCTGAATAGCGCATCGCGGCTGGCGGTCTCCACCAGCTGCCCGAGATACATCACCGCCACGTCATCGCAGAGATGTTCTACCACCCCGAGATCGTGGGAGATAAACAAAAACGTCACCCCATGATCGTCGCGCAGATCGGAAAACAGATTAATAATCTGCGCCTGAATCGACACATCGAGGGCCGAAATCGGCTCATCGGCAATAATAAAATCCGGGTTTAAGATCAGCGCCCGGGCAATGCCGATGCGCTGACGCTGGCCGCCGGAAAATTCGTGTGGGAAGCGGTTGTAATGCTGCGGGGCCAGCCCGCAGATGCGCATCACCTCAAGGGTTTTGTCATACAGCTCCGCCCGGCGACAGAGCTTGTGCTCCAGCATCGCTTCGCCAATGGTGTCGCCGATGCGAATGCGCGGGTTTAACGAACTGTAGGGGTCCTGAAACACCAGCTGGATTTTAGGCCGCAGCGCGCGCATTGCCCGCGGCGGCAGTTCGGCAAGTTCCTGACCGCGAAACTTGACGCTGCCGGCGGTTTTCTCATACAGCCCCAGCAGCGTGCGGCCAACGGTGGTTTTCCCGCTGCCGGATTCGCCCACCAGACCAAAAATCGTTCCCCGGCGAATCTTAAAGCTCACGCCATCCACCGCCCGCAGTACGCCGGTCTGCTGACCGAACAGCCCATCGCGCAGCGGGAAGTGTTTTTTCAGCCCATCCACTTCAATCACGTATTCATGACTCATGTCACGGACTCCGAAAGTTCACAGTAAAAGCAGGCGGCCTGCCGGTCTTGCCCTGACAGCGGCGGAATGCTCTGTCGGCAGCGCGCGGTGGCTTTTGCGCAGCGCTCGGCAAAGGCGCATCCGGCGGGAAGGGCGGCGAGGTCCGGCACCTGGCCGGGGATTGAATAGAGGCGTCGGCGCCGCGCCCCCGGCACCGGCCGCGAGGCAATCAGCCCCTGAGTATAGGGATGCTGCGGGTGACGCAGAATCGCGGCGGTCGCGCCCTGCTCGACGATACGTCCGGCGTACATCACCACAACGTGCTCGGCCATCTGCGCGATAACCCCGAGATCGTGGGTAATCAGCATCATCGCCATCCGGTTGGCCCGCGCCTGGTCGCGCAGCAGGCGCAGGATCTGCGCCTGCACGGTGACGTCCAGGGCGGTTGTCGGCTCATCGGCAATCAGCAGCTTCGGCTGGCAGCTCAGCGCCATGGCAATCATCACCCGCTGCAGCATGCCGCCGGAAAGCTGATGCGGATAGCTGGCCATCAGGCTCTCCGCGCGCGCCAGCCCGACATCCGTCAGGCGCTGGGTAGCGTGCTGCCATGCGGCCTTCGGCGGCTCGCCGCGGTGGCGAATCAGCGGTTCGCAGAGCTGCTCGCCGACGGTGAGTACCGGATTCAGGGCGCTCATCGGCTCCTGAAAAATCATCGCCAGCTGATTGCCGCGCAGGTCGGCCATACGGGCGTTTTTCAGCCGCAGCAGGTCCTGGC
Source organism: Klebsiella sp. RCJ4 (assembly GCF_009025755.1). Classification (NCBI taxonomy): domain Bacteria; kingdom Pseudomonadati; phylum Pseudomonadota; class Gammaproteobacteria; order Enterobacterales; family Enterobacteriaceae; genus Klebsiella; species Klebsiella sp. RCJ4. Next base: position 34,387 of record NZ_WCIN01000033.1, read on the forward strand.
CCTCAAAAAGAATTTCCCCGCCGTCAATGCGCGCCGCCTGCGGTGGCAGCAGACCCATTAACGACATGGCGGTGACGCTTTTGCCGCAGCCGGATTCGCCGACCACGCCAACGGTCTGCCCGGCGCGAATAGTGAACGACACATCCTGTACCGCGCGTACCCGGTTTTTGTCGGCGGCAAAAGAGACCGAAAGCTGATTAAAGGTGATTAATGCGCGACTCATTTCAGCCTCTGTTTCATTTTAGGGTCCATGGCGTCGCGCAGGCCGTCGCCCAGCACGTTGATGGCGATGACGGTGATAAAAATGGCGATCCCCGGCGGCATCCACAGCCAGGGCCGGCGCTGAAAGTCGATCAGGCTGTTGGCGGCGTCCATCATATTGCCCCACGACGGCGTCGGCGGTACTACGCCAAGCCCGAGGTAGCTGAGCGCCGACTCGCTGAGGATAGCGTTCGCCACCGCCATGGTTGCCATCACCACCAGAATCGGTACCGTATTCGGCAGCAGATGACCAAACAGACGGCGTCGCGCCGACAGTCCCAGCACCTGGGTCGCCAGCATAAAGTCGCGCTCGCGCAGGGAGAGGCACTGCCCGCGTACCAGCCGCGCCAGCTTCGGCCACTCCAGCAGGCTCAGCATAATCACCACCATATAGATGCGTGAGTCCGGTGAGAAATCGAGCTCCGAGAGCATCGCGCCCGCGACAATCAGCAGCGGCAGGCCGGGGATAGTCATCACCAGATCGGCAAAACGCATAATAAGTTTATCGGTCAGGCCGCCGGCGTAGCCCGACAGCGCGCCGAGCAGATAGCCAAGGGTGACCGACAGCAGCATGGTCAGCAGGCCGATAATCAGCGAAATGCGCCCGGCCAGCAGCAGGCGGGTGTAAATATCGCGACCGAGAAAGTCGGTACCCAGCCAGTGTTCCGCGCCTGGCGGCCTGTTAATCATCAGCGCGTCGGTGGCATCGTCTTTCCACGGTGACCACAGCGGCCCCAGTATGCACCAGAGGGCCATTACGACCAGCAGCAGCAGGCACAGCATCGCCAGGCGATTGCGGCGCAGCGCCTGCCAGGCCTGACGCCAGGGGGATGGGGTCACCTGCGCCAGCGCCGGGATTTCCGCCTTGCGCAGGCGTCGGTTAGCAGAAAACAGAGAGCTGAGCATCAGGACCTCACGCGAATGCGCGGGTCGACCCACGCGTAAAGCACATCGGCAATCAGGTTGCCAAGAATGGTCAGCACCGCCAGAAACAGGGTAAAGCCCATTAACACCGGGTAGTCGCGGGCGGCCAGCGAATCGATATGAATATGCCCGGCCCCCGGCCAGTTAAACACTTTTTCGGTAATGATCGCCCCGGAGAACAGCCCCGGCAGCTCGAAGCCGAGCAGGGTGATGATCGGCAGCAGGGCGTTACGCAGGGCGTGCTTCAGGATAACCGTGCGTTCGCGCAGCCCTTTCGCGCGGGCGGTGCGGATAAAATCCATTTTCACCACGTCGAGCATGCTGGCGCGAAAATAGCGGGTCAGGCTGCCCGCCTGGAGCATCACCAGCGCCAGTACCGGCAGCACCAGATGGGCGGCGACCTGCAGCACATACTCCCAGCCGCTGTCGTCGCTGCCGGTATTGGTCATGCCGCCCACCGGTAGCCAGTGCAGGTCGACGGCGAACCACTTGATGAGCAGCAGACAGAGAAAAAAGGTCGGGAACGACATGGCGGCGAACACCGCGACGCTCACCAGATGATCGAACGCAGAATTGGGCTTCAGTGCTGAGACCACGCCCACCGTCAGGCCAATTCCCCAGTAAAACACCAGCGCCACGCTGGCCAGCAGGAAGGAGTTCCAGATGTACTGGTTGAGCAGCTGGCTGACCGGGATCTGGTACTGCAGCGAAAACCCGAGATCGCCGCGCAGCAGCTGGCCGAGCCAGTGGATATAGCGGGTGAGCAGCGGCTGATCCAGGCCGTAAATGGCTTTCAGTTCGGCGGCGCGGGCGGCGGTGAGGGTGATATTGCCGTCGATAAAATCGCCCGGCGTTTTGGCAAACAGCATAAAGATAATCAAGGAGGCCAGCAGCAGCATCGGCAGCGTTTGCAGCAGCCGTCTCAGGATGAAATTTCTCATGACATTCTCACGTCAGCCGCCGGTCATCCCGGCGGCCGGGGATTTACTTAACGATTTTGACATCCGGCAGGCTGCCGGTCAGGCCGTTGTAGATATCCGGTTTGAAGCCGGTGACCCGGGCGCTGCTCGCCGAGAGAATTTCACGGTAGCCGAGAAGGATCACCGGCGGGTCCTGCGCCAGTACCTGATACAGCTGGTGGTAGATAGGCTTACGTTTCTCGACCTCGAGCACCGAGTTACCTTCGGTAATCAGCTTATCGACCTGCGGGTTGTTATAGCCGGACTCTTTCGCTTCCGCGCTGTAAAAATCCCACACGCCATCATGCGGGTCGTTAAGGGTACTGGTGCTGAACGACGCCAGATCGTAATTACCCGACTTACGCTGCGCCATCAGGGCGTTGAAATCGACGACCTGCGGTTTTAACAGGACGCCGATCTGCTGCCAGTTCTCTTTGGCGATGGGGATCAGCGCATCGTTGAGCACTTTCTTGCTCACCAGCAGCGTTAACTCCAGGCGTTTGCCCTCTTTGACGCGGATACCGTCCGGCCCCGGTTTCCAGCCGGCTTCGTCAAGCAGCTTTTTCGCCTGCGCCGGGTCATAGTGATACGGGTTCACCCCCTCGGCGTTCCATGCCCAGGAGATCGGCGCGATAGGCTCAATCGCCACCTTGCCGTAGCCCTGGTAGACCACATCAATCAGCTTCTGGCGGTCGAGGCCGTAAATCAGCGCCTGGCGTACCTTCACGTCCTTCAGCGCCGGGCGGCGGACGTTAAATTCCACCTGACTGTAGTCGCTGGAGCCGTAAAGGTTGATGTTGGCAAAGCCGAGCATTTTCAGCTGTTCGATATCGTCAGGACGCGAGGTAAAGGCGTCGTAGTCGGTTTCACCCGTCTGGAAGAGCTGGAAGTTGGTTGACGGGTTGGTCACGCGATAGATAAAGCGCGGAGTGGGCGGCGTACCGCGATAAAAATGGCTGTTGGCGTGGAAACGAATCTCCTGGCCGGGGATGTATTTGTCGTAAACGTAAGGACCGTTGCCCAGCGGTTTGCCGTGCAGGGTGCGCAGATAGTCGAGATTGCCGCGCTGGTAGCCTTTGCCGTAATAGGCTCTGGAGAGTACCGGACCGCCAATTTTTGCCAGCGTCGTCGCGCCCGGCTGGGTGGTGGTCACCTGCAGCGTTAAGGGGTCAAGCACTTTCAAACCGCTGACGCTATCGGCTTTCGCCGCTTTGTACTCCGCGCCGCCGGCAATATTGGCGAGCGTGATATCGGTATCGCCGTCGTATTTCGGATCCAGCAGCACGGTAAGGGTAAAGGCGACATCGTCGGCGGTCAGCGGCGAACCGTCGCTAAAGGTCAGGTTGGGGCGCAGCTTGATGGTGTAGACCTTGTTATCCGGACTCACCGTCCAGCTTTCGGCGAGACCCGGCACCAGATTGCCGTGGCTGTCCCAGTCGATCAGGCGAGAGAAAATCACGTTGGTGACGTTCTCATCCCAGCCGTTGACGAAGAAGTAGGGGTTAAAAATGCCCTGCGGCTCGGAGATGCCGGCCACGACGGTATCTTTGCGCAGCTTCGCGGCCGCGGGGATCTGGCTGGCATCGCTGGCCGGGGTGATCCCTTCTTTTAAAATGTCGTCGGCGATGGCGACCGAAGAAAATGCCACCGCGCCGCCGAGCAACGCGATTTTCAGAGCAAGCGCGAACCGCGTCTGTTTGGTTTTTAACCCGTGCAGTAGTCTGGACAAAAGTGCTCCCTCATCAAAGAATTGCGTAAAATATTTACAAATCATGACGAAAGATAAGAGGCGCACCGCGCCCTGTCTAACACCGAAAAGCTATGGCTTATAGCGATTTAGCATTAGCAATAATTCAGAATTAATCTGTCATTTTTGCGCTAAGCACCAGCATTCTCTGCTGTTTAGGGGGGAGGGCTTCCATCCGGCCGCAATGCCGCGGTAAGCAGTATGTAGCGTGCGGCGATCGCGGGCAGCCCCGTGACGTAAGCCAAATGTTTATCGCGTCTGCCAGAGGGTCTCCGGCTCGGCGAAACCCTCTTCGACCCGGGCAAAGAAGCGGCTGGCGTGCAGGCCGTCAACAAAGGCGTGATTGAATTTGCCCGCCACCGGGATAATGCCGTTTTTCAGCTTGCCCCAGGTGAGGGCGGGCACCGCCGCGCCGACGTAATACTCCGCGTGGGTGATGGCGCTGAAATGCAGCCACGGCAGGCAGCTGGCGCAGAAGAAATTCTCGCCGTTGACGATAAGCGGTGCCGGCGCGGTATGTTTCGCCGCTTCAATGTTCGGCGTGGCGGCATGGCTGAAGGCGGCAAAATCGGCGGCGTTGTCGCACCAGACCTGGCGAAAGCCTTCCTGGGCGGTCATCACCGGCGTCATTACTGCCAGCTGGTCATATTCGATAATATCGTCGCCCAGCAGCCGCTGTTTCAGCTGCGGCACCCCGTTCGCCGCGCGAACCAGGGCGTAGAGCGCCAGCTGGAAAAACGAGACGCCGCGATCTTTCGCGCACTCATATAGCCGCTGCGCCTCGACAGGAACGCAGAGATTAAAGCTGGGGTTGGCAAAACCGCGATAAAAATCAAAATGATCTTTTCGCGGCCAGTTTTGTTTGTCGATTACGCGATAGTTGGCCACGGGCGTCTCCTGTTGAGTCAGTGCCTGATACTATGCGACGATTTCAATCAGGTTGCCATCGGGGTCTTTAATCACCGCTTCATAATAGCCATCGCCGGTGGTCCGCGGCGGCGAGACCAGAATCCCCTGCGCAGCGGCGCGGTTTGCCAGCATATCCACCTTTTCAGAGCCGCCAACGGTAATCGCCAGGTGTACCCAGCCGGTGTGGTTGTTATCCGCCGTCTGCGCGACAAGCCCCGGCTTGGTCATCAGCTCAATGGCAATGCCGTCGCCAATCTTGACAAAAAAGGACTCAAAGCCCGGGTTGGTTTGGCTGCAGTACTTCTCATTAATCTCGCCGTCGAAGAAGGCCACCCAAAAGCGGGCCTGTTGCTCAAGCTGGCGGGTCCATAGGGCGATGTGGGCAATTTTCATAGCAAACCTCTTTATAGGGTGTATTGACAGTCAGGGGCTGAATGCACGATCATGCACTTTGTTGCTCGATAAAGATTTTATCAGGAGTTATTTGTGCTCGATTATGCTGCTTTTCCTAAACAACGACAAGCGCTTATTTGCCAGATCCTGCAGGAGAACGGCAGGGTGGTTTGCGCCGAACTCGCCAGCCGGCTTAACGTCTCCGAGCATACTATTCGCCGTGATTTACATGAACTTAGCCGCGAAGGGTACTGTAAAAAGGTCTACGGCGGCGCGGTGATGACCCTGCCGGAGGCGGGGGACTATAGCGAGCGCAAAGAAAAAAATACGGCGACAAAAAGCAGGATCGCGCAGAAGTGCGCAAAGCTGGTGAAGCCCGGCGGCTGCATTTTTATCGATACCGGCACCACCAACCTGGCGATGGCGGAAGCGCTGCCGGCGGAGCTGGCGTTAACGGTGGTCACGAATTCTCCCGAGATCGCTGCCGTACTGCTCAAAAAACCGCTGTATGATGTGGTGATGCTTGGCGGTCAAATCCAGCGGGCCAGCGGCGGCTGCGTGGGCGCCTCCGCCGTGGCGCAGATTCAGGGCATGCTCTTCGATCAGGGATTTATCGGCGGCTGCGCCATGGCGCCTGAGTCCGGTCTGACGGGCTTTGACTACGCCGACTGTGAATTTAAAAAAGCGGTGATAAAACAGTGCAGCGAAATCATCGTCGGCCTGACCTCGGACAAAATCCCTGCGGTGGCGCGCTTTGTGGTGGTCGAAAGCAGCGCCATTGACGTGCTGGTGGTCGAGGAGAATATCAGTCGCGAATATCGCGACGCGTTTAGCGAACACGATATTCGTATTTATACCGTTTAAACGGTTTGCTGGCCTACTTTGACAGCGAAGTGGCAATCAGGCGCAGGCCGAGCGCGCCCAGCACCGTGGCGGTGACGATATCGATCTTACGCTTCATGCGCAGGTAGACGCTGCGCGGTCGCGCGGAAGAGAGCACCAGGGCTACCAGCGAATACCAGCTGACGTCAATCAGGAAGCTCATCAGCGGCACGATATAGTAAAAGGCCAGCGGGATGCGCTCCGGCAGCAGGGCGGTAAAAATAGAGGCGAACACCAGCGCCGTTTTTGGGTTGCTGAGCTGGGTATAGAGGCCATCGCGGAAGGTTTTCAGCAGGGAATGTTCCGCCGCCATGCCGCCTGCCGCAAAATCCATCGGCTGCGCCGCGCCGCGGTAGATTTTATACCCCAGCCAGAGCAGATAGAGGCCGCCCGCGACCTTCAGGCCAATAAACATTTCCGGCACCGCGGTCAGCACTTTTTGCAGCCCCATCATGGCCATAATCGAAAAGATAGCCGCCCGCGTCCCGGTTCCCAGCGCGGTGACCAGACCATGCATCCTTGAGCGCGCAACGGCGTTGCGGGCCACGTAAATAAAGCTTGGGCCGGGGCTGATCACGCCCATAATGAGTACGGCGGCAATGGCCATCAGGCTGGATAAAAACATAAACGCTCCTGGTTGATGTTGAGCGCTAAAGTCGCATCCGGCTCCCGCTCATGATTGTTTCACCGTCAAAAAATAAACAATCTTTAGCGTGCTGTCACCCGACTTTACGGCGCGATGTTTCATCGCCTGTTCGAATAACGATTCCCATTTCGCGCGTCGGTGATAAACTGGCTAAATGTGATCTTTGTCATATCGTCATTAAAACAGAGAAAAGAGACACTGCTATGCAACATATCATTGAGGGCTTCCTCAACTTCCAGAAAGAGATTTTCCCGCAACGTAAAGAGCTCTTCCGCAGCCTGGCCTCCAGCCAAAATCCTAAAGCGCTGTTTATCTCTTGTTCCGATAGCCGCCTGGTGCCGGAGCTGGTGACCCAGCAGGAGCCGGGCCAGCTGTTTGTGATCCGTAACGCCGGGAATATCGTGCCCTCTTTCGGTCCTGAGCCGGGCGGGGTTTCCGCGACGATCGAGTATGCCGTCGTGGCCCTGGGCGTGACCGATATCGTCATTTGCGGCCACTCCAACTGCGGCGCGATGAAAGCCATCGCCACCTGCCAGTGCCTGGACCCCATGCCTGCCGTGTCCCACTGGCTGCGCTACTCCGATGCGGCGAAAGCCGTCGTGGAGAAGAAAACCTGGGCCAACGAGACCGATAAAGTCAACGGTATGGTGCAGGAAAACGTTATCGCCCAGCTGAACAATATTAAAACCCACCCGTCGGTTGCCGTGGGTCTGCGGGATAGCACGTTGCGTCTACACGGCTGGTTCTACGATATTGAAAGCGGTGACATTCGCGCGCTGGATAAAAACAGCAAAACCTTTGTGTCGCTGTCGGAAAACCCTGACGTTTATTTCGAATAAACTTCTCTTTCAGGGCACGGAAGCCCTGAGATGCTCACCTCCTGCCATAAATTTCCTGTCTGCCATACTCATTACGGCTTCCTGAATGATTTCTTAAGGAGAAGTGATGATTAAGCTGTGCGCAACCTGCGGGACGTCCTACGACGATCGCGGCAACACCCTGAACCATTGTCGTATCTGTGAGGATGAACGCCAGTACGTCCCGGCCAGCGGGCAGGTCTGGATCAAGCCAGACGATCTGACCGAGACGCATACGAATACGTGGCAGCAGCATAACGATCGGCTGTTGAGCGTCAGGACGGTACCGAAATTTGCAATCGATCAGCGCGCGTTTCTGCTGCTAACGCCGCAGGGGAATATTCTCTGGGACTGCATCGCCAATCTTGATGCCGCCAGCAAAACGCTGATTACCGCCCTGGGCGGGATAAACGCGATCGCCATCTCCCATCCTCATTACTACACCACGATGCAGGACTGGGCCGACGCCTTTAATGCGCGAATTTATCTCCACGCCAGCGATCGCGAATGGATTATGCGCGATAGCCCGGCCATCACGCTATGGGAAGGAGATGCGCTGGAGATCCTCCCGGCGGTGCGGCTGCTGCGCCTGGGCGGTCATTTCGCCGGAGGAACCGTTCTGCACTGGGCGAAAGATGACGGTATTATGCTGGCGGGCGATATTATCCAGGTGACGCCGGGGGGGCGCGCCGTTTCGTTTATGTGGAGCTATCCCAATTTGCTGCCGTTGGCGGCCGCCAGCGTGGAGAAGATCGTTGAACGTCTGGGCGATACGCCTTTCGGGGCGCTGTACGGCGCCTTTAAGGGGCAGAACGTCCCCAAAAATGCCCGGCAGATCGTTTTAGACTCAGCGCAGAAATACCTCGCCTGTCTTAAGACGACGGCGCACCGCTGAGGGCGCGCCGCCGCGCGGGATTTACAGCACGCCGTCGCCGCCGTCGGAGCACCACACCTGGCCGGAGGTGAAGGAGCAGGCATCAGAGGCAAGGGTAACGTACAGCGGCGCAATCTCCACCGGCTGCCCGGGACGCCCCAGCGGCGTATCGGCGCCGAACTGACGCACCTTCTCATCCGGCTGGCCGCCGCTTGACTGCAGCACCGTCCAGTAGGGACCGGGGGCGACCGCGTTTACCCGGATACCCTTCGGCCCCAGCTGTTTGGCCAGCGATTTCGTGAACGCCACCAGGCAGGCTTTGGTTTGCGCGTAGTCCAGCAGGATGGGGCTCGGCTTAAAGGCCTGGACGGATGAAGTATTAATAATCGCGCTGTGTTCTTTAAGATGACGCAGGGCGGCTTTGGTGATCCAGAAGGCCGCATAAACGTTGGTTTTGAAGGTGGCGTCAAAGTCGGCGGTGGTGAGTTCTTCCAGTGATTCGCAATATTGCTGGCGTCCGGCGTTATTGACCAGAATATCCAGCCCGCCGAGTTCGCTGGCGGCCTGTTCCACCAGGGTTTCGCAGAAGGATTCGTCGCGCACATCTCCCGGAATCGCGACGGCTTTACGTCCTTCGGCCTGAATCAGGGCAACTACGGTTTCCGCATCGGACTCCTCTTCCGGCAGATAGTTTATCGCCACATCGGCGCCTTCGCGGGCGAAGGCGATCGCGACCGCGCGCCCAATCCCGGAATCGCCGCCGGTAATCAGGGCGCGCTTACCGGCGAGCCGACCGGAACCGACATAGCTCAGCTCACCGTGATCCGGCTGCGGCTTCATCTCTTCGGCAAGACCCGGCGGCGATTGCGGCTGGTCAACAAAGGGGGGACGGGGATACTTCTCGGTATTGTTAGCGTTGTCGCTCATACTGACCTCCTCGTGTTAAAAGAGTAAGCGTAGTTGCCTGGTCAGCCTGCCGTGGAATATTGAAGAATAATTGAACGGCTTCGCTGTTATAATTTTGGCGCTTTGATTCCTCTCCCAACGGTAATTTACTGATTGCCGGGAAACTTTTCAAAATGAGAGGCGCCAGCAGCGTTTGGCATTTTAGGATTATTCTATCGCAAGCCCGACGGTATATTTAGCGCCTTTTTAATGCTGCCCGGTGCGCATATTTACGCGGGCGGTGAAGTCGTAAAAAATATTTCCCGGGCGATTCATCAGGTACGGAACTTGTGAAAATGAACATCAGCAACCAGACTTATTAAGACAAGACAAAAATATGCCGGAGGTATGGTTGATGAAAAAATTACTGTCCGTTATTTTCTGTGCGCTAATGGCTCAGGGCGTTTATGCCGCGGATGACGGGGGATTTAAAAAAGATGCCGCTCCGCCGCCGCCGCATAAAATTGACGATGGCTACCGCGGGACGGAGGACGGGCGAATTATGACCGTGCGCCAGGCCCTGGAAATGCACGATGGGGCAACCATCTCATTACGCGGCAATCTTATCGAGCAGCACGGTAATGACCGCTACAGCTTTCGCGATAAAACCGACACCATTGCAGTGATTATCCCCGCCGCGGTTTTTGATGGCCGCGAAGTGAAGCCCGATCAGATGATCAGCATCAACGGCAGCCTCGATAAAAAAATGACGCCGCCGGTAGTGCGGGTGGACCGGATCCAGAAATAACCGCTCAAGCAGGAGGAATTGATGTCCGTACAGCATCCAGCCGACCCGGATAAGCGGGGCCGTCATCCGTCGAAAGAGGACCCGCGCGAGCAGGGGGAAGTGCCGCGTAAAAGAGACGACAGCGAAGATCATAAAAAAGATCCCTGGCATCCCCAGCCTGAAAAGCGTTAACAATAGCCGCCCGTCAACGGGCGGCTATTTTTCTTTCCTACAGATCGAGCGGGGATAAACGCCTGCGCGAGCGGCTTGCCGGCTGGGATATCGCTTTCGCTATCGCCGCGCCGATCTCCGCGCAGGCGGTGATACCCTGAACGAAAGGCTGGTCGTGCATCAGCCAGGGAATGGCGGCGAACGCGATGCGCCCCCGTACTTCGGGCGGTTCCCGCAACGTATAGTCGTCACCGACATCAGGAATCTCTTCTCCGGTCGCCAGCAGCTGCTCCCTTAAATGCGGGAAGGGAAGATCTTTATTTTTCAGAGGCTTTTGCCCTCTGGCATCAATAAACACATCAAACGTATAGCGATTTTGTTCGCTGGTAATCACCGTTTTTTCCTGCTCTACCGCCATCTCATAGTCATGCCCTAAGGCGAGAATACTGATGACGCCCGCTTCGCGCAGCGCCAGCAGCCGGCGGATGGACTCCGAAGGAATGGCGGCATAACAGTCGATAAAGACCCGCGCAAGGCCATTTTTGAAACGCTCCCGGTCATGGTCATTAAGGTGAGGCACCATCGCCTGAACGGCTTCATGCAGCCGCAGGATCGCGTAGCGCCAGGGAACCGTATATCGCGCGCGCTTGTTGCGCTCAACTTCTTCAAGGTTATCCAGCGCCCAGTGGAACGGATTATGCTGCTGGCGTTTAGCAAACCACGCCTCGCTGAAGCTGTCGGCGTTAAGGCTGTGAAGGGCGATATTTTCGCTCCATAGGGGGTCGGCAAGCGTGATTTCCTGCGCCACCAGCTCAAAGACGCGATCGAGCAGACCGTCGCTGCCCGCGGCGATGGCTTGTTCCATCGCGCTTTCGCTGACGATGCTCAGCGGCTCCCAGGGAATGGGGCAGTAAAAATCCGCTTCCGGCAAAATGCCGGAGCGCGACATCAGCACGATGCTTAGCGCCTCGCTTGCCTCGTCCAGCCTGAAGGCGAGGGCGTCATCGTCAGACCCGATAAACCGACCGTGCTGGACGGCGACGGCCATCGCGGCGTCAATTCCGCTTAGCGAGGTGCCCATAATGCCCACCCGGCAGGGGGGAATGCTGGCCTCCATGAGGCCAGACCACGGGCTGGGAAACCAGGTGCGGGTCGACTCTTCTTCATCGGGCCAGACGTGTCCGGTGGCGATTACCGCGAGGTCAAAGGCTTCGGCGACCGGCTCATCCTCAACCCACAGTCTGACCCCTTCTTCGGTCGCCTGCAGGTCGCTGACCCGGCAGGACTCATTGACCCGGATGCGAAAGCCCTGCTCCCTGGCCTCTCCGACCAGCGCAAGAAACTGGTCGCGAAAGTATTCACCCAGCAGGATGCGCGGTAAAAATTGACGATCGTGCAAAGCGTCGTAATCCACGCCGTAGCGCGCAAGGCGGGTCCGGCTCTGGGCTTTCAGCCAGTCGAGATAGCTGCTCTGAATGGGGGGGATTTCAATGCTGGCGATATTGGCCAGCATCATGCGCGAATTCTCTTCATCGCTGTAGGGCATGCCCACGCCCGCTTCCTCGGCCTGCTCGTAAATTGACACGTCCAGCGGCTCGCCCTGTTTGAGTAATGAGAACAGGGTATAAATTCCGGTTGGACCTGCGCCGATAATGGCAATTTTCTTCATAATGACTGACCCGCCGTTGTTGTTATCACATTTGTTGTCGGTGGCCTTCCGCCAGTTGAAAAGCTCCACGATAGATCATTTCCGGGTAACGGAAATCTGGCCCAATAATTGTGGTTCAAAATGAGGAAGAGGGCCAATTACTGGCGCGCCTCTTCCTCGGGGTATACATATTAACGACTTAACAGGCTGGATAACGCAGATGACAAAAAGCTGATGGGGATTGACCCCACCAGGATTCAGATGATTGATCGTCCCAATGAAACCGGGTGACACCATCGGGTTTTGTATTCACCTGACATCATGCCATATGAGTAGTACAGATTCAGATTATTCTCGGCGGCTTCTTGGTATAGTGCGGTGAGATTTTTCCACATGAGCATAGTCCCCAGGGAACCGGCATTGATATCTTTTCGATAACCGATATTGATGAAGTCCACAAACATTACGCCGTATGACAGATGCTGATGCTGCTCAACGAATAACAAGCGAGATGTCGCGTTTTGCTATTAATCCGGCTTTAGCGCGTCGAACTTGACATATTAAGCCGGGTTGCTATTTCTTAAACTGGCGCCCCGATAATAAGCGCAACGGTGAGGTGAAAAATGGCAAGTGAAAAAGAGAGGCTGCCCGGGATTAAAGAGAACGAATTTTTTCTTAATTTTGAATGCGCTGCCCGCCAGATAGGCCTCGGAATATTATTGGCGATCATACTGGCAGCCCTTTTGGGACTCTTTTCTGGAGGATATTTTAGCACTGCCGAAAAAACAACTGCGCAGCGCAATTTAACGGTGGCCTATGACCGCTTCGGTCGTTTGCAAACTGAATTCAGGCTAAAGATTACCGCCCATCCGCGGGTCGCGGATAAATATATTTTTAGCCTTGGCGGTGATTTTACCTCTTCTTTTGAACCTGGCAGTATCTGGCCCCGGCCAGACAGGATGTACAGTCAGAACGACCGGCTCTTTCTGGTCTATAATGATCTGAAAAGCATGCATAATTTTTCTATATGGCTCTACGTTACTCCAACCCGCCCCGGTAAGTTGAACCACTCTTTGCAGCTAAACGGCGAACCCGAAATCCGCTTCTGGCAATTTATTTATCCTTAGGAGGATGCGATGGAGATGGTCTTGCGTGCGTTAGCGATATATTTAATTTTGCTGGTGGTATTTAAAATCGCCGGCCGCCGGGCGCTATTACAAATGACCAGCTTTGATCTGATTTTATTACTTATTATCAGTGAGGCTACCCAGCAGGCGCTGCTGGGGAACGATTTTTCGGTGACCGGCGCAATGCTGACGATTATGACGCTGGTGGTCGTGGATATGCTTTTCGGATTAATGAAGAAATATACCGCTGGCGCAGAGTCAGCGCTTGATGGTTGCCCGGTGATTTTAGTCGAAAATGGCGTGCCGTTAATTGACAAGCTGAAAAAAGTGGACGTCTCCTGTGATGATATTCTGGTCGCCGCGCGGCAGAATCAGGGTCTTACGGAATTAAGTAAAATCAAATTTGCCATACTGGAACGGAATGGCCACATTTCTATTATTCCTGCTGAGAGTTAAAAAGGTCTTTTTATGTCAAATAACCCTTATAACCAGGCGAAAACCACCGGCGAGCTGACTAAACAGGTCGCCAGCGCGCTGATTGACCGTCGTTTACGCTTAACCACCGCGGAATCCTGCACCGGCGGTAGCCTGGCGGCAGCGCTGTGCGCGGAAGCGGATACGGCCGCATTCTACGATATTGGCTTAATCACTTTTAGCGATCGGGCGAAACAGCAGCTTCTCGACGTCAACGCCTCAACGCTGGAAAAATATAGCGCCGTCAGTCGGCAGACCGTTGAAGAGATGTCCACCGGCGCGCTGGCGCGTTCCGGGGCGGATATCAGTATCGCCATTAGCGGATATGCGGGGCCGGACGGCGGCGATGACGGGACGCCTGCGGGGACCGTCTGGTTCGCGTGGAACTTTCGCGGCAGTATCGACGCGCATAAAACGCTGTTTTCCGGCGAGTGCCAGGATGTTGTGGAGAAAGCCGTACGCTATTCACTGGCGATGCTCATCGAGAAACTGCCCGGCTGGCAGAGCGCATAACGCTTTTATTACGGAGGTTTATATGGCAGTCATGGCGATCACTGGCGGTACTGCGGGAGTCGGTAAAGCAACGGCCCTGCGCTTTGCGCGGGCAGGCTATGACGTCGGCATTATTGCCCGCGATGGCCGAAGCCTTGAGGCGACGAAGCAGGAGCTCCTTCGTTGCGGCGTTCGGGTGCATACCGTGCAGGCCGATGTGGCAAATGCCGATGCGCTCTTGACCGCCGCCGGCGAAATCGAAAATCGGCTCGGGGCTATCGAGGTATGGGTCAATAACGCGATGTGTGCGGTGCTGGCGCCTTTCAGAGCGATGACCCACGACGAATTTAGACGGGTAACCGAGGTCACCTACCTCGGCTACGTCAACGGGACTCGCGCCGCGCTGGCGCTGATGACGCCCCGGGATCGCGGAGTGATTATCCAGGTTGGCTCCGCGCTCGCCTATCGCTCCATTCCGCTACAGTCCGCCTACTGCGGGGCAAAGGCCGCGATTCGGGGTTTTACCGATGCGGTGCGTACGGAGCTGATGCATGAAAATAGCGGCGTGAGTATTGCGATGGTACAGATGCCGGGGCTGAATACGCCGCAGTTCGAGTGGGCGCGCAATAAGTTTGCCTGGGCGATGCGCCCGGTGCCGCCGGTATTTCAGCCGGAAGTGGCCGCCCAGGCTATCTTCAACGTCGCGCGCCGGCCCGTACGCGAACTCTGGGTAGGGAGCAGCACGATTCAGTCCATTATTGGGCAATTTCTTTTCCCGGGCTTCCTTGACCGGCTGATGGTCAAAAAAGCGTGGGAAGGGCAAATGACCCGGCGCTTGAATGCCGACGACCGTCAGGACTATCTCGAACAGCCGGTCAGCGGATTGCATAAAACGCACGGGCGTTTTTCCTCTGAGGCGAAATATCGCGCCACCGCCATCACTTCCGGCGTGCCGGGAAAAGCGCTGCTGGGCGGCGCGGCAGCGGCGGGGGTACTTTTAGCAAAATGGTTTATCTCGCGTAAAAAACGCTAACGCAGCGCGCTACTGTTGGTCCAGAACCATCGATAGCCATATGCGCTAATCTCCAGCTTAGCGTGCTTACCGGGAGTGAGCGCGTCCGCGTAGGTTTTGTCGGCCAGGCAGGGCGTCCACACCGCCGCATAGATCCCTTTCGCGGTAAAACGCAGCGGTTTATCACTGAAATTAAGAAAGGCGATGACGCTGCGCTCGCGGTCATCGTAGCAGATCCCGAGAATCGCCTGCCGATCGGTGCTAATGATGCGGAAAGGCGCAACGGCGATTTCCGGGAATTCTGACCGCGTATTGGCGATATCAATAATACGGTGCAGGAGAGAATGGCGGTGCAGCAGGGAATCAGCGACGTTGACTTTCTGATAGCGAAACGGCCCCCGGTCGATCATGGGAGCCACAAACGTCTGCGGATCGGCTGCGGAGAAGCCGCCGCCCGCTGAACCGGCCCACTGCATCGGCGTACGCACCGCGTAGCGCTCTTCCAGCGCCAGGTCGTCACCCATGCCGATCTCATCCCCGTAGCGCATGATCGGTACGCCGGGCAGCGAAAAAAGCACGGCATGACAGAACGCCAGCCGCCGCCGGTCGCTGTTCAGCATGGGCGCCAGCCGACGGCGAATACCGCGCTGATAAACGTTCATCTCCTTATCCGGCGCGAAGGCATCCAGCACGGTCTGCTTGTTCTTGTTACCGATCCCTTCAAGATCCAGTTCATCGTGGTTGCGCAGCCAGTTTGCGAAGCAGCAGGCGTCAGGAGGCACTACCATTTTCTTGATGGCCTCGATCAGCGGGCGGGCGCTCTGGCTGGCGAGGCTGACGTAAAAATATTTGTTCAGCCAGAAGTTAAGTACCATATTAAGTCGGTTATTATCGCCAAAATAGTCGCGATACTGCGCCACCTCAACGTCGACTTCGCCGAGCAGTATGGCCTGCGGATTATGTTGTTCAACCAGCCGACGCAGATGTTCCAGGAGCCATAGCCCGCGTTTCTCCTCGCCGCGTCCGGCCTGTTTCGTCAAATGCGAGGCGGCATCCAGACGAAAGCCGGAAACCCCCAGCTTCAGCCAAAAGATAACGATATTTTCGACCTCTTTGATCACCGCGGGAGAGGCCAGATTGAGATCGGGTTCATGGCGGTAAAACATATGGCGAAAATATTGCCCGGCTTCGTCATCCCACGACCAGATGCTCTCTTCGACGCCGGGAAACATGGGCGGCGTATTGTCATCATCGCTATCTGCCCACAGATAATAGTCGCGGAACGGCGAGCGACGGCTGCGCCGCGCTTGTTGAAACCAGGGGTGAGCGTCGGAGGTGTGCTGGATCAGCAATTCAATAATAACCTGCATGCCTAATTCGCGGGCCTGCTCGATAAAAGCAATGATATCCGCCAGTTGACCAAATCGCGGATCGACCTGCAGATGGTCGCTGACATCGTAACCCTCATCCAGAAACGGCGTCAGGTAGAAGGGCGTTATCCAGATCACCGTCGCGCCCAGTCGGCGAATATAGCGCAGCTTCGCCGCGATCCCGGCGATATCGCCGCAGCCATCGCCGTTAAGATCGTAAAACAGTGCTGAATCAATCTGATAGATAATGGCCCGCGTATGCCAGTCAGCCATAGCCCACCTCAGTGATAGCCTTCATTTCCGGAAACTTTGCCGCGGAATACGTAGTAGCTCCATGCGGTGTAAACCAAAATCACCGGAATGATAAGCAGGGTTCCTACCAGCATAAATAGCTGGCTGGCCGGCGGCGCGGAGGCTTCCCACAGCGTGATATGCGGAGGGATGATATTGGGCCACAGACTGATGCCCAGGCCGCTGAAGCCGAGAAAAATAAGCCCGAGCGTCAGGAGGAAAGGGCGGGCGTGGCTCGCGGGGTGAGCGCTCAGGCGCCAGATCCACAGGCTAAAGACGAGTACCAGAATGGGAACGGGCACAAACCAGTAGAAATTAGGCAGGGTAAACCAGCGTTCAGCAACGGACGGCCAGCCCAGCGGCGTCCAGACGCTGACCACGGCGATGACCGCCATCAGCGCCAGAAGCGTGTGGCGGGTCAGCTCACGCATGCGCTGCTGCAGCGCGCCTTCGCTTTTCATGATAAGCCAGGTGGTGCCGAGGAGCGTATAAGCCACCACCAGCCCTAAGCCGCAGAACAGGCTAAAGGGCGTCAGCCAGTCCAGCGCTGAGCCGATGAACCTGCGGTCGGCAACCTCGAAGCCGCTGATGACCGCGCCCACGACTATCCCCTGGCTAAAGGTGGCCAACAACGAGCCGCCCACAAATGAGTAATCCCAGAATTTTTGATGAGAGGGGGTGGCCTTAAAACGAAATTCGAAGGCGACGCCGCGAAAGATCAGGCCAATTAACATGGCGGTGAGCGGAATCGTTAGCGCATCGGTGATGACGGCGTACGCCAGCGGAAAGGCGCCGAATAGCCCCGCGCCGCCCAGCACAAGCCATGTCTCATTGCCGTCCCATACCGGGGCGACGCTGTTCATCATCACGTCGCGCTCGTTGGCGTTGGGCACAAAGCTGAAGACGATTCCGATGCCGAGATCGAAGCCGTCCATAATGATATACATCAGCGTGGCAAACACTATGATGACAAACCAGATAACGGAGATATCGATGCCCATTAGCGAGTCTCCTCTTCAGGCACGGCCTCTGCGGCGGAAAGGGGGCGAGCCGGCGTACCGGAGGTTGTCGATGTCAATTCGCTGACGGGCTGAGGCCCTTTCTGAATCAGCCGGATAATGTAGTAATAACCTACGCCAAACACCGAACAGTACACCACGATAAAGACCAGCAGGCTGACGATCATTTGCGCTGTGCTGTGGAGAGAGACCGCATCCCGGGTGCGTAATAAACCATAGATGACCCAGGGCTGGCGTCCCGCTTCGGTCGTGATCCAGCCGGCCAACAGCGCCAGCAGCCCCGCCGGCCCCATCGCCAGCGCAAACCACTGAAAGGCGCGGGAGTGAAAAAGACGCTGCCGGTAGCGAAGCCACAGGCTCCATACGCCGAGGGCAATCATCAACACGCCCATGCCGACCATGATGCGGAAAGACCAGAAGACGATAAGGG
This sequence comes from Klebsiella sp. RCJ4, assembly GCF_009025755.1. Lineage (NCBI taxonomy): Bacteria > Pseudomonadati > Pseudomonadota > Gammaproteobacteria > Enterobacterales > Enterobacteriaceae > Klebsiella > Klebsiella sp. RCJ4. The sequence goes on from NZ_WCIN01000033.1 coordinate 52,545, forward strand.
AGTTTGGCCGATTCTGCGGCGGAAAATCTTTCAGCGCCGGGACCTGCTTGTTCAGGCTATGGGTGAGGATCAGGCTGCCAAGCGCAGGGATTTCCAGCCCGTATTTGGTGCGCTCTTCATCCATATCGGGCACGCCAAACAGCAGCAGCGGGGTGGCTTCTCCGGGTTTGTTCTCCCAGTGGCCTTCTATGGCAGCGATTTTTGCCGGCTGATGTTCAAGCGTGTTGAGCCCGTGCATATCGCCAACGATAGCCTGAACCGGCGCGACCAGCAGGGCCATCCACATCGCCATGGAAAACATTTTACGTATGGCCGGCGTATCATTGCCCCGCAGAAGATGCCAGGCGGCGGAGGCGCCGACGAACATCGCGCTGCTGAGAAAAGCGGCAATCGCCATATGGGACAGACGATAGGGGAAAGAAGGGTTAAAGATAATCGCCAGCCAGTCCTGGGGAATGACATGACCGTTTTCAATGGTAAAACCCTGCGGCGTCTGCATCCAGCTATTTGACGCGAGGATCCAGAAGGTTGACATCAGCGTGCCCAGCGCCACCATGCAGGTGGTGAAGAAGTGCAGGCCGGGAGGAACTTTGTTCCAGCCAAAGAGCATAACGCCTAAGAAACCGGCTTCGAGAAAAAAGGCGGTGAGCACTTCGTAAAGCAGCAGGGGACCGGTAATACTACCGGCAAACTGTGAGAAACCGCTCCAGTTGGTGCCGAATTGATAAGCCATGACCAGGCCTGAAACCACGCCCATGCCGAAATTAACGGCAAAAATTTTCAGCCAGAAATTATACAATGAGCGCCAGACGTCATCTTTTGTCCGCAGCCACATCCCCTCCAGCACCACCAGATAGCTGGCCAGTCCGATGGTAATCGCCGGAAAAAGGATATGAAAAGAGACGGTAAATGCGAACTGCAGCCGAGCCAGATTAAACGCGTCGAGTTCAAACATATTCCGGACCCCATCACAGAACAACCCCCCGAATTGAGCAGGGGGAAGTGATTAACAGCAGGTTATTGAGGATTAGGGCTTCTTCTTGCCTGCGCCGAGCTCTGCGCCGGTAAGAGGATCGCCATCCGGGTCGGATTGGGTTCGTTCCGCCATGGCTTTAACCAGCGCCTGCTGCTCGGCACTTAGCTTGACGCTGACGCCTCCGTCTCCGCCGTCGACTGCAGGCTGGGGATTCGCCACATACTCAAAGTGCCGATCGCTATTCCAGCTACCGCGAATGTCGTCGCCCTCTGACATATTGTAGTAGGTGCTGGCGTATTCATTGACGGGCGGTAATTTCCCCGGCGGATAGTTGTTTCTGATGGACTGGAGCGCTTTTTCGAAAGAGAGCTGATGAGCGGCTTCCCGGGTCATCAGAAAAGCCAGCGCATCCTTGACTCCGGGATCATCAGTGACGTTGATCAGGCGCTCATAGATGATTTTGGCTCGCGCCTCGGCCGCTACGTTGGAGCGTAAATCCGCGGTTGGCTCACCAATCGTATCAATATAGGCGGCGGTCCAGGGCACCCCGGCGGAGTTGGTCAGCGGCGTGCCTGCGCCATATAGCAAAGAGGTGATATGGCTGTCGTTACCGTTAGCGGTAAGCGAGCGGTACAGGTCGGCTTCGTTTTCCACGCCTTCCGCCAGGGCGCCTTTGGCCCCTTTATTGAGCATGCCAACCAGCGAGCCGATAATTTCAAGGTGGCTCAGCTCTTCGGTGGCTATGTCCATCAGCATATCTTTACGGCCCGGATCGTCATCGCTCAGGCCCTGAGTAAAATACCGGCATGCGGCGGCCAGTTCGCCCTGGGGCCCGCCGAATTGTTCCAGAAGGAGGTTCGCCAGTCCCGGATTCGGCTCGGCGACCCTTACGGTATACTGAAGCTGCTTAACGTGTCGGAACATAGGCTCTTATCCTTATTGCTTATTTTTTCGCTTCAACGCCTTCGGCTTCAGAGCGCAGAAGGAACTCTTCCGTTGTTTGCGGAATATGTTTCAGCAGCCAGTCGGCCATGGCCCGCTCTTCTGCCAGAATCGATTCGATAGCGGGGATTGAGGCGGTGTCGCCGGCTTTATTCGCGGCGGCAAGCAGGGAGGTATAACAGGCAATTTCAAACTGCTCAAATACATAACCGCTAATTGACCCTTTAACGATTTCATCGGAAGGGAACATCCCGCCAATGGATTGACCTAACGCGGCCATTTTGCTCATGGAATCCTTCAGCACCGAGCGTGATATATTATTACGGTCCAGAATCTCCTCCAGTACCGTAATTTGGCGTTTGGTTTCAGTTACGTGCTGTTGAATTCTGCTGCGCAGGTCAGGGTAATTATCGATGCGGCTCGCCATGGATTCCAGCATAGATTCTGCCTGCTTTTCCATTGCATGCGCATCGCGTAGCCAGTCGTGATAATGTTCAAGATAATTCATAATCAACTCCTTAATATTGGTTTACTCTCTGGCTATTTATTTTGGGCATCTTTATTAATATTGCCGACCGCCAGGTCAGTTAATTTAAGGTCGGTTGATTTTTCTTCTTCTAACGTTTCCGCTAAAAGTTTAACCGCTTTTTTATAGCCAAGCTGTTCTGCTAAAGTGGCGAGAGTGCCGTAGCTGGCAATTTCATAATGTTCAACCTTTTGCGCAGCGGCAATTAACGCCGCATCCCGCACTTCATTTTTCTCCGTGCTCTCAATAACTTCGTTAGCTTCTTCAATCAGCCCCTCCATGGCCACGCATTTCATCCGTTTGATTTTGATATCAGGCTCTTGTTCGACAATTTGATCGATACGTTCAATTTGCCCCTGAGTCTCCTCCAGGTGGGCTTTGAACGCGGCGCTAAGCTGTTCGCTGGACGCCGCTCTGGCGAGTTTCGCCAGGCCGCGGGTTAATTGTTTTTCTGCGCTATACGTATCCGATAAAAGATGAATAAAAACGTCTTCTATGCTCTTCATATTCATATTAATTACCTTTATAAACGGAGAATAACTGCGAGTCCGCAGACTCGCAGGTTACTCTTTTAGTTACAAGCGAATGAGGCGATTAATATCAGGAATTATCAGATTTACGCCCGCCGCCATGGCTATTTTGGCCGCCTTTTTTACCGGCCTCAGATGCGCGCTGCGGATCGTTTTTAAAGTTACCACCGCTGTGCTGACCGCCTTTACGTCCTGCTTCAGATGCTTTATCACGGTCTTCAGCAAAATTACCGGAACCACCACGATGTTCTGCCATATTTTCATACCTCTGTTGTTGAGTTTATGTCAGGAAGATACGCTTTAGGTACGTATCCGTTGTCGTTCAGAAATTAAATTTAGTCGTTATTTTTGAACAGTCAAACCGGTTTGTGGTGATATTTTTTGAAATACTCTGAATTGCACTGCTGTTACCGTTTCGCTTGTTTTTAATGAATGTCAGCATAACGGGTTATGATCTAACGAAAGATTTTTATTCGCGAGGGAATATCGGCGGGGCCGCTGCGTTAATAAATGCAGCGTAGACGCGGCGCAGGGCTTTACGTCAATTTACATAAGCGCGGGAAATAAGTTGTCGGAATGGTGAAAGATATTAAGGACACGACCGGGAAAAATCAGAAAATAGCGTATTGCCAGCGCTGAAAGTAATTTTCGGATATTTCAATGCGGGAGATAAAAGGCACCATATCACGAGGCTGTGAAATGGTGCGTCCGAGTGGACTCGAACCACCGACCCCCACCATGTCAAGGTGGTGCTCTAACCAACTGAGCTACGGACGCATTATGGTGCGTTTAATTGGACTCGAACCAACGACCCCCACCATGTCAAGGTGGTGCTCTAACCAACTGAGCTATAAACGCATTATGGTGCGTTCAATTGGACTCGAACCAACGACCCCCACCATGTCAAGGTGGTGCTCTAACCAACTGAGCTATGAACGCAATGTTGCAGTGGCAACGGGGACGCATATTAGCGGGAGGGAGGGGTTGTGGCAAGAGGTAAACGTCACTTTTCTTCCAGATTTCTCACGATCGCAGAAGTTTTATCCATATTGGTTATATTTTACTGATGCAAAAGAATATTTCTTCACCAGCATGAGAAAACGGCGCTGAATCAGCGCCGTTGGATAGCGGCTTCGCTTCCGCGACGGTCTAGCGCGCCGCGCGTTGTAAAATGACGCTGGAAGGCTGACGCTGCAGGAAACGCATGCGCAGCATCATCATTACGGCGGCGGAGGTGAGGCCAATAATAAAGCCGCACCAGAACCCGGCGGGGCCCATGCGCGGTACCACGATATCGGTCAGCGCCAGCAGGTAGCCGCTCGGCAGTCCCAATACCCAGTAGGCGGTAAAGGTGATAAAGAAGATGGAACGCGTGTCTTTGTAGCCGCGCAGAATTCCGCTGCCGATCACCTGAATGGAGTCGGAAATCTGGTAGATCGCCGCCAGCAGCATCAGCTGGGACGCGAGGGTAACCACCTCGGGATTATCGTTATACAGCAGCGCGATTTGCTTGCGCATCAGGATGGTGAAAACCGCCGTGAAAACGGCCATGCACACCCCGACGCCGACGCCGGTTCTGGCCGAGGTCTGGGCCTCCAGCGTGGAACCCTGCCCGAGACGGAAACCGACGCGAATGGTCACCGCTGCCGCCAGCGAGAGCGGCAAGACGAACATCAGCGAGCTGAAGTTGAGGGCTATCTGATGCCCGGCGACGTCAACGATCCCCAACGGCGAAACCAGCAGCGCCACGACGGCGAAGAGGGTCACTTCGAAAAACAGCGCCAGCGCAATCGGCAGGCCCAGCTGTACCAGACGCTGGATGACGGCGAAATCAGGTTTACTGAAGCGCTCTGTGTGATGAATATCGCGCATCGAACGCGCGCGGCGCACCCAGAAGAGCATGCTGAAAAACATGACCCAGTAAACCGATGCCGTCGCCACGCCGCAGCCGATACCGCCGAGCTCCGGCATACCAAAGTGGCCGTAGATAAAAATGTAGTTCACCGGAATGTTGACCAGCAGACCGATAAATCCCATTACCATACCCGGTTTGGTTTTCGCCAGGCCTTCACACTGGTTGCGAGCGACCTGAAAGAACAGATAGCCGGGCGCGCCCCACAGCAGCGCCCGCAGGTAGCCGACCGCCTTCTCTGCCATCGCCGGGTCGATGTTATGCATTGAGCTGATAATGTAACCGGCGTTCCACAGCACAACCATCACCAGGAGGGAGACGAAGCCAGCCAGCCAGAACCCCTGGCGTACCTGGTGAGCAATACGCTCGCGACGGCCGGAACCATTCAGTTGGGCAATAACGGGCGTCAGGGCCAGCAGCAGGCCGTGGCCAAAGAGGATCGCCGGTAGCCAGATAGAGGTACCGATGGCGACGGCCGCCATGTCGGTGGCGCTATAGCCACCCGCCATCACGGTATCGACGAAGCCCATGGCGGTTTGCGCCACCTGGGCGAGTATAACGGGTATAGCCAGTGCTAATAACTGACGCGCTTCAATAAAATACTTCTGCACGTAAACACCTTTATATTGTTGTTATTGGAGGACTAAAAAAGCCGCCATATGTGGCAGCAAGAAGAAAAGCAGAGGGATTTGCCAGACTATTGTAGCGAGGATTAGCCATTTAGCCAGTGAAAAAATTCCACTGCACGTTGTGCGCTGGCAACCTGTTTTGCCACCTGTTATTGTTCGTCATAGCCTAAAACGGTACTGATACCGTCACGAATTTATACAGGAGCAAAATATGTTTACCGGTATTGTGCAGGGGACCGCCAAAGTGGTGGCGATCGATGAAAAACCTAACTTTCGCACCCACGTCGTGGAGCTGCCTGAGCATATGCTGGCGGGGCTCGAAACCGGGGCTTCCGTAGCGCACAACGGCTGCTGCTTGACCGTCACCCATATAGACGGCGCGCGAGTGAGTTTTGACCTGATGAAAGAGACCCTGCGTATAACCAATCTGGGCGAGGTCGGCGAGGGCGACAGCGTTAACGTTGAGCGCGCGGCGAAATTCAGCGATGAAATTGGCGGTCACCTGATGTCCGGCCATATTATGACCACCGCGGAAGTGGTGAAAATTCTCACCTCGGAAAATAACCGCCAGATCTGGTTTAAGGTTCAGGACCCGACGTTGATGAAATATATCCTTTATAAAGGCTATATCGGCGTAGATGGGATTAGCCTCACCGTCGGTGAAGTGACGCCAACCCGCTTTTGCGTTCATTTAATCCCGGAAACGCTGCAGCGCACCACGCTTGGGGTGAAAAAGCTGGGCGATCGGGTGAATATTGAAATCGATCCGCAGACTCAGGCGGTCATCGATACCGTCGAGCGCGTGCTGGCGGCGAAAGAGGCGGCACTGAAAACGGCGGCCGAGTAAAAAATACCCCCGCCGACGCGGGGGATATTTTTAGCGGGCCACGCGCAGGCCGTGTTCGGCCCCACGAGAAAAAACCACCTGCCAGAGCTGAATATCGCGCGCGCGGAAAGCGCCAGCGCAGGCATTCAGATAATAGCTAAACATACGTTTGAAGCGTTCCGAGTAGTTGTCGGCGATTTCCGGCCAGCTGGCGAGGAAGCGCTCATACCAGGCCATCAGCGTCGTGTCGTAGTCGGCACCAAAATTATGCCAGTCTTCCATAACGAAATGCGATTCGCTGGCTTCGGCAATATGGCGCACCGACGGCAGGCAGCCGTTAGGGAAGATATATTTGTTAATCCACGGGTCAACGCTATGATCGGTTTTTTTCGAACCGATAGTATGCAGCAGGAAACGACCGTCGGGTTTCAGATTACGATCGACCACATCAAAATAGGTGGCGTAATTTTTAGGCCCGACATGTTCGAACATGCCGACGGAAACAATACGATCGAAGCTTTCGTGCAGGTCGCGATAGTCCTGGAGCAGGATGGTGACGTCGAGGTCCGCGCAGCGCTGCTGCGCCATTTTCTGCTGCTCTGCCGAGATGGTCACGCCAACCACGCTGACCTGGTAATGTTTGGCCATGTAGTAAGCCAGCCCGCCCCAGCCGCAGCCGATATCCAGCACCCGCATCCCTGGCTCAAGCTCAAGTTTACGGCAGATCAGATCTAATTTTGCCTGCTGCGCGTCATCGAGAGTCTGCGCGTCTTTCCAGTAAGCGCAAGAGTACTGCATATAGGGGTCGAGCATGCGGCTGAACAGATCGTTACCTAAATCGTAATGCTCTTTACCGACAATCCAGGATCGTTTTTTACTTTGCAGATTGAATAAGCGTGCGCTGGCGATACGCAAGGTATCTTTGAAATGATGGGGAAGCTGATTTTCCAGACCGGCGCGTAAAACTTTATGGAAAAATATATCCAGCCGCTCACAATCCCACCAGCCGTCCATATAGCTCTCGCCTAACCCCAGCGACCCTTCCTGTAAAACGCGCTTAAAAAAGAGAGGGTTTTTAATTCGCAGGTCGGAGGGAGCAGGACCATTAATTTCAATGCCCGCACGGCCTAATAATTCAGCTGCAATTCGGTACCAGTCATCATTTGGTACACTTACTTCTTCTATACACGATGAACTCATAGCTTCTCCATCACGCCCAAGTGATCAGAACCTTAAAACAGCGTAGACGCTTTTTTGGCTTTGTGAGAAATCTCACGGATAATCCGTGAGGCTGCTATCCGACGTAGAACAGAGGAAGGGAGGTAACCCTTGCCGAAAGGCCTTCCATGGTGAAACGGGATGCATCCTGCTCCCGTTAAAATCAATTAGTTTTCTATTTATGTGACGCCGGATCCAGTATAGGCCGCTAAAAACAGGCTTTCAACAAAAATATCTTAGCAAGCTAATTACTGGATCTTAGCACTATCAGCACATTACCTTAAGCATGTGACGATTTTGTTTCCAGATGCGCGGCTTTGTGCTGCATGCGGTAGCCCATCCCGGCCAGCACGATGGAGACCAGCATCACGCTGGTGGTCGTTTGCAGCGGGGTGGCAATCAGCGTCGAGACCAGCAGGCTGGTAAGGAAACAGAGGCCAAGCTGCAGGGTGTTTTGCAGCGCAGCGGCGCGACCGGTCGCCTGCGGGAATGGCTTCAGGGCCTGCGCGACGACGATAGGGTAAATACCGCCATTCACCACCGCCATGGCGCAGAACGGAATCATCAAACCAACGAGCGTGGCGTTTTCCCGCAGGCCTACCAGCCAGGTGGCGGCGACGCTGAGGGCGAAAATCGTCAGCAGCCAGGGCAGAATTTGCTGGCCCTGCCATTTTTGCAGCGCCGCGCGGCAGCCATAACCGCCCACCAGAAACGCGATAGTTTGCGGAACGTAGCTCAGGCCGATAACGGTCGGGCCATAGCCCATTTCATGAAGAATAAACGGCGACCCCGTCAGCCAGGCAAAAAAGCTGGCGGAACAGGCGGCGTAGATGAGCACGTTACCGCTATACTCGCGCGAGCGCAGCAGGGTGAGAAACGTGAGCTTCTGCTGGGCGCTGGCAACCGGTTTGTTCGCTGGCTTCAGGCGCAGGGCGGGCAGCATCAGCAGCAGGGTAATCGCGAACAGCACGGCAAAAATAGCCTGCCATTCAAAATGGACCAGCAGCCAGCTGCCGAGCAGCGGCGCCAGCGCCGGCGATAAACCGACCAGCGGCATAATGGCGGCGAAAATCCGGTTGGTTCTTTGCGCTGGATAATAATCGGTGACCATCGCCTGCCAGGTCACCGCGGCGGCGCAAACCCCCAGGGCCTGAATAAATCGCAGCGCGAGCATCAGGTTGGCATCGCGAACCCACAGCATCCCCAGACAGCCAATAGCAAAAATGGCCAGCCCGCTCAACAGCACCGGCTTGCGGCCATAGCGATCGGAAAGGGGCCCCCAGAAAAGCTGGCCCAGCGCAAAGCCTGCCAGGAACAGGCTCAGGCTGGCGCTGACGGAGGCCGCAGAAGTGTTCAAATCTTGTTGCATGGCGGCGAAAGCCGGAAGATACATATCGGTCGCCAGAAAGCCCAGTACGCTGAGTCCAGCCAGCCAGACTAAAAATCCTTTCCCAGGTTGTTGCATCATCTTCTCTTTTTATTGTTGCAGGTACGATGGCGCAGAGTGTAGGGAGTGCATTAAGGCTTGTGAAACGCTAATATTTGTCAGGTGAATTCAAAAATTTTGCAGGCAGAAAATGTGGTCCGAATACTCGCTTGAAGTTGTCGATGCTGTCGCCCGTAACGGCAGCTTTAGCGCCGCAGCGCAGGAACTGCACCGCGTACCCTCGGCCGTCAGCTATACCGTGCGTCAGCTGGAGGAGTGGCTGGCGGTACCGCTGTTCGAACGCCGTCATCGTGATGTGGAATTAACGCCGGCCGGCGTCTGGTTTTTACAGGAGGGGCGTTCTGTTATCAAAAAAATGCAGATCACCCGCCAGCAGTGCCAGCAGATAGCCAACGGCTGGCGCGGGCAGCTCTCTATTGCGGTGGATAATATCGTTAAACCCACGCGCATGCGGCAGATGATCGTTGATTTCTATCGTCATTTTGATGACGTCGAACTGATTGTTTTTCAGGAGGTGTTCAACGGCGTCTGGGATGCGCTCGCCGACGGTCGCGTGGAGCTGGCTATCGGCGCGACGCGCTCAATTCCGGTAGGGGGCCGCTACGCCTTTCGCGATATGGGAATGCTGAGCTGGGACTGCGTCGTCGCGAGCCACCATCCGCTGGCCCAAATGGCCGGGCCTCTGAGCGATGACGTCCTGCGCAACTGGCCGTCGCTGGTCAGGGAGGATACCTCGCGCTCGCTGCCGAAGCGGACCACCTGGCTGCTGGATAACCAGAAGAGGGTGGTGGTGCCGGACTGGGATGCCTCAGAAACCTGTCTCTCCGCCGGACTGTGCGTCGGTATGGTACCCGGGCATTTAGCGCGCCCGTGGCTTGATAGCGGCGCATGGACGGCGCTGGAGCTGGAGAACCCCTTCCCGGACGCCGCATGCTGCCTGACGTGGCAGCAAAGCGATGCCTCGCCGGCGCTGCTATGGCTGCTGGATTACCTTGGCGATAGCGAAACGCTAAACCGGGAGTGGCTGCGGGCGCCGGAATGACCGACGCCGCGGGAAAGGTTAACGGCGATAATCGACAAACGGGCCGTCGGCCACGGAACGGCGCTCGACCAGGCGAGGGTGGACTTCAATCGACTGCGAGATTTCACGCTTATTAACGATGCGGTCCAGCAGCATGTTAAACGCCGCTTCGCCAAGAGAGTCTTTAGGCTGATGAATGGTGGTCAGCGCCGGGCTAAAGTAGCGGGCGTTGCGCACGTTATCATAACCGATCAGCGAAATATCCTGCGGCACGCGCAGACCCATTTCATCCGCCGCGCAGATGGCGCCCATCGCCATAATATCCCCGCCGCAGAAGATGGCCGTTGGGCGAGGGTGCTGGCCGAGAATCTGCTGCATGGCGCGATAGCCGGATTCCGGCTCAAAATCACCCTGCACAATCCAGTTTTCCGGAACGCTAATCTGCGCCTCTTCCATCGCTTTCATAAAACCTGCCAGCCGGCCTGCGCCGGTGTTACGCTCCAGCGGGCCGGGGATCACGCCGATATCGCGATGCCCGCGCTCAATAAGGTAGCGCCCGGCGATATAGCCGCCTTCAAAGGCGTTATCGACAACCGAGTCGGTGAAGTCGGCTTTTGCCTCGCCCCAGTCCATCACTACCATCGGAATATGGCGATACTCTTCCAGCATGCTTAACACCGACTCCGGATACTCGGAGCACATCACCAGCAGGCCGTCTACGCGTTTCTGCGCCATCATTGACAGATAGGCGCGCTGTTTCTCCGGGTCGTTCCACGCGTTGCCGAGGATCAGGGTGTAGCCCTTCTGGAAGCAGCTCTTCTCGACGGCTTCGATAATCTCAGCGAAATAGGCCGCTTCGCTGCTGGTTGCCAGCAGACCAATAGATTTGGTGTGATTGACCTTCAGGCTGCGGGCAACGGCGCTGGGGGAGTAATGCAGTTCTTTTATTGCCGCCCACACCGCATTGCGCGTCTCTTCCGCAACGAATCGGGTTTTGTTAATAACATGTGACACTGTTGTAGTGGAAACGTTTGCGCGCTTCGCTACATCTTTAATAGTTGCCATTACTTCTCACTCCAGACCTTGACCTGATCGTCTGTTTATCGGTACGTAAACGTTTGCCTGTACACACCCTGGCGCCAAAATTGAGCATGGCATCACGTCGGGAAAACGACACAGAACGACAGGAAGGGGTCAATGGCCGATACGCTTTCAAATTAGCGTGGGATTTTGTCCGATCTTGGGGCAAAGGGGAAGAGCAAAAATGTGCATCACTCTAAATCTCGGAAGATTTTTACGCTATTCTGTGTAAAAATGAGCAAGCTCACTTTTCATGTGGGGATAATCAGGGGGAAAAATTGATGGATACAAATTTAAAGTTTTCGCTGACGACAACGATTATTGTTCTTGGTTTGATTGTTGCCGCAGGTTTGACTGCAGTACTGCACTAATTATGCGATTAAGGGAGAGGCCGCTCTCCCTTTCTCTCCGCCATTATTATCATTTTCGCAAAAATCTTTTGCCATTTCGTTCACTTTTGTTTTTCTGTGATTGATGTCATGCTTTTGACTTCTGATGAGATGCCGTCGCGGAAGGCGGCCTGATGGAGTCCCTGCATGAAAATCAATTTTCCCCTGCTCGCGCTGGCGATCGGTGCCTTTGGTATCGGCACAACCGAGTTCTCCCCGATGGGGCTATTACCGGTTATCGCTAAAGGCGTGGACGTTTCGATTCCGGCGGCGGGAATGCTGATTAGCGCCTATGCCATCGGCGTGATGGTCGGCGCGCCGCTGATGACTCTGCTGCTCTCCCACCGCGCGCGCAGAAATGCGCTGATCTTCCTGATGGCGATTTTTACCCTCGGTAACGTACTCTCTTCCATTGCGCCGGATTACACCACGCTGCTGCTGTCGCGCATTATTACCAGCCTTAACCACGGCGCCTTCTTCGGCCTGGGTTCGGTGGTGGCGGCGAGCGTTGTGCCAAAACACAAACAGGCCAGCGCCGTGGCGACGATGTTTATGGGGCTGACGATAGCCAATATCGGCGGCGTTCCCGCGGCGACCTGGCTGGGCGAAACCATCGGCTGGCGGATGTCGTTTCTTGCCACGGCGGGGCTGGGCGTGATTGCGATTATCGGTCTGTGGTTTTCTCTACCGAAGGGCAGCGCCGGCGAGCGCCCTGACGTCAAGCAGGAGCTTTCCGTGCTGATGCGTCCGCAGGTGCTGTCGGCGCTGCTGACGACGGTACTGGGGGCAGGGGCGATGTTCACGCTTTATACCTATATTTCTCCCGTTTTGCATACCATCACCCACGCCTCTCCGCTGTTTGTGACCGCCATGCTGGTGCTGATTGGCGTCGGCTTCTCGCTGGGTAACTACCTTGGCGGTAAGTTTGCCGACCGTTCCGTTAGCGGGACGCTGAAGGGCTTTCTGCTGCTGCTGATGGTTATCATGCTGGCGATCCCGCTGCTGGCGCAATCGCAGGTGGGCGCGGCAATCAGTATGGTGGTCTGGGGCGCGGCGACCTTTGCGGTGGTGCCGCCTTTGCAGATGCGCGTGATGCGCGTCGCCCACGAAGCGCCGGGGCTGTCATCATCGGTCAATATTGGGGCTTTTAACCTCGGAAACGCGCTGGGCGCGGCGGCGGGCGGCGCGGTCATCTCTGGCGGCCTGGGCTATGCCTTTGTCCCGGTGATGGGGGCGATTATCGCAGGCGTGGCGCTACTGCTGGTGCTGTTCAGCGGCCGGGCGCAGCCGGAAGAGGCGTTCGCCAACCGTTAATATTGCGTGAAGTCATACAATAACCGCAGAAGCTGAAAGGCTTCTGCGGTTTGCTTTTATGCAGCCAGATTAGCAGCAACAAACTTCCAGTTTACCAGCGCCCAGAAGTGCTCCAGATAGTTCGGACGGGCGTTACGGTAGTCGATGTAATAAGCGTGTTCCCAGACATCCACGGTCAGCAGCGGAGTCGCGTCGCTGGTCAGCGGCGTACCGGCGTTGCTGGTGGAGACAATAGCCAGGCTACCGTCGGCGTTTTTCACCAGCCAGGTCCAGCCTGCGCCGAAGTTTTTTACCGCTGCGTCGGTGAATTTGGCTTTGAAATCAGCGAAGCTGCCGAAGGACTTAGCGATAGCCGCCGCCAGTTCGCCTTGCGGTTCGCCGCCGGCGTTCGGCGCGAGGCAGTTCCAGTAGAAGGTGTGGTTCCAGACCTGAGCGGCGTTGTTAAAAACGCCGCCATCGGAAGAACGCACGATCTCTTCCAGGGTTTTGCCTTCAAACGGGGTGCCTTTGATCAGGTTATTCAGGTTGGTGACGTAGGCCTGGTGGTGTTTACCGTAGTGGTATTCCAGGGTTTCTGCGGAAATGTGCGGCGCCAGGGCGTCTTTTGCATATGGTAATGCAGGTAATTCGAACGACATTGCTACTCTCCTTTTTATAGTTTGCCTGCGTAATAACCATGTATTACGCAGGGTAATAATAGTAGCAAATTAAAAGATGTGGCAAAAGAGAGAGTTACCCTGTCGCCGCAGCGACAAGGCACAATTAGCGAATGGTTTTCGGCGTCATGACGCGACGTGCGCCCACGTAGTGGCGTACCCAGTAATCGTCGCTTAATGAGGTGATCTGAATGTCGCGGCCGGTACGCGGAGACTGGATAAATTTGCCGTTGCCAACGTAAACCCCGACGTGATCGGCAGTGCCGCGCCCGCGGGTGCGGAAGAAGACGAGATCCCCGCTTTGCAGCTCACCGCGATCCACAGGACGGGCGTCGCGCAGGTGATACATCTCATTGGCGGTGCGCGGAATGTGAATTTTAACCAGGTCCTTATAGGCGTAATAGACCAGACCGCTACAATCAAACCCGGTACGCGGAGAGGTGCCGCCCCAGCGATAGGGTTTGCCAATCTGATCCATCAGCTTGGACATGGCGGTGCTTTGCGCCTTTTGTACCCGAGCTTTATGCGCGTCGGCGATGGTCAGCTGCGGCTCGTCGGCAACCGGTTTGCAGCGGGTTTTATAGCCTTTACGCACCACGCACTTTTTCTGCACGCTTGCGGTTGCCATCTTGCTTTCCGCTATCGACCTTGTCGAACTGGCGCACAGTTTTTTATAGCCTTTGCGCAGAACGCATTTTTTTGTGGCGCTGGCAGTCTGGCGTGACGCGGTTGATTTGCTGCGGCTGGCGGTCGACGTTTTCTTGCTGGGGGTTTTGGCGGTGGTTTTACTTTTAGAACTGGCTGCTTTTTTCTTACGCTCTGCGGTCGTGCCCTTGGCCGGATGCGCTTTTGGCGTGGCCGAAGCGTGCGTATGCCCGGAAGCATGCGCCAGCGGCGTAAGTGAAATAGATGTGAAAAGTAATGCACAGAGCGAAATCGCGATTTTGTTAAGACGCGCCACTGAGCAATCCCCTGATTAAATTACAGACATATACAGATGCCTGACGATGAATGACAAACCGCATCGATTCTAAAGCATAAAATCGTGGAGAGTTACTACTCTTTTGTATCTAACGTCTCGTTTGGTTAACATTTGCAAAAAAATGCTTCCGTCAACGGTACCCGCGCATGAAAAACGCGCAATGCGTTGCCGCGTATAGCAATAAAATGATATTTTTAAGGCAACTTATGCCGACAGAAGATAAAATGTGGCAAGTGAAAAAAATGTTATTATCGGTCCTGCGCCCAGGGCGCTACAATGTCAAATTACTGCCGTAAAGAAGTTTAAGGAAGCACGACAATGAGCACGACTTTAGAAAAAATCCAACGTCAAATCGCTGAAAACCCGATCCTGCTGTACATGAAAGGGTCGCCGAAGCTGCCAAGCTGCGGTTTCTCCGCTCAGGCCGTTCAGGCGCTCTCCGCCTGTGGCGAACGTTTTGCCTACGTCGATATCCTGCAAAATCCGGACATCCGCGCAGAGCTGCCGAAATACGCTAACTGGCCGACCTTCCCGCAGCTGTGGGTTGACGGTGAACTGGTCGGCGGCTGTGACATCGTGATTGAAATGTATCAGCGCGGCGAACTGCAGCAGCTGATCAAAGAAACGGCCGCGAAGTACAAGACTGACGAACCGAAAGCAGAGTAATTCGGCTGCCAATAAAAAAGCGACTTCCGGTGAAGTCGCTTTTTTTATCGCTTACTCTTCGGCCACGGGTAATGGCCAGCCGCCAAGGCGCTTCCAGCGGTTGACGATTTCGCAGAACAGCTGGGCGGTTTGCTGGGTATCGTAAAGCGCCGAGTGTGCTTGAGTACCATCAAATGCCATTCCCGCGGCAATACAGGCTTTCGACAGCACCGTTTGACCCAGCGCCAGGCCGCTCAGAGCCGCGGTATCGAAGGTCACGAACGGATGAAAGGGGTTACGTTTCAGGCCAGCCCGCTCTGCCGCCGCCATGGTAAAGCTGTGATCGAACGTGGCGTTGTGCGCGACCATAATCGCGCGGCTGCAGTCGCTCTCTTTCATTCCCTTGCGGACCATTTTAAAAATCGCGTGCAGCGCATCGTATTCGCTCACCGCGCCGCGCTCGGGATCGTTAGGGTTAATACCGTTAAAAGCCAGCGCTTCGGGCTGCAGGTTGGCGCCTTCAAAAGGCTCAACATGAAAATGCAGCGTTTCGTCCGGCATCAGCCAGCCTTCCTCATCCATTTTCAACGTAATAGCGGCGATCTCCAGCAGGGCGTCGGTTTTGGCATTAAATCCGGCGGTTTCAACATCGATTACCACAGGATAAAAACCGCGAAAACGGTCGCACAGACCATTAAGTTGAACGTTCTCGGACATCAGATTCTCTTAGCTGGAAAAAAGTAGCGCGCATTATGGCAAATTTTGCCGCAGCTTGCAGCAGGAAGGGGATAAAACAGCAGGCACCGCGGGTGCCCGCAGCCGATTAGTTGCCGAGGCCTTTTCCGGCGTCTTTCTCTTCAATCAGTTCAATTTTATAGCCATCCGGATCTTCGACGAAGGCGATGACGGTGGTGCCGCCTTTGACCGGGCCGGCTTCACGCGTCACGTTGCCGCCGTTCTGGCGGATACGCTCGCAGGCTTCGGCCGCGTTTTCAACGCTGAGCGCGATATGGCCATAAGCGCTGCCGAGATCGTACTTATCAACGCCCCAGTTATAGGTCAGCTCAATCACGGCGGTATCGCTCTCTTCGCCGTAACCCACGAATGCCAGCGAATATTTATACTCAGTGTTTTCGCTGGTGCGCAGCAGTTTCATGCCCAGCACGTTGGTGTAAAACTCAATAGAACGTTGCAGGTCGCCAACGCGCAGCATGGTGTGAAGTAAGCGCATAATGTCCCCTATGCAGTTTGTTTTGATACATCAGAGCGTTGAGTATAGCGGCGATAACCCGCCGCTATCAATGGAGGGATTACAGGGTAGGGTAATCGGTATAACCTTCCGCGCCGCCGCCGTAGAAGCTTTCCGGACGCTGCGGATTCAGCGCGGCCTTCTTCTGCAGGCGCGCGACCAGATCCGGGTTGGCAATATAGTCGCGACCGAAGGCCACGGCATCGATCAGGCCTTTACCGATCAGATCGTTTGCCTTTTCCACCGTGTAGGCGCCAGCGCCGATAATAGCGCCCGGGAAGCGGTCGCGGACTTTCTGACGGAATTCATCGCTGTACGGTTGGCCGCCAGCCCAGTCCGGCTCGGACATATGCAGGTAAGCAATACCGCGTTTGGCCAGCGCTTCGATGAGATAGAGCGCGTCGGCTTCTTCATTCGGGCCATTATCGACGTTCTGAAAGCTGCCGATAGGCGAGACGCGAATCCCGATACGGTCGGCGCTCCACTCTTTACTCGCCGCATCAACCACTTCCAGCACCAGGCGAGCGCGATTTTCCACGCTGCCGCCGTACTGGTCAGTACGATGGTTGGAAGAAGGGGAAAGGAACTGGTGCAGCAGGTAGCCGTGCGCGGAGTGCAGTTCGACAAGGTCAAAGCCGGCATCGCGGGCGTTGCCTACCGCCTGGCGGAAATCATCAACGATCCCCGGGATCTCGGCGGTTTCGAGCGCGCGCGGCATCGAGGTGTCTACGCGAATAGCGTGGCCGTTTTCATCACGCAGCGAGGTACGGGTACCCGCGCTAATGGCCGATGGCGCAACCGGCGCGGCGCCACCCGGCTGAATGCTGCTGTGGGAAATGCGCCCGGTGTGCCACAGCTGAACGGCAATACGCCCGTTTTCCGCGTGTACGCCGGCGGTGATTTTTTTCCATGCGGCAATCTGCTCCGGGCTGTGCAGGCCCGGTGCGCCCGCGTAGCCTTTAGCCTGAGCGGAGATCTGGGTGGCTTCGGAAATAATCAGGCCGGAGCTGGCGCGCTGGCGGTAGTATTCGCCCATCAGCGGGGTTGGAATATCGCCCGGTTCAATGCTGCGCAGACGCGTCAGCGGAGCCATAAACACGCGATTCGGTACGGTTACCGCACCCACTTTCAACGGGGTAAACAACTTTGATTCTGACATAATGACTCCTGAGTAGACCGGTCGTCTTGAAACGGGATAAATAAAAACGCCTGTTAAACGGCAGGCGCAGCAATAATACGTTTGGCGTGGGCAAGGGCGCTTTCCAGCGGCGTTGCGCTACGCGTAATTTTAGCCTGCAGATTCGCCCCCAGCCACAGGGAGTAAAGCACCTGCGAGAGCGTTAAGGCGTCGCCGTCAAACGCAAGGCTGCTCTCCTGACGGCCTTTCTCCAGCGCATCGCCGAGGAGAACGATGATCTGGCTGGCGCCTTTATCCATCGCGGTGCGCATATCTTCCGACAGATCGCAGACCTCTGCCGACAGCTTCACCGTCAGACAGCCGCTGATGATGCCCTGCTGGCAAAACTGCGTCAGCGTATGCTGATAGTAGGCCAGGAGGCGATCGCGATAGTTCCCCTCGCCGTGGTCAAAATGATCGACCAGGCGCTGAAGATATCCGGCGTAGTGATGGTCGAGCAGCGCAACGCCAAAGGCTTCTTTAGAGCGAAAGTAGTGATAGAAAGAGCCTTTCGGCACCTCCGCTGTTTTCAGCAGTTCGCTCAGACCCATACCGGTAAACCCTCGATGCATGCAGAGCTGCTCGCCGGTGGCCAGGATATGTTCGCGGGTGTTACATTCACTGTGCTTGTTCATGGCGCTCACTGTAATAGACCGATTGGTCTAATGCAAGTCATAATTAAAAATGCCGCCTGGCGAAGAGGCTGATGAACAAAATTTGCGTACGGCGGATGAAACGTCTTCAATAAAGAAAGAGATGAGCGGCAGGAGAGGCGAAGTGGCTGAACAACTGGAATTCTTCCCGGTACAGAGTCCGTGCCGGGGGATTTGTCAGTCTGATGAGCGCGGCTACTGTCGGGGGTGTATGCGTAGCCGCGACGAGCGTTTCAACTGGCAGAAAATGAGCGATGCGCAAAAGCAGGATGTTTTGCGTCTGTGCCGACAGCGGCTACTGCGCAAATTACGCGCAGCTAAGCAGGATAGTGCGGAAGAACCGCAGCAACCCTCACTGTTTTAAGCCTAAAATTGCGTATACTCAGGGCACTTTTTTATTGAGGAAGCTGTTATGGTTCAGCGTATTGCTATGGCTCCGCAGGGGCCGGAATTCTCTCGTTTTGTGATGGGCTACTGGCGTCTGATGGACTGGAATATGTCCGCTCAGGCGCTGGTGGGCTTTGTTGAGCAACACCTGGATCTGGGCATTACCACCATCGATCATGCCGATATTTACGGTGACTATCGCTGCGAGGCGGCGTTTGGCGAAGCGCTAAAGCTGGCGCCGCATCTGCGCAGCAGGATGGAAATTGTCACCAAGTGCGGGATTGCCACGAAAGCGCGGGCGGAAAACACCATCGGTCACTATATTACCGACCGCGACCATATTGTTCTCAGCGCGGAGCAGTCGCTGCGTAACCTTGCCACCGACCATATTGACCTGCTGTTGATTCATCGTCCGGACCCGCTGATGGATGCGGATGAAGTGGCGGAAGCCTTCCTGGCCCTTCACCATAGCGGCAAGGTTCGTCACTTCGGCGTATCGAATTTTACCCCCGCCCAGTTTACCCTGCTGCAGTCGCGCCTGCCGTTTACCCTGGCGACCAACCAGGTGGAAATTTCTCCGGTTCATCAGCCGCTGCTGCTTGACGGTACGCTGGATCAGCTTCAGCAGCTGCGTATTCGCCCGATGGCATGGTCCTGCCTCGGCGGCGGTCGTTTGTTTAACGACGACAGCTTCCTGCCGCTGCGCGATGAGCTGGCGCGCGTTGCTCAGGAGCTGAATGCGGAGAGCATTGAGCAGGTGGTGTATGCCTGGATCCTGCGCCTGCCGTCGCAGCCGTTGCCGATTATTGGCTCAGGGAAAATAGAGCGCGTGCGTTCCGCGGTGGCGGCCGAAAAGCTGAAGATGTCCCGCCAGCAGTGGTTCCGTATCCGCAAAGCGGCGTTAGGTTACGACGTTCCGTAAACCCCATCACCTCCGCAATGGCCTACACTTAGTAGCGACAGAGCCATTAAGGAGGTGTTATGCAACGATGTATTCTCGCCATACTTACCCTGGCCGCGTGCGCAGGCGCGCAGGCGGCCAGTGAAAGCGTCGATATCAATCTTGTCACCAGCCAGAGCGTCGGTCAGGCTATCGGTAGCGTTAAAATCAGCGAAACCGCGAAAGGCCTGGAATTTACGCCAGACCTGAAGGCGCTACCTCCCGGCGAGCACGGCTTCCATATCCATGCCAACGGCAGCTGCCAGCCCGCGATTAAAGAGGGTAAAGCCGTCGCCGCTGGCGCGGCAGGCGGGCACTACGATCCGCAAAAAACCGGTAAGCATGAAGGTCCCGACGGCGCCGGTCACCTCGGCGATCTGCCGTTCCTGGTGGTCAATAACGACGGTAAAGCAACCCAGCCGGTGGTCGCGCCGCGCTTAAAAACGCTGGATGAGGTTAAAGGGAAGGCGCTGATGATTCACGTGGGGGGCGACAATATGTCCGATAGCCCGCAGCCCCTTGGCGGCGGCGGCGAGCGGTTCGCCTGCGGCGTGATTAAGTAGTTCTTTCCGTTAAGGTGCCGGCAATGGGCGCCTGTTCCAGCTGCGACAGCGCGCACCACAGTCGCCAGATAACCGCCGCCAGCTCTTTGGCTGCCGGCTGGTGGTGGTGATTAAGCGCGTCGCAGATGCGCTGCAGCTCCTGCAGCGTCGAGGCGAGTGGCCGCTGCTGTACCCCGCGCTCGCTCATCACATCCCGCAGCAGGCTGATGCATAAATCGCGCACCTGCGATAGCGGGTCGGAACGGGTTTCCCACTCGCGAAGCTGCCACACCACGTGGGAACAGTTGAGCAAAACCACGCCCCAGCGCAGCAGCCAGCGGCGCGCCAGCGCATCCTGGCTATTGCTGAGCTGGCTGATGTGGTGATAAACCAGCGATTCAAATTCATGCTCGCTATGCTGCGGGCGGCGGCTTAGCTGGTCGACAAAGTGACGCCGTAACGCACGGATATGACGGCGGCTTTTACGCGCGTCTGAACCCGGGCTGATGATGGCGAACGCCAGCCAGGCAAGGCCGACGCCGATGATTTTGCCCAGATTATCGTTAAGAAACGACGCGTAGTCGTAGACCGGCGGGTTGGTCACCGAAATAAACGACCCCATAAATACAATCAGCTGCCCCCACAGTCCGGCGAGCTTAGGCATCTGGAGTTTCAGCAGCTGCATGGTGGTCAGCAGGGGAAACAGAAACAGCAAGAACTGCCATAAATCGGTTATCTGCACCATCAGGCCAAACTTCACCACAAAGCTAAAGAGTGAAAGCAGGATCAGGGTACGCATCAGCAGCGTTAGTGACTTAAACGGCGAAGGAGAGACCGAATAGAGCACGCAGCAGATCGCCGCCAGGGTCAGGGCTGCGGCGCAGGCCTGCCATTGGGTGCTAATTCCCCAGGCGCCGACCATCACCAGCGCGCAAAAGGTGCGTACGCCGTTCCATAAGGCTTCGGCCTGATCGGTATGGCGAGCCAGCGCTGGCGCGGAAGGTACGTTAAATTCGGTTATCGCGCTGGCGTTTTCGATGCGCCTTAGCCAGCGGCTGCTCTCCAGATAGAGACGACAGAAGTAGCGCAGACGCTTCCAGAAGGCGATATGCCGGTAGTCAGCGTCCGCGGGGGGCGCCAGCGGAGCGATGATGCGGGCAACGCTCAGGGCGTCGGCGTTGGCATGAGATAATGCGTTGAGCAACGACTCCAGTATCTCGCGGGTGCGGGCAGGAGCGGTGGGCCAGTTGAGCAGCATTCGCCGCAGGCTCGAAATCACGCTGGTCATTCGCAGCTGTTGATGCAGCAGGTAGTTCAGCAGCGGGTTTTGCCGACGAAAGCGATAGTGGCTCCAGAATGCCTGAATGCGCAGCAGATTCATGGTCAGGATTTGCCCGATCACGCTCTCGTGCGCGGTGCGAATGGCATCGGTCGTTTCCGGCACCCACAGCAGGCTGGCGTGTTCCAGCAGGCGCGCATGCATGTTTTTCAGCGCCGTCAGCAGCGTAGCGCCATCGGAGGTGCTCGGTAAGATCATCATCATCAGCCCGCCGCACAAAATACCGACGATGACTTCGCAGACGCGCGACTGGGCGATGGTCCACAGTTCGTTCGCGTCGGTGATATTGATAACCGGGAAGGCGATAATCGCGCAGGTGTAGCCCGCAAGCTGGAAAGCGTAGGCGACGTTATTGGTAAACATCGCGCAGGCCCACGTGCAGAGGGCTATCCACGCCGAAATGCTGAACAAAAACAGCCACGGATCGTTGAGGGTATGCCCGGCCAGCAGCAGCGCCGCGCAGGCGCCGAGCAGGCTGCCGGCAATACGCCCGAAGCTTTTGCTGATCACCCCGCCGACGGTGGGAAAGCTGACCACCGCGGCGGAGGTCATCGCCCAGTAGGGTTCGTCAAGATTCAGCCAGTAGGCGACGCTCAGCGCCAGGCACATGGCAATCCCGTTACGCAAGGCATAGCGCCACTGCGGACGGCTGGCCTTAATCCACGGGAGCGAGCGCCACGTCAGAGCCTGCAGCTTCATTATTGCGCGCCGATGGCTACGGTGCAGGTGGTACCGGAGACCAGGATGGTATCCGGCGGCAAATGATCAAACTCAATACGCACCGGTACGCGCTGGGCAAGTCGGACCCACGGAATATTCGGTTTAATGTTCGCCACCAGATCGCCGCCGCTCTCCACGCTCTGGTCGACGATGGCGCGTCCGATGCTGCTTACGTGACCCTGTAACTTCTGCTTGCTGCTATAAAGAATGATCTGCGCGCTGTCGCCGGGACGGATATTGCGCAGTTTCGTTTCTTCAAAATAACCCACCACGTAGAAGGAGCGGCTATCCACGAGGGCGAAAACCGGGTGGCCAACGGCGGCGTAGTCGCCAACCCGGGTTGAGAGATTGGTGACCCAACCGTCGACCGGCGCTTTTATTTCCGTCTGCGTGAGCTGCCATTGGGCGTGATCGAGGGTGGCCTGCGCCACGCCAACCACGGCCTTAGCGGCTTCGAGGTTGGTCGTGGCGGTATTCAGCGCGGTATTGGCGTTTTCTAAATCTTCTGCCGAGATAAAGTTCTGTGATAGATGACGCCGACGGCTGGCATCGCTGGCGGCTTTTTTCTGTTCTGCCTGCGCGCGGGCGACTTCCGCTTTGGCTTTAGCAAGCTGCGCCCGGGCGTTGAGCAGGGCGATTTTATAAGGCGTGTCATCGATTCTGAACAGCACGTCTCCCGCTTTAACCAGCTGGTTGTCGCGCACGTTGAGCTGCAGGATGCTGCCGGAAACCTGGGGTGTGACGCCAACCTGCTCGGCGCGGACCTTGCCGTCGCGGGTCCACGGTGATTGCGTGTAGTAATTCCAGACCAGCCAGGCGGCAATAATAGCCAGCGCGGCGACCAGCAGCGTGGATAAGTATTTTAGTTTCTTCATGTAATGAACATTACCAGATAGTCAGTAAAACCAGCGCCAGACAGACGGAGAGCGCAAAGAAGGAGAGGTCCATTAGCAGGGGATGCCAAATCTCGCCTGCATACATCCAGTCCCGCAGCTGGCGGTGGATAATCAACCAGATAAAAAAGCCCAGCAAAACGGCTTTAAACACGGGAGGGAAATAGACAGCAGCGCCGAACACCAGGTCCTGGAGCGACAATCCGGCAGTGTTAAGACTCAGTTTCACAAGCAAAAATCCTTTGCCGTTGCAGGAAGAATGTTCAGGTTATGCGATTATTCACATTGTAAATCATTGTTCTGATTTTAGTGAATCGGGTAATTCATTTGTTTTGGTAATTTAAATGCTGCACACTATTCTAAAATCAGTATAATAACTTAGCAAGCTAATTATAAGGAGATGAAATTGGAATCGCCACTTGGTTCTGATCTGGCACGTTTGGTGCGCGTCTGGCGCGCGCTAATCGACCATCGCCTGAAACCTCTGGAGTTAACGCAGACGCACTGGGTCACGCTGCATAACATTCACCAGCTGCCGCCTGAACAGTCGCAGATTCAGCTGGCGAAAGCCATTGGTATTGAGCAGCCGTCGCTGGTTCGCACGCTCGACCAGCTGGAGGAGAAAGGGCTTATTTCTCGCCAGACCTGTGCTAACGATCGGCGGGCAAAACGTATCAAGCTTACCGAAAAAGCCGAGCCTCTGATCAACGAAATGGAAGAGGTTATCGGCAAAACGCGTGATGAGATTCTGGCCGGCGTATCTAAGGAAGAGGTGGAAACGCTGCTTAATTTGATTCGTAAACTTGAACACAATATTCTCGATCTCCAGGCAAAAGATTGACCTTAGCGAGGCCTTGAGGACTCTCAAGGCCTCTTTTTTATTCATTCATGCCAGACCACTACGCGGTTACGCCCGCTGTTTTTCGCTTCATACATCGCGGTATCCGCGCGCTTAACGCACTCTTCTGCCGAAACGTGCGCATCCTGCGTGGTGAACACGCCCATACTGATGGTCATTCTCTCCGGTAATCCCTCCTGCTTCTCGCTGACCGACAGGCGGATACGTTCGGCGATTGCCAGCGCTTCGTTGGCGCCGATATTCACCAGCAGCAGGGCAAACTCTTCCCCGCCGATACGCGCGGCAGCGTCGTCCTGGCGCACGTTGTTCTGCAACACGCTGGCAGCAAACTGAATCACCTTATCTCCCTGCACGTGACCGTAGGTGTCGTTGATGCGCTTAAAGCGATCGAGGTCGCAGACGATGACCGACAGCGGCTGTGAAGCGGAAGCCTTCGACAATCGCTGAGTCAGGGTGTCATAGAAATAGCTGCGGTTATACAGCCGGGTCAGGGGATCGCGAATCGAGTTCTGGTAAGAGCGGACGTATCTTTCGTTTGATTCACGATAGAGTATAAAAACGTCACCAAGCAGAATTAAAATCAGAAACAGGGTGCTAAGCGTTTCAAAAAGCCGCGCCTGATTCCAGGAGTGAGCGTTACCGCTAACCGTGGAGAGCAGCACCAGCAGCGTAAAGATATAGGCGGTACAAAAAAAGGCGCCGCTGTACCAGAATATATTACGCAGCCGAGTCAGGCCGATCATTAAAATCAGCGTTAATGACCATATGATAATTAATAGCCAGCCAATGCGATTATGCCATAGTGGCGTAAAGGTATAGGTTAGATTGTCAATGAATTCAATGCTTAGCAACGGCGAGTTGCTTGAATGAACCCACGATAATATGAGCGTTGCGCTGATAAAAATAAAACAACTACTGAGCACCGCACCGTGAATTTTTCTTGAGTGGCCGGTAATATGTCGGATGCGATATAAAATAATTGAGGTTATAAATAAAACAGCCATCATCACGTTGCGGAAAAAATAAAAAATCAGCGCGTCATTTTGATTGATCTCGCGCCCCTGAGCACAGACCAGCCAGTCGGGATAGCTGCCTATCGTTCCCAGCATCAGCAGGGCCGAGCAGGTAAACGCGAAGGCTATCGGGGCCAGGTACAGCTGTTTTTTATCACACAGATATTTCATGCCCATAAAGCAGGCAATCATAATATGAAAACCCATCAGTGAAATAGTTAGCACAGGGAAAAGCATGGATGATGTTGTAGAGATACGATGAATTAATGAGGTGGTAATAAAATTAACCACAGCAATAGAAAGACTGCACGCGATAGCGTAAATAAATATCCGGCAGGGTAAGCTTTTTATATTAACGCGCATAGTCAACATCCCTGAAAAATGCGAAGGTAAAACGACAGAATTGCCGCAATGTTTTAAATAATACTGGCTGGAGAATACTTGATGGTGGCGGGCGGAATATTGCGCGGGCGCAAATTAGTGCATGTATAAAAGAAAAATATAAATATATATGAATTATTTATTTATACTGAGGAAATAATACGTATTTTATATCAATAAGCGGCCCGTCCGGGCCGCAGAGAGAAGATTTAGCGCGGGGAGACCGTCACCTGGCTGCCGCTGCCGGCAATGGCTACGCGCTGGCCGACGGAGAACGGCGTGCTGCCTTGCTTTTGCACTACCATGATGGTGTTACCGTCATCTTTGCGGATTTCCAGCTCAACGCCCTGAGTTTTATTCATCGCGCCCTGTACGCCCTGACCGGCTACGCCGCCGGCGACAGCGCCTGCCGCCGTTGCCAGGGAGCGACCCGTGCCGCCGCCAATGGTGTTACCGAGGAAGCCGCCGAGCACCGCGCCGCCGATGGCGCCGATGGCGTTGCTGTCATCTCCGCCCTGAATCTGCACCGCGCGGGTATGCACAATGGTGCCGTAGGTCACGCTCTGGACCTGTTTGGCTTCAGATGCGGAGTAAACATCGCCGGACAGGCCGCTGCTGCTGACGCAGCCTGCAAGCGTAAAACCAATCATCGAGACAGCCAAAACACGTAAAATCATTTATGAATCTCCTGTTCACCAAGAAGCGTTCTGTTGAACTTCCTTGTAGCCAATTATATGGCATTTAAGCGTCTGCTGGCATAGCAGATGCAACGACTATACAAAAAATAATAATCAGAGTCGTCTCAACCTAAACTAAACACAAGTTCTTTACCCTAAGAATCGGCAGCGCTGCTTGTATTGTTAAAAAGTATTATAGCAGCGTAGCTTTGCCCCCTCGTTTATGATGGAGTGTGGGGATATACGAGAGTCATGGAATGAAGGAAAGCGTATGAAATCAGGCCGCTTTATCGGCGTTATGTCCGGCACCAGCCTTGATGGTGTTGATGTTGTTCTCGCAGCAATTAATGAAAATCTGGTTGCCCAGCAGGCCAGCCTGACCTATCCCATCCCCATCGCGATTAAAGAAGATATCCTGGCCATCTGCCAGGGGCAGCAGCTGACTCTTTCGCAGCTGGGGCGTCTCGATACGCGCCTGGGACGGTTATTTGCCGATGCGGTTCTGGCATTGATGGCTCAGGAAAAGCTCAAGGCGGCGGACATCATCGCTATCGGCTGCCATGGCCAAACGGTCTGGCATGAGCCAGCAGGCGATGCGCCGCATACTTTGCAGATTGGCGACAATAACCAGATTGCCGCGCATACCGGCGTGACGGTGGTCGGGGATTTTCGCCGTCGCGATATGGCGCTCGGCGGGCAGGGCGCGCCGCTGGTCCCGGCGTTCCACCACGCGCTGCTGGCGCACCCGGTTGAGCGTCGAATGGTTCTCAATATTGGCGGGATCGCCAACCTCTCTTTGCTGGCGCCAGGTCTGCCGGTGCGCGGCTACGACACTGGCCCGGGCAACATGCTGATGGATGCGTGGGTCTGGCGTCAGTGTGGTAAACCCTTCGATAAAGACGCGCAGTGGGCCAGCGAGGGTAAAATTGTGCTGCCGTTGCTGCAGGATATGCTAAGCGATCCGTGGTTTGCGCTGCCGGCGCCAAAGAGCACCGGTCGTGAATACTTTAACTACGGCTGGCTGTCGCAGCATCTGGCGCGTTATCCGGGGCTTCGCGCCCAGGACGTTCAGGCGACCCTTGCGGAGCTGACCGCCGTCAGCATCAGTGAACAGGTGCTGCTCAGCGGGGGATGTGAACGCCTGCTGGTATGCGGCGGCGGGGCGCGCAATCCGCTTCTGATGGCCCGTCTGGCGGCGCTGCTGCCGGGAACCGAGGTATCGACGACCGATGAGGCGGGGATCAGCGGTGATGATATGGAGGCGCTGGCTTTCGCATGGCTGGCGTGGCGGACGCTTGCTGGACTACCCGGCAATCTCCCTTCCGTGACCGGCGCGTCGCAAGCTTCCGTGCTTGGCGCGATTTTTCCGGCCAATCCGCCGCAAAATCAGAGTTAACTGAAATCACCCGC
Organism: Klebsiella sp. RCJ4; assembly: GCF_009025755.1. Taxonomy (NCBI): domain Bacteria; kingdom Pseudomonadati; phylum Pseudomonadota; class Gammaproteobacteria; order Enterobacterales; family Enterobacteriaceae; genus Klebsiella; species Klebsiella sp. RCJ4. Next base: position 79,878 of record NZ_WCIN01000033.1, read on the forward strand.
GCCGGTTTCTTCGTAAACTGGACAGCGTTGAGGGAGGGCGTTATGCCTTCCCGGACCGGGAAAGTCGAAGGCAAATTGATGAAAAAAATTCTTATTCTTGCTGTACCTTTTATGCTGGCGGGCTGTAGCTACTACAACCAGTTTGTCGAGCGGATGAATACGGACACCCTCGAGTATCAGTGTGACCAGAAACCGTTGACCGTCCATCTCAATCATACTCGCCAGCAGGTCAGCTTTATTTACGATAATCAGCAGCTCAATTTACAGCAGGGGCTCTCCGCCTCTGGCGCGCGCTATACCGATGGCGTTTACGTCTTCTGGTCGAAGGGCGATAGCGCCACCGTCTATAAACGGGACCGTATCGTGCTGGAAAACTGTCAGCTGCAAACCGCCAAACGTTGAGATTTCAGCCATGGGGGCGCACAATAACGCTACCCTTTGATTATTTTCTCAATTGCCATGTCTGATAACGACGAATTGCAGCAAATCGCGCACCTGCGCCGTGAGTATACCCGTGGTGGCCTGCGCCGCCACGATCTTCCCGCCGAACCTCTGGCACTCTTTGAGCGCTGGCTGCGTCAGGCCTGTGACGCAAAGCTCGCTGACCCAACGGCGATGGTTGTCGCGACCGTCGATGAAAACTCGCAGCCTTACCAGCGCATCGTGTTGCTCAAGCACTACGATGAGAAAGGCCTGGTGTTCTATACCAACCTCGGCAGCCGCAAAGCCCATCAGATTGAAAAAAATCCCCGCATCAGCCTGCTTTTCCCATGGCATATGCTGGAGCGTCAGGTGATGGTTATCGGTAAAGCGGAACGTCTTTCAACGCTGGAAGTGGTGAAATATTTCCATAGCCGTCCGCGCGATAGTCAGATTGGCGCATGGGTGTCGCAGCAGTCCACCCGTATCTCGGCGCGCGGCATCCTTGAGAGTAAGTTCCTGGAGCTTAAGCAAAAATTCCAGCAGGGCGAAGTGCCGCTGCCGAGCTTCTGGGGCGGATTCCGCGTCAGTATCGAACAGATGGAGTTCTGGCAGGGCGGCGAGCATCGTCTGCACGATCGTTTTCTCTACCAGCGGCAAAACGGCGGCTGGCAAATCGACCGACTGGCGCCATAAAGGACGCAAAAATGTTGTGTTAAGCGCTGGTGCATCGTGGCCCGGCGCTTTATTCTATACGCTTCATTTTTCAAGCTGCATCTTTGTTAGCTGCGCCTGCCTGGCTCTGTCGCTTACCTGAGTAAGTTCCCCGGGCTTTCACATGCTTGCCGCGGCGACGCAGCTTGAATAATTTTGCGTAGATATTTTTTTCGCGTCTGGCGAAAAGTCGTGTACCGGCAGAGGTGCAGTCGTTTTATAGATGGAGAATTTGATGGCAAGCAGTAACTTGATTAAACAATTGCAGGAGCGGGGGCTGATAGCCCAGGTGACGGACGAAGAAGCGTTAGCAGAGCGACTGGCGCAAGGCCCGATCGCGCTCTATTGCGGCTTCGATCCCACCGCTGACAGCTTGCATTTGGGGCATCTTGTTCCATTGTTATGCCTGAAACGCTTCCAGATGGCCGGCCATAAACCGGTTGCCCTGGTGGGCGGCGCGACCGGTCTGATTGGCGACCCGAGCTTTAAAGCCGCGGAGCGTAAACTGAACACTGAAGATACCGTGCAGGAGTGGGTAGATAAAATTCGCAAACAGGTCGCGCCTTTCCTCGACTTTGATTGCGGTGAAAATTCTGCCATTGCCGCCAACAACTACGACTGGTTTGGCAGCATGAACGTGCTGACATTCCTGCGTGATATCGGCAAGCACTTCTCGGTAAACCAGATGATCAACAAAGAAGCGGTGAAGCAGCGTCTGAACCGCGACGACCAGGGCATCTCTTTTACCGAGTTCTCCTACAACCTGCTGCAGGGTTACGACTTTGCCTGCCTGAACAAGCTGCACGGCGTGGCGCTGCAAATCGGCGGTTCTGACCAGTGGGGCAACATTACCTCCGGTATCGACCTGACCCGTCGTCTGCACCAGAACCAGGTCTTTGGCCTGACCGTTCCGCTGATCACCAAGGCGGACGGCACGAAATTCGGTAAAACCGAAGGCGGCGCAGTGTGGCTGGATCCGAAGAAAACCAGTCCGTACAAGTTCTACCAGTTCTGGATCAACACTGCGGATGCCGACGTTTATCGCTTCCTGAAGTTCTTCACTTTTATGGACATGGCTGAAATCAATGCCCTGGAAGAAGAAGACAAAAACAGCGGTAAAGCACCGCGCGCCCAGTATGTGCTGGCCGAACAGGTGACCCGCCTGGTGCACGGTGAAGAAGGTCTGGTGGCGGCAAAACGCATTACCGAGAGCCTGTTCAACGGTAACCTGAGCGATTTGAGCGAAGCCGATTTCGAACAGCTGGCGCAGGATGGCGTGCCGATGATCGAAATGGATAAAGGCGCCGATCTGATGCAGGCGCTGGTGGATTCTGAACTGCAGCCGTCCCGCGGTCAGGCGCGTAAAACCATCGCATCCAATGCGGTGACCATCAACGGCGAAAAACAGTCCGACCCGGAATACGTATTTGTTGATGCCGACCGTCTCTTTGGTCGCTACACCTTACTGCGTCGCGGTAAGAAAAATTACTGTCTGGTCTGCTGGAAGTAATTGCGTAAAGGCAGGGGCGTGGGAAACCGCGCCCCTTATTTTTTGCTCTCAGGTAATCAAGATGAAGAATATCCTCGCCATCCAGTCCCACGTTGTGTTTGGCCATGCGGGCAACAGCGCCGCTGAATTTCCGATGCGCCGCCTTGGCGCCAACGTCTGGCCGCTTAATACCGTACAATTCTCCAACCATACCCAATACGGAAAGTGGACCGGCTGCGTGATGCCGCCAGCGCATCTGACGGAAATTGTTCAGGGGATTGCCGATATTAACCAGCTTCAGCGCTGTGACGCGGTATTAAGCGGATACCTGGGATCGGCGGAACAGGGCGAACATATTCTTGGCATCGTGCGTCAGGTGAAAAGCGCCAATCCGGCCGCGAAATATTTCTGCGATCCGGTCATGGGGCACCCTGAAAAGGGCTGTATCGTAGCGCCCGGCGTCGCGGAGTTTCATGTACGCTATGCGCTGCCGGCGAGCGATATTATTGCGCCAAACCTGGTTGAGCTGGAGATCCTCTGCGGGCATCCGGTGGCGAACGTTAACGAAGCGGTGCTGGCCGCGCGCGAGCTGATTGCACAGGGGCCGGAAGTGGTGCTGGTGAAGCATCTTTCGCGGGCCGGGCTGAGTATGGATCGTTTTGAAATGCTGCTGGTCACCGCGCAGGAAGCCTGGCATATCAGCCGTCCGCTGGTGGATTTTGGCATGCGCCAGCCGGTGGGCGTCGGCGATGTCACCAGCGGGCTGCTGCTGGTTAAGCTGCTGCAGGGCGCGGGACTGCGCGATGCGCTGGAGCACGTGACCGCTGCGGTGTATGAAATCATGCTTGCGACAAAAAATATGCAGGAGTATGAACTACAGGTTGTGGCGGCTCAGGATCGCATCGCGCAGCCGGAGCACTACTTCAGCGCTACGCAGCTTTAAGAGGTGTGAGAACAACTTGCCCGACCTGCATCGGGCAAGCATCGGCTTCACTTCAGCCCTTCAGCCTCAAGGGCGGCGGCAACCGCAGGCCGGGCGGCAACGCGCTTCATCCAGGCTGCAATATTGCTATAGCCTTCCATATCCAGCTTCACGGCGTACGCCCAGCGCAGTACGGTGAACAGGTAGCCATCGGCGATAGTGAAACGGTGCCCGTTAATCCACTCTTTATCTTCCAGGCATTCGTTCACGTACTGCATTTTTTTGTCCAGCAGCGCGCGAGCGACAGGTTTGTAATCCTCCGGCGTATCCGGGCGAAACAGCGGGGTAAAACCTTTATGCAGCTCCGTCGCAACGTAGTTTAGCCACTCCAGCGTCTGATAGCGGGCGATGCTTCCCACCGGCGCCAGCAGCTGGCGGTCCGGCACGCGATCGGCGATATATTGCATAATGGCCACGCCTTCCGTCAGCAGCACATCATCGTCCAGCAGCAGCGCCGGTACCTGACCCTTCGGGTTGATCTGCAGATAATCATCCCCGTTTTCGAGACGTTTCTTCATCACGTCAACGCTCTGCAGGGTGAAGTCCAGCCCGCTTTCGCGTAGCGCGATATGCGAAGCAAGAGAACAAGCGCCGGATTTGTAGAACAGTTTCATCGGTAACTCCTCGTGGCTGCGGTTTCCTGTATGTTAGTCCGCCCAGGGGTAAAAAAAAACCGCTAACAGCGCGTTAGCGGTTTAAATTTATGGGTTTTCCCGGGGAGCTTAAGCCGTAGCGGTATCGCTGGCTTTTGCCGTTTTATCGTCGTCCTGGGTCATACGGTTCAGCTTCGGCGCCGTCATGAGCATCAGGATGGCGATAATGCCGGTGGCGACACCGATATGCAGGAACACGCGACCGTAAACTTCCAGCGACATCAGCGGGTCAGTCACGTTATCCGGCACCGCCATCATGTTCGCCACGTAGCCGCCGATCAGGTTGGCGCCAGCAGTAGTCAGGAACCAGCTACCCATAATGAAGCCCATCAGGCGCTGCGGAACCAGCTGTGCCACCATCGCCAGACCCAGACCGGAAATCATCAGTTCACCGATACTCTGCAGGCCGTAGCTGATCACCAGCCAGCTGACGTTTACGATGCCCGCGTCGCTGGCGAACTTAGCGCCCAGCGGCAGGACAAGGAAGGCGCCGGAGCACAGGACCATACCAATAGCAAACTTCATCGGCATCGGCAGGGTATCGCCCATCTTGTTATAAATGGCGGCCAGAATCGGGCTACCGATAATGATCCAGAAAGGGTTCAGCGCCTGGTACTGCTCAGGCTCGAAAGCGATGCCCAGCAGAGAGTGTTCAACGTTGCGAATCGCAAAGAAGTTGAGGGAGGTTGGCATCTGGCTATACAGAACGAAGAAGATAATCGCCTGCAGCATCAGGATGAAAGCGACGATCATTTTACGACGGGCCGCGCCCTGCATCGCGAAAGCTTCTTTAGCGAAAATAACGATGATGCCCAGCGCAACCACGCCCAGCGCCATACGTGCAATACCCTGGTTGTGCAGCAGCCAGGTTGCAATCGCGATGAGAACCACCACGCCAACGATAGTCGCCAGCAGCTTACCTACCTGCAGCGGGGCGAAGTCAGGCTTCGAGCCGTACTGTTTAACCCAGCGCTGGCAGAAAGCGAAATTGACGATGGTGATAACCAGGCCGACAAAGCTCAGGGCGAAAGCGACGCTCCAGCCAAACTTCGCCGCCAGCCACGGCGTGGCCAGCATAGAGAAGAAGGAACCGATGTTGACGGACATATAGTACATGGTAAATGCACCGTCCAGACGCGGGTCGTTCTTTTCATAGCAGGTTGAGAGCAGGGAAGAGGGGTTAGCCTTAAACAGGCCGTTACCGACGGCAATCGTCGCCATACCCATATACACGATGCTCGCATCGTGCCCGGACCACGCTACCAGGCCGTAGCCGATAGCCAGAACGATTGCGCCGAGCATGATGACGCGCTTAGTGCCAAGCACCTTGTCGCCCAGCCAGCCGCCAATCGCCACCAGACCGTAGACCAGCGCGCTAAAGGAGGAGAACAGAGTAATAGAGTCCGCTTCTGACATACCCAGCTGTTTAACCAGGTAAACGGCCATGATCCCTTGCAGGCCGTAGAAACCAAAACGTTCCCACAGCTCAATAGAGAAGATGAGATAGAACGAACGTGGTTGTTTGAAAGCGTTTAAACTTACGCTTTCTGTTGGTTTATTGTTTGCAGTCGACACAAATACCTCTTTTTTTACATCCCATATTAACGGGGGGTGTTCGGGGCGCAATCTTCTCAGACCGCCGCCTTTATAGTTATTCTGGAGGGAAAACGGCAGGTAATGTTCACTATCCTGCCCCTTCAGGCAATAGCTTTGCAATAATCTGTTACACATATTCCATGCGGCATAATACACCGCCTACTCAAATGTTATTCAGAGTTAAATTTCAAGGTTTAGCCAAAGGGAGAGTTTTTATCTGCTGGAATCCGAAGTTTTTCGCATAATGGCGATATGTTCGGCTGTATGCGCTTGCATCCAGTGATATAGCCCGTAATCCTAAAAATTGATGGGTTATTGTGTTGGTATTTAACTTAAGGGTATTTGAATCAGCAGGTTTGCACGCAAAAGCGTTAACATTAAATCAACAATAAATTGACCAGGTGATCTCGATCACAAATGTATAGAAATTTTGCCTCTAAAAAAAATGAATAAGCTGGCCGATGATTATATAACCGCATAATCACCCGCAACAGCGCGAAAATGATGGCGTGAATGTCGATGAAGGCGGGGGAAAAGCAGCGTCATCACCCTGATGGATAATGACGCGATGCGTGTTCAGAGATCGACCTTCTCTTTGTACTCGCAAAGGTCTTCTATCAGGCAGGAGCCGCAGCGCGGTTTGCGGGCAATACAGGTATAACGACCGTGCAGGATTAACCAGTGATGGCAGTCGACTTTAAATTCCGCTGGAACCACCTTTAACAGCTTTTCTTCGACCTGTTCAACGTTCTTACCGGGCGCGAATTGTGTCCGATTGCAAACGCGGAAGATATGCGTATCGACGGCGATTGTCGGCCAGCCGAAGGCGGTGTTGAGTACCACGTTCGCGGTTTTACGGCCGACGCCGGGAAGCGCCTCAAGGGCCGCCCGATCTTCCGGCACTTCACCATTGTGCTGCTCAAGCAGGATACGACAGGTCTTGATGACGTTTTCTGCTTTGCTGTTAAACAGGCCAATAGTCTTGATATACGACTTCACGCCCTCAACGCCCAGTGCCAGCATGGCCGCCGGCGTGTTGGCGACCGGGTAGAGTTTTGCCGTCGCTTTGTTGACGCTGACGTCGGTGGCCTGCGCCGAGAGCAGGACGGCAATCAATAATTCAAACGGCGAGTGAAAATTCAGCTCCGTAGTGGGGTGCGGGTTGTTATCCCTGAGCCTGGTGAGGATCTCCAGGCGTTTACTCTTATTCATTCCAGGCTTTTCCCGTCACATCAGACGGCGCAACGACATCGGCTTGTACCGCTTTAGCTTTGCGCTGTTTGCTACGTTCATCGATAAGGTATTTTACCGCCAACATCATGCCGAGGCCAATAAATGCCCCCGGCGGCAGCATCGCCAGCAGAAACGGCGTATCGGTATGAAATACTTCAATGCGCAGAACTTTAGCCCAGCTGCCGAGCAGGCTATCGGCACCGTCAAACAGGGTACCGTTGCCGAGAATTTCCCGCATTGATCCGAGCACAAACATCGCACAGGTGGCCCCCATGCCGATGGAAAAACCATCCAGCGCCGACAGCGCCGGGCCTTTTTTCGCGGCAAAGGCCTCAGCGCGCCCAACCACGATACAGTTGGTGACAATCAGCGGGATAAAGATCCCCAGAGACTGATAGAGGCCGAACGCGTAGGCGTTGATCAGCATCTGCACGACGCTCACCACCGAAGCGATGATCATGACGTAAATCGGAATACGAATTTCCGCCGGCGTCCAGCGGCGCAGGCTGGAAATGGTCAGGTTCGTCAGGGTGAGCACCAGCGTCGTCGCCAGCCCAAGGCCAAGGGCGTTGGTGGCGGTCGAGGTCACGGCGAGTAGGGGACACATCCCCAGCAGCTGAACCAGCGCGGAGTTGTTTTTCCACAACCCCTGAACAATAACGTCTTTTACTTCGCTCATGATTTAGTCTCCACAGGGAGTGAATGCGGAAATCTGCGCGGGCAGCGTTTGTGCGTACAGGCCGGCGCGCTTGACGGCATTGACCACCGCGCGCGGGGTAATAGTGGCCCCGGTAAACTGGTCGAAGTCGCCGCCGTCTTTTTTTACGGCCCAGTGGCTGTCGTTTTGTCCATGAATCACTTTACCGGCAAAGAGGGTGATCCAGTCGGAAATTCTGAGTTCGATTTTATCGCCCAGCCCCGGCGTCTCATGATGTTCGGTGACGCGGGTACCCAGCACGGTACCTTTAAAATCGGCGGCCACCAGCAGCTGAATGGCCCCGGAATAGCCGTCCGGTGCGGTGGCTTCCATCACCGCAGCCACCGGTTTTTCGCCATCCTGAGCGATCCAAACCTTGTGCTGGCCTTTTCCCAGCGCCGGGGCGGTAACTTGATAACAGCTTTTCAGCAAGTCGTTGTTATAAAGATTAGCCGGCATAACCTGGTCAAATAAGGCTTTTTGCTGCTGGGCAGCCTGGTCTTCAATGGTGCTTTTGGTCAGCTCGTTAATCGCGGCCGTCAGCCCGGTAGACCCCGCCGCAAAGAGGGCCAGCGTGATGCCGTGTTTACGCATGCTTTGTAACATGTTCGGGTCCTCAGCGGTGGCCGTACGCGCGCGGGCGCGTATAGTAATCGATCAAGGGAACGGTAATATTGGCCAGCAGAACGGCAAAGGCCACGCCATCCGGATAGCCGCCAAAGCTGCGAATTAGCCATACCAGTAACCCCGCCAGCGCGCCGAAGATCAGGCGTCCGCGATTGGTGGTGGAGGCGGTTACCGGATCCGTCAGAATAAAGAACGCGCCCAGCATGGTGGCGCCGGACAGCAGATGAATCTGCGGCGAGGCGAGGCTTTCCGGGGAGAACAGCCATCCGAGGGTAGCGCAAACGGCAAGGCTCAGCAGAAAACTGACCGGAATATGCCAGCGAATAGCTTTCTGCCATAACAGGCACAGACCACCCGCCAGATACGCCACGTTAACCCACTGCCAGCCGAGGCCGGCGAGCGCGCCGCCGTAGACAGGATACTGGAGAATCTCTTCAACCGCGTGACCGGCATGAAGCGAGGTTTTGAAGGTATCCAGCGGCGTGGCCTGGCTGATACCGTCAATGCCCATTCGCAGGCTGTTCATGTCTCCACCGCTCGCCGTATGGCCAGTGAAAATCATCCGCAGCGCGTCGCTAAATCCGGGAACATTGGCGGCTATCTCATGCGGCGGGAGCCACGAAGTCATCTGGACCGGGAAGGAGATGAGCAGTACGACATAGCCGATCATCGCCGGGTTAAAAGGATTATGACCCAGACCACCGTAGAGCTGTTTAGCGATGATCACCGCGAACGCGGTCCCCAGCACCACCATCCACCAGGGAGCAAAAGGCGGAATACTGATGGCCAGCAGCAGGCCGGTCAGCAGCGCGGAGTTATCGGCGAGGATCGCGGGAATATTTTGTTTGCGCAGTTTAAGGATGGCCGCTTCGGCTCCCCACGCCGTGATGGCGGCAAGGATAATTTGCAGCACGGTACCCCAGCCGAAAAACCAGGTCTGAACCGCGATGCCGGGCACGGCGGCGAGCAGCACCAGCAGCATAATCCGCGAAGTCTGGCGCTGATTGTGGGTATAAGGGGAACTTGCGATTCTGAAAACCATTTAATCCTCGTTAACTGCCTGCCGGGATGCTTTCCGGGCCTGAACGCGGGCGATTGCTTCAGCGACTGCCGCTTTGCGGGCGTCATCATTGGCTGCCGACGGGGGAACTGCTTGTTGCTGTTGTTCTGCTTTACGCGCTTTAGCCCGGGCGATGGCGGCCTCGACGGCGGCCTTGCGCGGATCAACGGCGGCGGGCTGCTCCGCTGCGGCGTCTTCCGCAGGAACCGCCTGCTGTTCGACTTTGCGCGCTTTGGCGCGGGCGATGGCGGCCTCAACGGCGGCTTTGCGCGGGTCAACGGCGGCGGGCTGCTCTGCTGCGGCGTCTTCCGCCGGAGCGGCCTGCTGTTGGGCTTTACGCGCTTTGGCCCGGGCGATGGCGGCCTCGACGGCGGCTTTGCGCGGGTCAACAGCGGCAGGCTGCTCTACTGCGGCGTCTTCCGCAGGAACCGCCTGCTGTTCGACTTTGCGCGCTTTGGCTCGGGCGATGGCGGCCTCGACGGCGGCCTTGCGCGGGTCAACGGCGGCGTCGGATGACGGCCCGGCGACGTTGCTTTGTGCCTGTTGCTGCGCTTTGCGTGCCCGGGCCTCGGCCTTGCGGGCTTCGCGGGCGGCAATGGCTTCGCTGTTATCCGGTTTGGCGCCGGAGAGCACGATAATTGGCTGCGCCGCGTCACGCTGCTTTTCCCGTACCCGGGCAAGGGCGGCGTTAATCGCGTCCTGATCTTTCGCCGCGGGCTGGACCGCGGCCTGCTTATGCCGTTCCAGACGCGCGGCTTTATCGCGCTCAAGACGCGCCTGACGGGCCTCAAAGCGTAATTTCGCCTCCGCCGCGCGTTTCTCTTCCTGAGCAAGCGCGTAAATCTCCGCTTTTTCCTGGCGGAAGTACTGCACCAGCGGGATATTGCTTGGGCAGACCCAGGCGCAGGCGCCGCACTCAATGCAATCCGCCAGGTTATGGCTGGTGGCTTTGTCGTGCTGCTGGCCTTTGCTGAACCAATAAAGCTGCTGCGGCAGAAGATCGGCCGGGCAGGCGTCCGCGCAGGCGCTGCAGCGGATGCAGCCTTTTTCCTCTTCCGGCTCGCCCATTTCGCTCGCCGACGGCGCCAGCAGGCAGTTGGTGATTTTCACGACCGGCACGTCGAGCCACGGCAGGGTGAAGCCCATCAGCGGCCCGCCCATAATTACCATAGGATCGCCGCTCGGACAGAAACCGGCATCGTTGAGCAGATGGCTGACCGGAGTGCCGAGGCGCGCCCAGACGTTGCCCGGACGCGAGATCGCTTCCCCGGTCAGGGTGACGACGCGCTCGGTCAGCGGCTCGCCGTCGATTACCGCGCGTTTCACCGCATAGGCGGTGCCGACGTTCTGCATCAGCACGCCGATGTCAGAGGAGCGTCCGCCGTGAGGCACCTGCTTGCCGGTAAGGATCTGCGTCAGCTGTTTCGCGCCGCCGGAGGGATATTTCGTGGGGATCACGCGCAGGGAAATACCGTGCGTGTCGGCTAATACCGCGCGCAGCATCGAAATCGCCTGCGGTTTATTATCCTCGATGCCGATCAGTACCTGAGCTGGCTGCAGAATATGGGCAAGGATGCGAATACCCTCGACGATCTGCGCCGCGCAATCCTGCATCAGACGGTCGTCGGCGGTAATATAGGGTTCGCACTCGGCGGCGTTGATAATGAGTGTGTCGATTTTGTCGCCGCCGCCGTGCAGCTTGGCGCCGGTCGGGAAACCCGCGCCGCCCAGTCCGGCCACGCCAAACTGGTGAATACGCTCAATCAGCGCTTCGCGGGATTTATTCTGGTAATCGTTCCAGCCATCGCGTTCAATCCAGCGGTCTTCGCCATCGGCATCAATAATGACGCTCATTTCCGCCAGCGCGGAAGGGTGGGCGGTAGAGTGGGGAGCAATGGCCGCCACCGTACCGGACGTCGGGGCGTGCACCGGCAGCATTCTGCCCCAGCCGCGCGTTAACGGCTGGCCGCGCAGGACGCGATCGCCCGGCTGAACGCAGAGTTCACCTTCCGCGCCAATATGCTGTTTTAGCGGAATGACAAAACGCTGCGGCAGTGAAACCTGACGCAGCGGGGTACCGTTGGACTGGGTTTTCATTTCTGGCGGATGGATGCCGCCGTTGAAGTCCCAGACTTTATCTTTGCGAAAAGCGGAAAATAACTTAAACATGTTGTTCCACGGGAATAATGCGTACCGGGATGGTCTGAAGATCCCATTTCCAGGTTTCTGTCGTCGGCGCCACCGGGCGCAGTTCAATACATTGCGTCGGACAAGGCGCGACGCAAAGATTACAGCCGGTACAGAGATCGCTCATCACCGTATGCATGGCGCGCGTGGCGCCGACGATGGCATCGACGGGACAGGCCTGAATGCATTTTGTGCAGCCGATGCAGTTCGCCTCGTCGATCACCGCCAGCATTCGCACCGGTTCGGCTTCCTGCGCATCGCCGTCTGTCGGCTGCGGATCGACGTTCAATAGCTCGGCGATTTTCAGCATCACCGCTTCGCCGCCGGGGGCGCAGCAGTTGATTTTCTCGCCCTGGGTCCCCACCGCTTCAGCGTAGGGACGGCAGCCAGGGTAGCCGCACTGGCCGCACTGGCTCTGCGGAAGCAGGGCATCAATTTTTTCCACCACCGGGTCATCTTCCACCGCAAAGCGGCGGGAGGCGTACCCCAGAATTAAGCCGAAAATTAGCCCCAGCAGGCTAATGGCGACCACGGCTATCCAGACAGCGTTCATTACAACTTCACCAAACCACTAAAGCCCATAAAAGCAAGGGACATTAAACCTGCGGTGACCAGCGCAATCGCGTTACCGCGAAACGGCGCGGGAACATCCGCTACCACCAGCCGCTCGCGAATGGAGGCGAAAAGCACCATAACCAGCGAAAAACCGACCGCGGCGGCAAAACCGTACAGCGCCGATTGCAGGAAATTATGCCCAAGGTTAATGTTGAGCAGCGCCACGCCGAGCACCGCGCAGTTGGTGGTGATCAGCGGCAGGAAGATGCCCAGCAGGCGATACAGCGCCGGGCTGGTTTTACGCACGACCATTTCGGTAAACTGCACCACCACGGCGATGACCAGGATAAAGGCCAGCGTACGTAAATAGACCAGATCCAGCGGGATAAGGATCCAGGTATCAATTAACCAGGCGCAAATAGAGGCCAGCGTCATCACAAACGTGGTGGCGAGCCCCATCCCCATAGCGGCTTCCAGCTTTTTGGAAACCCCCATAAACGGGCACAGTCCAAGAAACTTCACCAGCACGAAGTTGTTAACCAGGACAGTGCCAACAAAGAGCAGTAAATAATCAGCCATCATTTGACCTGAAATAGAAAAAGCCGTCTATTATCGAATAAATCGATACCGGCGACAACAGGTTAACTGTGTGGTTATTACGGATTCACAAAGGTCCGCTTAACCCGTTGAGAGCGCCTGAAATAGGGCGCAAGCAGCGCTGCGGCGAGGAGAGGGAATAGCAGCTGGCGCAGCGCGAGCGCGTCGGAAATCGGGGAAAAGGCAAAGGCTTTTACCGCCAGCAGAAGCGTGATCAGCAGCCAGATAATGTAGTGCTTCGGTACCCCTTTCCGCCGTTTAAAGAAGGCGATGGTCAACCACAGCGTGTAGTACCACATGGCGATCGCAAAGGCTAAGGAGGCGATCCACAGGGCGAGATGTTCGATGCTCATCGCGCTCAGCAATGCGTAAGTCTGGGAAGACATCAGGGCATCAGCAAAAAACAGCAGCGACAATGAGGCGCTAAGCAGGGCTACCAGGAGCCATGCCAGCGGTGCCAGAAGCCATCCGCCAATACGTTCCACAGAGTCAGAAGACATTATTACTCCAGAATTCAACGCCAGTTATAAATAAAAGCAGGGCGGAAGTATAAGCAACTGGCGTGAATGATGACAGTCTTTATTGCACGTAGCGCCAGACGGACTTGGGCACTTCGCCGATGTTGAACAATTTGCCGCCAGAAACCAGCTCCGCCCGGCGATGGTCGGCCGCGCGATACATGTTGACGATCTCTTCGTTATCGGTCAGGGAATAGTTAAGGTGATCAAAAAGTTTTTCCAGACTTTCCAGCGAACTGATTTTACGAAATTTTAATAAGTAGTCCTGAACGGTCATTTGCGTATCCATTTTATAATCGGAATAAATTAAGTTGAATATACCCATACTGAGTAAACCTGTTCTCAACCGGCAGTTCCTTTCTAAGATAAACTGTATGCAATTATTTCGGTTGTAAATACCGGTGACAAGAACAGATGATGTTTCCGGCCTGGTAAAAAGAAATTTAAGAGTATTCCAGAACTGAATCAGGCGCCGGAAGGCGCCTGGGAGAGAAGATTAACGCTGTTCGCCTCGGCTGGCAATAACGTTTTGGTACCAGAAAAAACTCTTTTTCCGTTTACGCGCCAGATTTTGCTGGTGATCGACATAAACGAATCCGTATTGTTTTTTGTAACCGTTCAGCCAGCTCAAAAGATCAATAAAGGACCAGGGGTAGTAGCCGCGCACGTCGGCGCCCTGTTCCAGCGCTTTTTCCAGCGCGGTAATATGGCTACTGAGATAGTCAATCCGCGGGTCATCGACGATTTCGCCATTGATAATCGGGTCTATTGCCCCCAGGCCGTTTTCGGTGATGTAGATCGGAATATCACCGTAGCGCGCTTTAATCATCATGATCCCGTCGGTTAAGCCCTGAGGCCAAATTTCCCAGCCCCATTCGGTATAGGTGCTTTGCGGGTTGCGCACGAAGTGGAAGAGCCCATCCACGCCCGGCTCGCCGCCGGTCGGTACTTCAGGAGGCTGCGCCGACACGGTTTCACGGCGATAGTAGTTCAGGCCGATAAAGTCACAGCGGTTGTCACGCAGCAGCGCGTCGTCTCCCGGTTCAAAGACCGGAACCCCCCACAGCGCCCGGGTCTGCTGCAGTGGCTCTGCGGGATAGCCGCCTTTTAATACCGGATCGTAGAGCCAGTGGGTATGGATGGCGTCCGCCATCTCTGTCGCCCGCTTATCTTCCTCACTGTCGGTTAATGCGGTGTGCGGCTGCAGCACGTTGACAAAACCTATCTCCCCCGCCACGCCCATTTCACGAAACGCTTTCACGGCCAGCGCATGGGCGATAAAGACGTGGTGGCAGGCCTGAATGGCGCGCGCCGGATCGCGCACCGCAGGAGGATGGAGGCCGTTAATGTAACCGTGGCCGATAAAGACGATAGTCTCGTTAAAGGTTGCCCACAGTTTGACCCGGGAGCCAAAACGTTGATAGCACAGGCGAGCGTACTCAGCGAAGGCTTCCGCGGTACTGCGCGCCTCCCAGCCGCCTTCATCCTGTAGCGCCTGGGGAAGATCCCAGTGGTACAGGGTAATCATCGGTTCAATGTTATGCGCCAGCAGTTCGTCAATCAGGTCGCTGTAGAATTGGACGCCAGCCTCGTTCACTTCACCGCGGCCGCCAGGCAGCAGGCGGGGCCAGGAAATAGAAAAGCGATAGCTTTGTAAACCCATTTCCGCAATCAGCGCTACGTCTTCGCGAAAACGATGGTAGTGGTCAACGGCGACGTCACCGGTCGTCCCCTGATAGGTGGTGCCCGGAAGGTGGGAATAAGTATCCCAGATAGAAGGGCCTTTGCCGTCGGCATCGTGACCGCCTTCAACCTGCCAGGCCGCGGTCGCGGCGCCCCATAAAAAGTGTTGCGGGAATTTGGACATGAAGAAACTCCTTATCGATTGATAAAGAGAGTGTAATAAAGGCGTGTGCAACTATGCAACCGGTTTCAGAAATCGGTTGCATAGTTGCGAAGCGGGTCACTGTTTATTTCGACAGCGGCTTCGTCTGAACAGCATCAACGGCAGGCGGGGACTGGTAGTTATCAATATGATGAGCGATAACTAAAAGCAGGGCCGAAACGCCCAAAACAATCCAGCCAATAAGTTCTACAATACGGTTAAAAACGTTTTCCATAACTCTACGGCAAATGGTGAAACCAGACTGAAATGGTACTCAACGACTGAAGTAACGCAAGTGTTACATGATCTTAGCTGCGCAAATGGCGTAAAGCTGAGCAACCGGTGCAGGGGCAAACGCGTCAAAGATGCGTTCAGAATCGCGGTGTAGTGCGGCTGCGATATTTCGTTAAGGGGGCAGAAAAATGAGTGACCCTATCCGGGTAGGTTTAATCGGGTACGGCTATGCGAGCAAAACCTTTCATGCGCCGCTGGTCAGCGGTACGCCGGGGATGACGCTGGCGGCGGTCTCGAGCAGCGATGAAACGAAAGTGCTGGCCGACTGGCCTGCGGTGAAGGTGGTGACCGCGCCGCAGGCGCTCTTTAGCGACCCCGATATCGATCTGGTGGTGATCCCCACGCCCAATGATACCCATTTCCCGCTGGCGAAAGCTGCGCTGGAAGCGGGCAAGCATGTAGTGGTGGATAAACCGTTTACCGTGACACTGTCACAGGCTCGCGAGCTTGAGGCCATTGCCAAAAGCGAGGGGCGACTGCTGTCCGTGTTCCATAACCGCCGCTGGGACAGCGATTTTCTGACGGTGAAGTCGCTGATTAACGAAGGCCTGTTAGGGGAAGTCGGCTATTTTGAGTCGCATTTCGACCGCTATCGACCGCAGGTACGGCAACGCTGGCGCGAGCAAGGTGGGCCGGGCAGCGGCATCTGGTACGATCTTGCCCCGCATCTGCTGGACCAGGTGGTAAATCTCTTCGGTCTGCCGGTGAGTATGCAGGTCGACCTGGCTCAGCTACGGCCTGGCTCCCAGTCCACAGACTATTTTCATGCGGTGTTGGCCTGGCCGCAGCGTCGCGTGGTGCTGCACGGAACCCTGGTGGCCGCGGCGGAAACGGCGCGCTTTATCATCCACGGTTCGCGGGGAAGCTATGTGAAATACGGCCTTGATCCGCAGGAAGAACGGCTGAAAAGCGGCGAGCGCCTGCCGCAGGAGGATTGGGGGTACGATATGCGCGACGGGCTGCTGACGCGTGCCGAAGGCGAGGAAATCACCGAGGAGTCGTGGCTGACGCTACCGGGCAACTATCCGGCCTATTACGCCGCCATTCGCGATGCGCTTAACGGCATCGGCGTTAACCCGGTTCCGGCAAGCCAGGCGATTCAGATTATGGAGCTGATTGAGCTTGGGCTGGAGTCGGCCAGGCATCGGGCGACGCTGTGCCTGAATTAGGCCGACCTGACGAAACGCGCTGACCAGGCGCTGATTGAGCTTCCCCCCGTGCTGGCACGGGGGAGAAACATCAAGCCTGCTGCACGCGCTGGATCAGCGCCGCTTTTTCCTGGGCGCTTAAAAAGGCGAGCTCCAGACCGTTTCTCTGCGCCTGGCGAATTTCCTCGCGGCTTAAACCGGCAGCCGGGGCGGCGACGGTGTATTCGTGGATAATATCGACGCCCTGAACGGCAGGGTCGTCGGTATTGATGCAGGCCAGCACGCCGTGTTCAAGGAATGTTTTCAGCGGATGCTCGGCCAGGGATGGCACGGTGCTGGTCTGAATATTAGAGGTCAGGCAGGACTCAATCCCGATTCGCTGCGCGACGAGATAATCCATCAGCGCCGGATCCTGCACCGCCTTCACGCCGTGGCCGATACGCTCGGCGCCCAGTTCGCGAATCGCCTGCCAGATGCTTTCCGGGCCAGCGGCTTCGCCCGCATGTACGGTGATGCGCCAGCCCGCATCGCGCGCGCGGCTGAAGTGATCCATAAACAGATTTCCCGGGAAGCCGAGCTCATCCCCGGCGAGGTCGAGGGCGGTGATGCCATCGCGATGGGCGAGCAGGGCCGCAAGCTCCTCTTCGCAGGCCGCTTCGCCAAAGGTGCGGCTCAGAATGCCGATCAGGCGGGCCTCAACGTTAAAGTCGCGGCTGCCTTCTTTAACGCCGGCGATCACCGCTTCGACTACGCCCGCGACCGGCAGCTGGTGGGTCATCGCCATATAGCGCGGAGAGAAACGCAGTTCAACGTAGTGCAGGCCGTTGCGAGCGGCATCTTCGAGGTTTTCATAAGCGACGCGGCGGCAGGCTTCCAGCGAGGCCAGCACCTTTACGCCCCAGTCCAGCTTAGCGAGGAAGCTGACCAGATCAGGCTCATTGCTGGTGACCTGTACATGAGGACGTAAGGTGTCGAGGGTGTCTGCCGGAAGGGCGAGGTTGTACTGGCGGCCAAGATCGAGAATGGTTTGGGCCCGGATATTACCATCAAGGTGGCGATGGATGTCGGTTAGTGGCAAAGTTAAATCAATCATGGTCGCACTCTTTTTTTAGTTAAAGTGCGCGTCATTGTACATCAGAACGATAAATGGTTAAAAGCGGAGAAAATTACCGAACAATACAAGGAAAAACGGTGAGGGAAGGGAAGATTGCCCTCTTAAAGGGAGCAATGACGAAATCGCTCATAGCAAAACGCTATTAATCATAGACAATCAGTATTTAATTTCGCGCCCGAGATTTTCTATAGTCTCAGGCGCTGGTTTTCCTGCAATGAATGGCAGGCAATTTTAAAAAGGACTCTGGGAATATGATCTTCACGTTAAAAAAAGTCGCGGTACCGCTGGTTGTCGCAGGCTCGCTGCTGCTGGCCGCCTGCAAACCTGGCGAGCAGGACCCTAACCACATCAAAGTGGGCATAAGCGCAGGCGTTGACCAGGAAGTCTGGGCGGTGGCGCAAAAAGTGGCGAAAGAGAAGTACAATCTCGACGTTGAGGTGGTGACGTTTAATGATTTCGTCCTGCCCAACGAGGCGCTGAACAACGGCGATCTTGATGCTAACGCTTTCCAGCATAAGCCCTATCTGGACAAACAGATCCAGGAGCGCGGCTATAAGCTGGTTCAGGTTGGCACCACGTTCGTTTATCCGATAGCGGCCTATTCGAAGAAAATCACGTCGGTTGCTCAGCTGCCCGATGGCGCGCAGGTGGCGGTCCCCAACGATCCAACTAACCTCGGCCGCTCTCTGCTGCTGCTACAAAAGCAGGGGCTGATTACGCTGAAGGACGGCGTGGGTCTGCTGCCCACCTCGCTGGATATTATTAACAACCCGAAAAAGCTAAAAATCGTCGAAATTGAAGCGCCGCAGCTCACCCGCGCGCTGGACGACCAGCAGATAACCATGGCGATTATCAATACCACCTTCTCAAGCCAGGTCGGGCTGTCGCCGTCGCGCAACGGCCTGTTTGTGGAAAGCAAAGATTCCCCTTACGTGAATATCTTCGCCAGTCGTATCGAAAATAAAGACAGCGAAAAGGTGAAAAACCTGGTGAAGGCCTACCAGAGCGATGAGGTGGCCGCGGCAGCAGAGCAGCTTTACAAAGGCGATGCGGTTAAGGGCTGGTAATCGTTGACGTTTTCAGGCCCGTGACGCGCGGGCTAGCGCATGTGATGCGGAAGACAGCCGGTAGCCCACTACCGGCTTTTTTCTGGCTATTTTTGAATCAAATAGCGGATGGTTGGCCCATCCTGCTGAATGTCGAGCACGGTATAGCCGTGGTTTTTGGCATCCAGCGGGATGTTGTTAATCGACTGCGGACAGTCGCTGACCACTTCCAGAATCTCGCCTTTCTTCAGCGAAGGCATGGCTTCCAGCGTGGCGATGGCCGGATAGGGGCAGGGTTCGCCAACCATATCGAGGCGATAATCGGGGACCAGAGTTTTCATGCGGTTTCCTTAACGGTCGAGGGGGCGAGAGACTGGCGGCGGAAAAACCGTTTTTCCCAGCCAATCACCAGAATCAGCGCGATCAGCAGCAGGAGATAGGTCACCAGCAGGCCGCCAAATGGCCCGAAGGTCGCCAGCAGGTTGATTTTATCCCAGCTTGTGGCCAGCGCCGGAGAGAGCCCGTCCCAGTAGTAGGCGAGGATCGTTGAACCGATAACGTTGCCCAGCCCGACCCACCAGTAGTGCACCTGACCTTCCACCGCGCGGTACATCCAGCCGGTTTCGCAGCCGCCCGCCAGGACGATGCCAAAGCCAAACAGCAGGCCGCCGATAACCGCGTTGGGCCCCGCCCACATGATTTTCGGCTCCATACCCAGCTGCACGTAGCTGAAGATCCCAATAGCGCTGGCGGCCATGCCGAAAATAATCGCCTTCGCCATATTGGTACGCCCGGTGATCCACATATCGCGAAAGGCGGAGGTGAAGCAGATCTGCGCCCGTTCGATGAGCAGGCCAAATCCGACGCCAAACAGCAGCGCCAGGCCGAGCTTCGGCCGATCGGCCGCGGTGAGCAGGCCCCAGGCGATCATGGCGAAAAAGACCGCCATGCCGAGACGGAACCGGCGCCGCGCCTGGTCAGGTTTTTGCGTCAGCGGCGAGGCCTGGGACACTTTCTGCATTTTTACCGGAATACGGAAGATGGGCAGTAAGGTAAAGCGCGCGCCGAACCAGGTTCCGATAGCGGTAGCGATGGCAAAGAACCAGGC
Organism: Klebsiella sp. RCJ4; assembly: GCF_009025755.1. NCBI lineage: Bacteria > Pseudomonadati > Pseudomonadota > Gammaproteobacteria > Enterobacterales > Enterobacteriaceae > Klebsiella > Klebsiella sp. RCJ4. The sequence continues at coordinate 99,801 of NZ_WCIN01000033.1, forward strand.
GTGCAGGGAAAACTGTGGGATACCGGTAAAAAATGCGGCCAGATTGCAGCCCATCGCCAGACGGGCGCCGAAACCGGCGATGATTCCCCCGGCGACGGCCTGCAGAATGCGGATCCGGCTGCGGGGGAAGCGCAGCTTGACGTTATTTGCCCACAGCGCGGCGGCGAAACAGCCGCCGAACATGCCGATGATCATCATGCCGTCGATACGGGTGAGCGGGGTGCCCTCGAGATGAATGAGTTTATAGTAGCCCCACTCTTCGCTGTGCACGCCGACGAGCTGCAGCAATTGCCCACCCCAGCGGGTGAATTCGCCGGTGACGGCCCAGAAGGTGCCGGTAATGCCGAAGTAGTAGGTTGAGAGAATACCCGCGGCGATAACGGCGGGGACGGGCGACCAGAATTTAATCAGCCACGCCTGTTTGAACTGTTGCCATGTCATGAAGATGCCTCTGAACTCAGAAGGTATATTACCCGTAGCGGGTAGAAGAGGGGCGATAATACGCTGCTTATTAATGTAAAACGCTCGATGGGATCAAATTGAACGATAAAGAGAATATCAAAGGCCACGCCTGGGTGGCCTTTTACGCCTGCGGATCCGCGGTCAGATATTGATGACGGATATTGCGATTAATTAAAGCCCAGGCGAATAAGGTTTAGCGGGCAATATAACCCCTGATGTCCGTCTATTTCCACGCAGTCCGCCCGGCGGAGCTGCTCCGCCGTTTTACCCTCGGCGTGGATGGCTTTGATGACGCCCGTCGCGCCGCTGTCGGCCACCATAACCATGCTGCCGGTAGCGATAGCGTTACGGTTACGATCGTAGGTGTTCATATTTTTTCCTCCTGGTGAATATTTTGACGGGAATTAAAAACGGCATTTAAATACACCTTTGTGAAATAGCGTTTTTTGAGTCTCGTCAAAATATCGTTTTATTGTGCGGGGGGGACGGATGAGTGAGCGGAGAGTCAGCGGTAGCGGACAGGCCGCTACCGCGTTGGTGGCCAGCGAAAACAGTTAGCGCAGCGAGCCCAGGGCGGCAATTAATCCCTGCACGCCTTTTTCCAGCTTTTCACGTGGGCAGCCGGCATTCAGACGGACAAAACCCTTACCCTCATCGCCGTAGGTGTCCCCTGGCATAATGGCGACCTTCTGTTCCTCAATAAGTGCTTTTTGCAGGGCGCGATCGTCCACCGCCAGCGGGCGCAGGTCAATCCACGCCAGGTAAGTCGCCTGCGGCGGCTGCCAGTTTAGCTCGGGAAACGCCTGATTCAGTTCGCGCGCGATGTAGCGCATATTCTCCTGCAGATAGCCGCGCAGGGCATCCAGCCAGGCGGCGCCCTCGCGATAGGCGGCGATATGCGCCACCAGCGCCGGTACGGAAGGGGAAGAGAGGCCATCGCGGGCCTTAAGCGCGTGCAGATAGCTTTCGCGCGCCGCGGGATCGTCAATCAGCCCGTATGCGCCAGTAAACGCCGGAATGTTGAAACTTTTCGATCCGGAGGTGAACAGCGCCCAGGGGCTGCGAGCCACCTCGCACCACGGGGTGTGCTGATGTTCGTCCCACACCATGTCCATGTGGATCTCGTCGCTAATTACCTTTACGCCGTGCTTCTCGCACAGCCGCGCCATGGTTTCCAGCTCTTCGCGGGTCCATACCTTGCCGGTGGGGTTATGCGGACTGCACAGCAGCAGCACGGTATTACGCGGCTGAGCCAGTACCCGTTCCAGCTGCGCCATATTGCAGCGCCACTGATGGTTGTCGAGGGAGAGCGGAACCGCCGCGACGCGCCGCTGGTTGCCTTCAATGGTTTTATAAAAGGCATCGTAGGCCGGAGTGTGTACCACAATACCGTCACCCGCTGCCGACCACTGACGAATCATCTCCGCCACCATATAGATAACCGACGGCCCGTAAACAATTGCTTCGCGGTCGATTGGACTATGAAAACGGCTGGCGAACCAGTGGCTCACCGCGCCGAGGAATTCATCGTTTTTCCAGCGGCTGTAGCCAAAAACGCCGTGGGCCAGGCGTTTGCTGACGGCATCGATAATGCAGGGGGCGGTGGCGAAATCCATGTCGGAGATCGTAAAGGGCAGCAGGTCGGCCGCGCCAAAACGGTCGGCGACGTAATCCCACTGGGTGCACCAGGTGCCGTGACGGTCGACCGGCGTTGAAAAATCAAACATCTGCACTTCCTTCATCATGTCCCCCTCCTGCACGGAGGGGGCGGAGCCTATGCCTCGACGGTATTCATCAGGACAGCCATTTCATCTTTCACCGACTGCACCTGCGGGCCAATCACCACCTGCAGGTTGTGCTGGTTAAGCTGCACCACGCCGATGGCGCGATTCGCTTTCAGCGCGGCGCTGTCGACTTTGCTCATATCGTTAACCGACAGACGCAGGCGGGTAATGCAGTTATCGAGCGAAACGATATTTTCCGCGCCGCCGAGCGCCGCCAGAATCGCCGGAACGTTATAGCCTGATTTTCCGGTCACGCCGGTGACGGCCTTTTCGAAAGCACTATTGGTTTCAATATCGCGTCCCGGGGTTTTCAGGTTAAAGCGGGTGATAGCGAAACGGAAGATACCGTAGTAAACCGCAAACCAGATGGCCGCGACTACCGGTACCAGATACCACTTGGTTGACAGACCGTGCAGAATGCCGAACACCACAAAGTCGATAACGTTGCCGTCGGTGTTGCCGATAGTCACGCCCAGAATGGCCATCATGGTAAAGCCCAGTCCGGTGAGGAGCGCGTGGATAACGTACAGCACCGGGGCGACGAACAGGAATAAAAATTCCAGCGGCTCGGTCGTACCGCCTACCACGCAGGCGATAACGCCGGAAATCAGCAGCCCCTTAATTTTATGGCGGTTTTCCGGGCGAGCGCAGTGGTACATCGCCAGCGCCGCTCCCGGCAGGCCGCCGAGGAAGGCCGGCATTTTGCCTTGCGAGAGGAAACGGGTCGCGCTTTCGGAGAAGCCGTGGGTGGTTGGGCAACTGAGCTGGGCCTGGAAAATCGTCAGCGCGCCGCTGACGCTATGGCCGCAAACGTCCATGGTTCCACCCGCCTCGGTAAAGCGGATCAGCGCCACCAGAATATGGTGCAGGCCGAAAGGCAGCAGCAGGCGCTCTCCGGTACCGAAAATCATCGGTCCGAAATCTCCCGCGCTATTGATGACGTGGCCGAGGGCATTAATCCCCATGGCGAAGACGGGCCAGATCAGCGGAATGACCAGACCGACCAGGCCGAGAACCACGGTGGTGATAATCGGTACAAAGCGGGTGCCGCCAAAAAAGGCCAGCGCGTCGGGCAGGCGGATATTGTGAAAACGCTCATGCAGCATCCAGACGATGATCCCGGCGATCACCGCGCCGAGGATCCCGGTGTCGATCGATTGAATGCCGATAATATTCTGGATGTTGTTCGCTTTGAGGACGGCGGCATCGGTGGTCGGCAGAATGCCTTTGGCCGTCAGCCAGAAGTTAACCGCCAGATTCATCACGGCATAGCCGACAAAACCGGCAAACGCGGCGACGCCTTTGTTTTCTCGCGCCAGACCCAGTGGAATGGCGATACAGAACATCACCGGCAGAAAGCTGAAGGCGAAGGAGCCGACTTTGCCCATCCAGATGAATACGGCCTGCAGCAGCGGCACGTCCAGCCACGGCAGGAGCGTCAGGACATCATGGCTGCTCAGAGAGCTGCCGATCCCCAGCATGATCCCGCAAAAGGAGAGCAACGCCACGGGTAACATGAAGGTTTTCCCTAACTGCTGGAAAAACTCCCACAGGGTAATTTTGGTTGCTGTTTTCGCCGTCATAACACGAATCCTGGTTCTTTAAGTTATCGGTAGGATGTAACGCCACGGAAAGATAAAACGTTTTACCAAATTTTAGTGCGATAAAAATCACATATTCCGGCGATAATAACGTTTATAAAGAGAGTATCTTGATAAAACGTTTTATCGACAGCCAAAGGGAGTCGGCCTGCAGTTATGGCTATCGCGAAAAAAATCACCATTAATGATGTCGCCCAGGCGGCGGGCGTGTCGGTCAGTACGGTATCGCTGGTGCTGAGCGGCAAGGGGCGTATTTCGTCGGCGACCGGCGAGCGCGTCAATCATGCCATTGAACAGCTGGGCTTCGTGCGCAACCGCCAGGCGGCGTCGCTGCGCGGCGGCCAGAGCGGCGTTATTGGCCTGATCGTCAGCGACTTATCGAAGCCTTTCTACGCGGAGATGACCGCCGGATTGACCGACGCGCTTGAGTCGCAGGGCAGAATGGTGTTTCTCACCCAGGGGGGGCACAGCGGTGAAAAAATGCTCCAGCGTTTTGATACCCTGGTGGCGCAAGGGGTCGACGGCGTGGTGATTGCCGGGGCGATCGACCAGGGAGCGGAGCTGCGCGATCGCGCGGCGCAAGCTGGAATGCCGCTGGTGTTTGCTTCCCGCGCCAGCTATCTCGACGATGTCGACCTGATCCGCCCGGATAATATGCAGGCGGCGCAGATTGTCACCGAGCACCTGATCCGCCGCGGCCATCAGCGCATTGCCTGGCTGGGGGGGCAGAGCTCGTCCCTGACGCGCGCCGAACGGGTAGGCGGCTACTGCGCCACCCTGCTGAAGTATGGCCTGCCGTTTCATAGCGAGTGGGTGCTGGAGTGCGAGTCGAGCCAGAAGCAGGCGGCAGAGGCGATGGCGGCGCTGCTGCGGCAAAACCCAACGATTAGCGCGGTGCTGTGCTACAACAGCGTGATTGCCACCGGGGCGTGGTTTGGGCTGATGCGCGCCGGGCGCCAGAGCGGCGAAGCTGGCGTCGAAAGCTATTTTGAACAGCGGGTCGCGCTGGCGGCCTTTGCGGAGTTACCCGAGGAGGCGCTGGACGATCTGCCGCTGACCTGGGTGACGACGCCCGCCCGGGAGCTGGGACAAAGCCTCGCGGAGTGTATTTTACGGCGTATGGAAGAGGGACAGGGCGCGGCGAGAAACCAGATTATTTCTCCCCGGCTGATTACCCGAAAATAGCCCCTGGGCAGGGGCTATTTGCCGTTTATTGCTGCGGCGCGGCGGGTGGCACCACGTCTTGCGGCGCGTCATCTTGCGGCTGAGTTTCCTGCGGCGCTGCGGGTTCAGAGACGGCGGGAAGCGCTAAACCGAACATTCCGGCAAACTCATCCAGCGGCATTTTCTGTCCGTTCAGCGTAACCTGGCCGTCAGCGTACTGCAGACTTGAGGTAATGGCGTTATCTTCCATGGTGGTGATGCGGAACATCTGCCCCATCGCCGCCAGGCCTTTCACCTGCTGATCCGCAAGCTTAGCGGCGTCGGCGGGCTGATAGCCTTCCAGCCCGGCAATCTGGGTCATAAACGCCGTCGCCATATCCACCGGGATCACCAGCTTGCCGTCGAGCGATTTAACGCTACGATCCACTTCATCCGCCAGCGTCTGCGGCGGCGTGGTGGTCAGCGACGGGTCTTTCAGCAGAATCGAAAGATTCAGGGTGGTTTCCCCCTTCGCATTGCGCCAGCTCAGCGGCGAAATGGTCAGAGACGGGCTGCCTTTCAGCATCATCGGCAGCGCGCTAAAGAAGGTTTGCGTTAACGCCTGCTGATAGAGCTCAGGATTCTGCGCCAGCTGCGGATCCGCCATCAGCGCCTGCGCTTCAGCGTTGTATTTTTGGCTGAACTGATGGAAGGCTTCGCCATCAATATTGTCCAGCTTCAGCGTCAGCCGGCCGCTACCGATATCCTGATTTTGCAGCTTGAGGCTGTTGACCGTGTAGTCCAGCTGGCTGTTAATACCTTTACCGTCGGCAGTCAGCGACGAATTGCCGTCAATTTTCATCCCTTCGAACAGCGCCAGCTCTTTGCCTTCAACGCCAATCGCCAGCTTGTCCAGCGAGATAGCCTGTTTACCGATACGCTCGTTGAAGCTGGCCATTTCGGTAGAGCCGTCGGTTTTCAGGTTATTAAAGGTGAGCTGAACTTTCTGGTTGTACTCGTTAACCGCGTTAATCTGCCCGCTACCGGCTTCGCCGCTCAGGCTGAGGGTTTTCCCTTCGCGGTCAGCGTCCAGCTGGAACTGCCCGCCGCTGAAGGTCACCTTTTCATCGCCTTTCGCGTAATCAAGCGGGTTGAGCACAATAGCGGATGTGTTGTCGCCGCTATAAGCGATACGGGTATCAATGGTGAACGGCGTTTCGCCTTTAGCGATGTCGAACAGCGCCTTGCTGGCGTCGTTATTGGTCAGGGTGGTTTTGACGGACGCCATCGCCGGGGCGAGGTTAAAGGATTTGAGCGATGCCAGCGGGAAAGGGCCGTGATCGACGACTTCATCAAACACCAGCGACTGTCCGGCGGCAAGCCAGCGGGGCGCTTTGCCGGCAGCAGGCTTCAGCACCAGCTGTAAATGGCTGCGGAACAGTCCGCGCTGATAGCCCTGATACGTCAGCTCCACGCCAGCCTGCGGCGCGCTGCTTTGCAGCTGAGCATTAGCCTGCTGCACCATGTCGGCAATGCGGCTTTCCAGCTGCTTCCCCGTATACCACGCGCCGCCCGTCCAGACGACGCCCAGCGCAATGATAACTCCTGCTGCGACCAGCGATTTTTTCATAGCATTTGTCCATAAATGAAACCAGGCGGATCGGGCCGCCTGGTTGTGTTGTCATGATGGGTGAAAGTCTAGCAACTGTGGCTAAAAAGTTCAGTAACTTACTGGAGCTTATTAAACACGCGCGCCACGCGGCCGCGGCCGCTGACCTGCACCGGTGATTCATTACAGCCGATAAACGCGGATTCACCCGGCTTCAGCGTCAGGCGCTGTTCGCCTTTGGCAATCGTCGCCTCACCCTCGACGCAGAACAGGATCGCCGCGCTCTGCTGGGCGATGGTTGATGCCTGCGCTGACAGGTCGTGCAGCGAGAAGGCAAAATCGTCAACCGGGATGGGGAAGTCCAGCTCCGCGCCGTGAATTACCGGCTGGGTCAGCAGTTGGCCCGCGGGTTTTGGCTCAAATTTGACGTTCGCCACCAGTTCCGGAATATCGATATATTTCGGCGTCAGGCCCGCGCGAAGCACGTTATCAGAGTTGGCCATCACTTCCAGCGCCACGCCCTGCAGGTAGGCGTGCGGGGTTTCCGCAAACAGGAACATCGCCTCGCCGGGATTCAGTTTGACCACGTTGAGCAGCAGAGGAGAGAAGAGGCCGCTATCGTCCGGGTAGAACTCGGCGATCATGCGGATAGTCTGCCAGGGCTCACCCTGTTCGCTGTCCAGCGCCGCCTGCAGCGCCCGTAAGGCGTGCGCTTTTTCATCGCCTTTCATGTTCAGCAGGCTGGCGAACAGCTGGCTCAGATGCCCGGCGTCAGGCTGCGCAAGGAACTGGGCAATCGCCGGATGCGCATCGGCAACCGGCTGCAGCAGGGTGACGATTTCGGCAAACTCGCGGAAGGCGTTCATGGCGAGGAACGGCGTTAAGGCGAAAACCAGCTCCGGCTTGTGGTTCGGATCTTTATAGTTACGTTCGGCGGCATCAAGCGGGATCCCGGCAGCGTTCTCTTTGGCAAAACCGATTTCCGAGGCCTGCTTGTTGGGGTGCACCTGGATAGAGAGCGGCTGCGCGGCGCACAGAACTTTGAACAGGAACGGCAGTTCGCCAAAACGCTCGGCGACTTTCGCGCCAAGCAGGGTTGCTTTATCGCTTTCGATCGCATCGCGCAGAGAGCGCGGTGTCCCGCTATTATCCACAATCTGCGAGCTGCTCTTGGGATGGGCGCCCATCCACAGCTCCGCCATCGGCAGGTTGTCCGGGTTAGCAATCCCATAAAGTTCGGTTAAGGCGGTATGGCTTCCCCAGGCGTAGTTTTGCACTGAGTTAATGAGCTTTTGCATTCTCAATCCCTGTTTCCACTTAATAGTCATGGCACTATTAAACCAGCAATCGACCGATAAGCAACCGGCGCGAAGAAAAAGTCGTCCTTGTCTCAGTTTTTGTTAAAAAATTGTGTAAAATCGATCGACTCGCTTTTCCACGGGCAAATGGAGTGTCTGCCTGAAATATAATCAGCTAAGCAGTAAGTGAGAGCACAATGTCGAATAAACCTTTTGTATATCAGGATCCTTTTCCACTGAAAAAGGACGATACCGAGTACTACCTCCTCAGCAGTGATTACGTCTCCGTCGCCGAATTCGCCGGCCAGGAAGTTCTGAAAGTTGAACCTCAGGCGCTAACTTTACTGGCACAACACGCTTTCCACGACGCCTCCTTTATGCTTCGCCCGGCGCACCAGCAGCAGGTGGCCGATATTCTCAACGACCCGGAAGCCAGCGAAAACGATAAGTACGTGGCGCTGCAGTTTCTGCGCAACTCTGAAATCGCGGCCAAAGGCGTGCTGCCGACCTGCCAGGATACCGGTACCGCGATTATTACCGGCAAAAAAGGCCAGCGCGTGTGGACCGGCGGCGGCGATGAAGCCGCGCTGGCGCAGGGCGTTTATAACACCTATATCCAGGATAACCTGCGCTATTCGCAGAACGCGCCGCTGGATATGTATAAAGAGGTCAACACCGGCACTAACCTGCCTGCGCAGATCGATCTTTACGCCACCGACGGCGAGGAGTACAAATTCCTCTGCATCGCCAAAGGCGGCGGCTCGGCGAATAAAACCTACCTGTACCAGGAAACCAAAGCGTTAATTACCCCGGCGAAGCTGAAAAACTATCTTGTCGAAAAGATGCGCACTCTGGGAACCGCCGCCTGCCCGCCGTACCATATTGCTTTCGTCATTGGCGGCACCTCGGCGGAGTCCACCCTGAAAACCGTTAAGCTGGCCTCAACCAAGTACTACGACGGCCTGCCGACCGAAGGCAACGAACATGGTCAGGCCTTCCGCGATATTCAGCTGGAACAGGAACTGCTGGTGGAGGCGCAAAACCTCGGTCTCGGCGCGCAGTTCGGCGGCAAATACTTCGCCCACGATATTCGCGTCGTGCGCCTGCCGCGCCACGGCGCCTCCTGCCCGGTGGGCATGGGCGTCTCCTGCTCGGCGGATCGCAATATCAAAGCCAAGATCAACCGCCAGGGGATCTGGATTGAGAAACTGGAGAGCAATCCGGGCAAATATATTCCCGAGCATCTTCGTCAGGCCGGCGAGGGCGAGGCGGTCAAGGTCAACCTCAACCAGCCGATGAGCGATATTCTGGCGCTGCTGTCGCAGTACCCGGTGTCGACCCGCCTGTCGCTGAGCGGGACGATTATCGTCGCCCGCGATATCGCCCACGCGAAGCTGAAAGAGCTTATCGACAGCGGTGAGGCGTTGCCGCAGTACGTCAAAGACCACCCGATCTACTACGCGGGCCCGGCAAAAACGCCCGACGGCTACGCGTCCGGCTCCCTTGGCCCGACGACCGCTGGCCGCATGGACTCCTACGTCGACCTGCTGCAGGCGCACGGGGCGAGTAAAATCATGTTAGCCAAAGGCAACCGCAGCCAGCAGGTGACCGACGCCTGTCATAAACACGGCGGTTTCTACCTCGGCAGCATCGGCGGCCCGGCGGCGGTACTGGCGCAGCAGAGTATCCGCAGCCTCGAGTGCGTGGCCTATCCTGAACTGGGGATGGAAGCCATCTGGAAAATTGAAGTCGAAGACTTCCCGGCGTTTATCCTCGTGGATGACAAAGGCAACGACTTCTTCCAGCAAATCCAGAGCTCGCAGTGCGCCCGCTGCGTAAAATGATTTCAGCCGCCCTTCGGGGCGGTTTTTTTATGCCGCTTAGCGGCACGAACCACCAAAACAACTTATAAATCTGACCCATACTTTACCCTTTGAGCAGGTGAGCTTTGTCGCTATTACGCACGTTGAATCCAAGGAGAAAGTCATGACAACGCATCGCAGTGAAAAAGACTCAATGGGCGCCATCGATGTGCCTGCCGACAAGCTATGGGGCGCGCAAACCCAGCGCTCGCTGGAACATTTTCGTATTTCGACGGAAAAAATGCCGGCCGAGCTTATTTATGCGCTGGCGCTGACCAAGCGCGCAGCGGCGAAGGTGAATAACGATCTCGGCCTTCTGGCCGCGGAGAAAGCGCAAGCGATTATTCAGGCCGCGGACGAAGTGCTGGCAGGCAAACATCCGGACGAGTTTCCGCTGGCTATCTGGCAAACCGGCTCCGGCACGCAAAGCAACATGAATATGAATGAGGTACTGGCCAATCGCGCGAGTGAACTGCTGGGCGGGCCGCGCGGGATGGAGCGTAAGATTCACCCCAACGATGATGTCAACAAGAGCCAGAGCTCTAACGACGTGTTCCCGACGGCGATGCACGTGGCGGCGATGATTGCCCTGCGGGAGAAGTTGATCCCGCAGCTCAACGTGCTGAAGCAGACCCTGAACAATAAAGCCGTTGCCTTCAGCGATATTGTCAAAATAGGCCGCACCCATCTGCAGGATGCGACGCCGCTGACCCTCGGTCAGGAGATCTCCGGCTGGGTAGCCATGCTGGAGCACAATTTAAAACATCTCGACCATAGCCTGCCGCATCTGGCCGAGCTGGCGCTGGGCGGGACGGCGGTGGGAACCGGGCTCAATACCCATCCGGAATATGCGGTACGCGTCGCCGCCGAGCTGGCGGCCTTAAGCGGCCAGCCGTTTGTCACCGCGCCGAACAAGTTTGAAGCGCTGGCGACCGTTGATGCGCTGGTGCACGCGCACGGGGCGCTGAAAGGGCTGGCCGCTTCGCTGATGAAAATTGCCAACGATGTGCGCTGGCTGGCCTCCGGCCCGCGCTGTGGGATTGGCGAAATTGCGATCCCGGAAAATGAACCGGGTTCGTCGATTATGCCGGGCAAGGTGAACCCGACCCAGTGCGAAGCCCTGACCATGCTGTGCTGTCAGGTGATGGGCAACGATGTCGCGGTGAATATCGGCGGCGCATCGGGCAACTTTGAGCTCAACGTCTATCGCCCGATGGTGATCCACAACTTCCTGCAATCGGTGCGGCTGCTGGCTGACGGGATGGCGAGCTTTAACGAGCACTGCGCGGAAGGCATTGAGCCGAACCGTGAACGCATCAGCCAGTTGCTGAATGAGTCGCTGATGCTGGTAACCGCGCTGAATACCCATATCGGCTATGACAAAGCGGCGGAAATTGCCAAAAAGGCCCATAAAGAGGGGTTAACCCTGAAAGCGTCGGCGCTGGCGCTCGGCTACCTGACGGAAGCCGAGTTTGACCGCTGGGTACGCCCGGAAGAGATGGTGGGCAGTATGTCTACTCGCTAGCCAGCCACAGGTGCAGCCGCGGAATCAGTAGCCTGAGTGACTGCGCCTGCGGTTTGTAGCGATACTGCACGTTATCGGCGTCATAGTTCAGGAGTTCACCGAGGTCCGGCACGCTGACGCCCTTGGTGCCGGATATCAGTGCAATCATCGGTCCCGGACAGGCGTATTGCACCTGTTTTTGTTCCCCGCTGTACCAGACCCTGGCGATGGGCTGCACCTTCACCGGCCGCTTGATTTTCAGCTTTGCCCGCTGCGGCAGGGCGGCAATATCCTGATACTCTCGCTCCAGCTTGCTTTGCCACTGCTCGCGGGTCCACGGCGGAACCGCCCGGGGCGACTGAAGGCTTTTTTCCAGCTGCATGAGTACCCGATCGCGGGTGAGATTTTTAATCACGTGCTTATTGGCCCAGCCGAAGCGGATGGTGCTCGGATCGAGGAGGGGAGTTAGCGTGCGATAGGCGCTCAGCGTAATCAGTCCCGGCAGGTGGCGGTGGACCCACTCAAACCGCGCGGCGGCAGGCAGGCCGGAATCCACGGTGATAATCTTCTCGAAGCGCGCTTTGAGGGCGTTGATATGGGTGATTTTGTCTAAGAGTTCAGCCTGTTCCCGGGCGTCAGTTTGCAGACAAATCGCGCCGGGTAAACGCACGGCGGCTTTGCTGCTGCGGGTTTCCGACTGCTGCTGGATAAACAGATGACTATAGTGCCTGAGCGCCATCTCCAGCGCGGTTTTGCCGGTGTGCTGAACCACGTTGATGCTCTCCAGCGGCTGGTGTTCTGCGTCTTTACTCACCGGCGGCAGCTCAAAGACGCGGGCGGCCAGCAGGCGGCACTGGCTCAGGGCGTGTTTTAGCGCCTGCAGTTCATGCTCGAGCTGGCGAAAGGTGTCGTTCAGACGTTCAACAAGGTCATAGCTGGCCATATTTCCCCATCTTAGTTACAACATACTTAGCGATTTTTTAACTATAGCAGGCCTCAGCTTTTGCGCAAAGGCGTATCAGGCGGAGGTAAAATCCGGCAACTGATGATAGACCGGCCAGCTAAAGCAAAAACAGGCCCCGCCCAGCGAACTCGCTTCGCAATGCACTTCTCCGGCCATTGCCTGGGCGATGCTGTGGACGATAGCTAAACCGAGGCCACAGCCGCCGGTCGCGCGATCGCGGCTCGGGTCGAGGCGTACGAAAGGCTCGAACACTCGCTCACGTTCATCAGGCGCAATTCCGGGGCCATCATCTTCGACCCGCAGCGTCGCGCGCGAAGCCTGCAGCGTCAGGCTGATCTGAATACGCTGGTTACTGTAGCGCAGGGCATTATTCACCAGATTATCCAGCACCCGTTCCATTAAGCGCATATCCAGCGCGCCGTAACTCCCGGCCACGACGTCGGTTAGCGCAATCTCGCGCTGGGGATTAACCGTCTGAATATCTTCAACGTGATCGCGGATCCACGCCGGGAAATTGGGGGTCGTTAGCTTCAGTTCGTTCTGCGGGCGGTCAAGCCGGGCGTAGGTCAGAAGTTCTTCAATCAGCGCCTCCAACTGCCCGATATCGCGGTTCAACGCCTGCGATTCGGCTTCGGTGAGGTTCTCACTCATTTCCAGGCGATAGCGCAGGCGCACCAGCGGGGTCCGCAGTTCATGGGCGATGCCATCGATCAGCTGTTTTTTGCTGGCGATAAGCGCGTTGATGTTATCGGCCATCTGATTAAACGCCACCCCCAGCCGCGCGAAGCTGGACATGCTGTCGAAATGAATGCGTTCAGTAAGATGTCCGTCGCCGAAGCGCTGGGCGGCGGTCTCAATACGCAGCATCTCCTGCCAGTGAGGACGCATCCAGATAAAGACCGGAAAGGCCAGCGAGATGGCGATAAAAGCCATCAGGGCCAGATCGAGCAGGCGCATCTCATGCAAAAAATAGAGATACGGCACCGGACCGACGGAGAGCACGTAGTGGCTGCGCGGGATCCGCTGGATAAAAGTGTACTGATCGTCGAGGGCGACGATATCCCCGGCGCGCAGATGCTGCATCGAGTTTTCCGAGAGCTTGAATTTGCTGATGGGCTCGATATGCAGATCGAAAGAGAGATTGAGGTCCAGCTCTTTGAGCGTTTTGCTCCAGTCGCGCGGCGGGATCTCCCGCAGCTCGCTGCGCATCAGATACAGCGAACTTTTCATCAGGTCGTCCAGCGACTGACGCCCTGCGCGTTCGGCGGTGAATTTGTACACCAGGCCCACCATCATGGTCATGACCAGGAAGCAGACGAACAGCAGGAGGTAAAACTGCACAAACAGCTTTTTCATTAAATATCACTCAAAATCAAAAGGTTAAATTCCTGCTTTTACCTGCAGGGGCACTGCGGGGGCATTTATCCAGGCGCAATCTACGTGAAAAACCCTTGTTGCGTTTTATGCCCATTTGATTTGCTATGAAAGCAGGGTTCGCTGCGGCTGACAACATCCGGCACGCATAAGTATGATGGTGTGGGTTGAAGCCAAATCAGAGAAGAATGTAATGTACCTCGGTCGGCGCCGATGTGCGAAGCGTTCTCTGTTTTAATCCGTTTTATTCCACCCTCATTCCGCCAGGCTGAACAGGCGTACTTAAAGGAGAATAAAAGCATGCATCTTGAACGACACAGCATTGAACGCGTCGGATGGTTAAGGGCTGCTGTACTCGGGGCTAACGATGGTATTGTTTCGACAGCGAGCCTTGTTCTTGGCGTTGCGTCTGCTAATACGGGCTCTTCCGGGGTTTTACTGGCGGGCATTGCCGGGCTGGTCGCGGGGGCGATGTCGATGGCCGCGGGGGAATATGTTTCCGTCTCATCTCAGGCCGACACGGAAAACGCGGTTCTCGCTCAGGAAAAGAGGGAACTGGAAACAGATTATCAGGGAGAAGTACGCGAGCTGACTTTACTTTATGTGCAACGCGGACTCGAGCCAGAGCTTGCCCAAAAGGTTGCCGAACAACTCATGGTGAAAGATGCTCTGGACACGCATGCCCGCGAGGAGCTGGGACTGACGGATACCAATTCTGCGCGCCCCCTGCAGGCTGCCGTTTTCTCGGCGCTGAGTTTTTCCGCTGGCGCAACGTTGCCTTTAGTCGTTGCATGGCTTTCTCCAGCAACGCTGGTTTTTCTCTTTGTTATTCTCTCCTCCCTTTTTTCACTGGCTGCTCTTGGCTATATATCTTCAATTGTCAGCAGAGCCTCTCCTGTCAGGGCGATCGGCAGAATTACTTTCTGGAGCACCCTGGCGATGTTTTCGTCGATGGGAATAGGTCATCTTGCCGGGCAGGTATTGTTTTAATAGATGGCTTAACTCGCAGAAAAGAGAAATATCTGGCGTGTGGTGGGCTGAAAAATGAGTGATTTGTATCGCGTGCGCGGGACTTATTCATAACCCATTGTCATTTTTTCAGGCGCACTTCCGGCGCGGAGCGAACGTTCACTCGCGCACAGGCAGTGGTCAGGGAGGCAAAAGATTTAAATCTTTAGTGCGGCAAGGATGGCGGCCTCCATTTTCTCCGGGGTGGTGAACGGCGCGAAACGCGTGAGAGGGGTGCCGTCGCGACCGATCAAGAACTTCGTGAAGTTCCATTTGATCCGCCCGCCCAGCACGCCGGGTAACTCATCTTTCAGGTAACGAAACAGCGGGTGCGCGCCGGCGCCGTTGACCTCTACTTTCTCGAACATCGGGAAGCTCACACCGTAATTGACCCTACAGGTCTGCTCGATGTCATCGACGCCGCCGGGCTCCTGCTTACCAAACTGGTTGCAGGGGAAACCAAGCACTATCAGCCCATGGGCAGCGTATTTCGCGTAGAGCGCTTCCAGCCCTGCATATTGTGGCGTGAAGCCACAGTGGCTGGCGGTATTGACTACCAGAACGAGCTTGCCAGCATAGTCAGCCATTGAGATGGGCTGGCCGTACAGGCTGGTGGCAGTCAATTGGTAAAAGGTAGTCATATCGTGTTCCTCAGTGCAGCGCCCGTTGCGCGTCTTTATCGCTGGATTGGTTCATATACTGAAAGAACATTGAAAAGAGTCGTTCGTCTCAGGATTGCTTTACCAGGTCTGCCTTTCTGGCGCGATACCATGCGGCAAAATCAACGGAGACCATCGGCCGGGCATAAAAATATCCCTGAACCTCATCGCAGCCCAGGCTGCGTAAAATCTCAACCGTTTCGAGATCCTCGACGCCTTCGGCAAGGACGACGTAATCGAGCTGCTTGAGGAGCCTGATAACGTTGTGCACAATAATGCGGCTGGCTTTCTCATGGACTATATGCCTCACAATAGACCGGTCGAGTTTGATGATGTCCAGCGGGATTTGCCGCAGGTAATTAATGTTGCTGTATCCCGATCCAAAGTCATCCAGAGAAATTTTAAACCCGCGTTTTTTGAGCATGTCCAGTCCGTTCAGCGCGGCCGGACTTTCAAGCATCTTCTCAGTCTCCAGACACTCCACCCCCAGCAGGGCTGGGTCAAGACACGCCGCCCGCAGTTTCTGCTCAAGCTCCTCAGCGAAATCGGGTCGAGAAAAATCGCTGGCGGCGAGATTAATTGAGACGGGAAGAGAAAGCCCCCGATCCCGCCAGTCACTCAGCTGCGCGATAGTATGATCGATAACCCAGGCCGAGAGTTCGCGCATCAGGCTAGTCTTTTCGACCAGCGGAATAAATTCACCCGGCAGCACTTCACCATTGATAGGATGCTTCCATCTTATCAAGGCTTCAGCGCCCGTCACGTCACCCGTCGTCAGCGAAATTTTTGGCTGAAAGACCAGATATAACCCCTGGTTTCCCTGCAGCGTTTGCCTGAGTTCGGTCAGCAGGCTGAAATCTCGCTTCTTGCGGATGTCCAGTGCGTCATTATAGATCGTAAAACGGTGCCCCTGGCTTATCGCTTCATGCAGTGCGCTCACCGCGCGCCGCAGAATTTCATTTGGCGTCAGGGAGCTATCGCAAATACCGGAGTCACCCATGTGAATATTCAAATCCAGGGGAACGTCCGGGCCGATCCTGGCCTGGGTTCCCTGAAGCCGTAGTGCGATACCCTCCAATGACAGCGCCATGGGTTCCGGGGTGAAAAAGGCAAAGCGTCCCACCGCTACGGCGTAAAGTTTGCTCGCCATGGGCAGGCGCGCCTGCAGCGCGACGGTCATGTCACGAAGCAAATTCTCTACCGCCAGCATCCCCAATGAGCGGGCCATCTCGTAGGCAAATGGCATATCAATGCAGTCAATAATGACCAGCCTGAAAGTACCCTCCGCCGACACCTCAATGTCCTTGAGCAGGCGCTGCCGATTGGGTAAAAGCGTGACGACGTCGATATACCCCACTGAGTGCCAGGAGGCTAAGAAATCCGATATCAGCTCGGCCAGAGTCTTAAAAATAGCGATCTGCTCATCTGAAAGTGTCCTGGGTTGCGTATCTAAGATACTCAAGGTACCCACGGTCACTCCGTCGCGGGTTTTCAGCGGGCATCCTGCATAAAAGCGAATGAATGGCGCTTCTCTGACCGCCCGATCGCGATGAAAGATCGGGTGCTGATGCGTATCAGGACAAAGGAAAGTCTCACCCTGTTTCAGGGTCTGTTCGCAAAATGCTCCGCCCAGGCTGGTGTCCGTGGGGGCGATATTCTGAGCAGATTTGATGTACTGCTTTTCATCGTCAAGGATTGACACAAAACTCATTGGCATTTTTAGCAACTGGCAGACCAGATGAGTGTATTTTTTTAACGCTTCGTCTCGCCCTTCGTCCGCGTTTTTTAACAGGTCAATCGCCGCGCGTCTTTTGCTTTCATCGCTGCTGAGATCGTTCAACATATAGGTGCTCCCGTGCAGTAGATATTCCGGTCATCCCAGCCCACTGAAGGTGTGAATCTCTATACTCACGACGGGTGTCGATACTGGCCAGGCGCCAGCGCTATCACTCCACAGTAGAATGTTTTCCGTTGATTGTCTGCAAAGAGTATCACCCGCCCGGCAAGTCGTGAGGCGCGCCGCGCGGTGAAGCGCGGGTTTTGCGTGGGAAAAGCAATTTCACCCCCTGTTTTAAAAATAATTAACAGGAGGTTGAATTGGCTCTGACGGCTAACTCCGCACAAACAGCTATTCCATCGCCACATGCCTGAATTAGTTGTCCCAGGCGTGCGGGGCGAACAGGTAACCTTTATTGCGTACCGTTTTGATACGATATGGCTCAGTCGCATTATCGAGAAGCTTTTTACGCAGCCGCGAGATGGCGACATCGACGCTGCGGTCCATACCATCGTAGCTGACGCCGCGCAGATTTTTTAATAACGCGTCCCGATCCATAATTTGTCCAGCATGGGTCGCTAACTCCCACAGGAGATCGAAATCCGCAGTGGATAAGGCGACGCTTTCGCCGCCGAGCATCACCTGTCTATTCACCGGGTCGATACTCAGGGAGCCAAAAGCGATCGCTTTATGCGGGGTGAGCGAGGAGGGGACGCTGCCGTCCGGCACGGCGATATGCTGGCGCAAATGCAGGCGCAGGCGAGCTAACAGCACCGCGGGCGGCGTGGTTTTCAGGATATAATCGCTGGCGCCCATTTCGAGTGAGAGAATATGGTTCATATCGCTGTCCAGTGAAGTGAGCAATACGATTGGCCCCTGCCACTGGCCGCGTAAATCGCGGCACAGCGTCATACCGTCTTTACCCGGCAGCATGATATCCAGCAGCACCAGGTCCGGCTTTTCGCGCGCGATAACCTCTTCCGCCCGATCGCCGCGCGGTTCTACCACCACGTCCATATCGTGTTTGCCAAGGTAGGCCGCAATCAGTGCGCCGACCTCGGCATCATCCTCAACGAAAACAATTTTATTCATATTGTGTATGCTTGCACTCATCTTTTAATCGCTTGAATCTCTGTACCTGAATCGCGGCTTAGGTGGCGCATTCAGTATCTGAAGTCAGGTGCCTATTCATTCGCTACCGCCATTGTAAACCATCCGGACATTAATATGAGCTATATATTAGCCATGAAATTCGCTATGATTCCCGGAGCTGCGGTTCAGGACTATTTTTTGCGGAGCCAGACAATGATTCAGATACGAGCAGAAGCATTGCGCATTAAGGGAACAGGATGCGGCACAATGTGGGCACGGGCTGTCAGGACAGCACGTGCCCACATAGAAAATAAGTACCGGTACGCTAGCGCGAATGAGGGGGAAGCCTTATTGCGGCCTCTTTTGCCTGGCGCCGTAGGGGCACAAGGCGAACTTGCAGAGGCTTCTTCGATTGCAGATGAGCAGCATAGGGTTCTGATTACCGGGGCATTCAATATTCTTTGAAAATGTTGACCACAAATTTTCCGTATAGGGGAATGCATGAATAACCTGTAAATCGCCGGGCACACCATTAATGAAAACTTCATTTTGTGTGATGTTAATAACCGAACCAATGCTCAAAAAATAATCTCCACTATACCAAATAATTAATTTCAGATTTTTGGCACTTGCCGCAACTGAAAAACCTGTTCCTGTTACAGGACATACAAGGCTATTTTCAATATTCCACTGCATGCTTGACGCTCTCCGGTAATTTACGAGCATTTTCGCGTTGATGAATATATTTTGATGAAGTTCATGGCCATTTTTACTTTGCGTGAAGCAGGTCCGAACATGGAGATTCCTTTAACTGGTTCTGATGCTGATTAATATAAAATAATAACAATCAGATGAGTGTCTAATACTAGTAATGATAATAGCAACAAGTAAAAGATTCGAAAAACTGGCATGAGCTGAACTAAATGGCTGCGTTGAGGATTGTGAACAGAATAAAATTCTGTTGCGGATATCAGGAACAGATCGAAAGATTGTAAAATCATATAATTACGATCATATCTACTACCGTGCCTGTTATTAACGGCAAAGTATGCTTCCTTGTGAAATCGGTTTTATATTGATGTAAATCAAAATAATTGGTTTTATTTAGCCATTTTGCTAAAAAATGGCTATGTGCGCTTATTCAGGATTTGCGCAAAAAGAATAATTTCAAAATAACCCCTTATGATAAAAATCAACCATATCAATTAACAACTTTTAAGCTATTTCGCCAGTATTGATTTGAATCATTTAGTGCAGATCACTAGCTGCACTGAAGCGGTGCAGTTATTGAGTTGGATATTTTGTAAATGCCCGTCAGTAAAGCGCTTCAGGTTTTAAAATCTGTGTAAATACGTGAGGGGGAGATGAGCCGAAAATAGGCTAATTTGATTTGTATCTAAAAATACGAAAAATAATATGTTATACGTATAACTCAACAATCAGAAAAAATATTCTCTTTTCGGTTTAATGTGTGTATTTAGCCGAAGGGTTTTTAAGGCAGCGAAAACGGTCTTCGAATAACGTGCTCGCTTGCCAGGGATATCATCCTTGCGTACGTTTAATACCAGCTGCGGATATTCGGCATAGGGGCTGGCGTCAGTGATGAGACCGCTAAAAAATAGGTCTTTTGCTTCTACACGGTATCGGCCGCTCTTGCGCGTTTATAATTGTCGGCGCTTCCGTTATGCTGCGGGGTCTTGTTGTTTAAATGTTAAGGCAAAAGGTATGGGGTTGTTGATAAAAGCGCTGCTCGGCGCGCTGGTCGTTGTCCTGATTGGCGTGCTGTCTAAAACGAAGAACTACTATATCGCCGGGTTGATTCCGCTCTTTCCGACTTTCGCCCTGATCGCGAATTATATCGTTGCCAGCGAGCGGGGGATCGAAGCGCTGCGAACCACCATCGTATTCGGGATGTGGTCGATCATTCCGTACTTTATCTATTTGCTCTCGCTATGGTATTTCACCGGCGTTATGCGCCTGCCGTTCGCTCTGGCAGGCGCAGTGGGGTGCTGGAGCCTCTGCGCGTGGCTGTTAATTATCGGCTGGAGCCGCTTCCACTAGCGCAGATGGCGGCCGCCGTCGACGGCAAATGAGCGACCGGTCACGTAGCGGCTGCTGAACAGGTATTCGATCAGGTCGCTGATCTCTTTTTCACCTGGCGCGATTTTCATCAGCGATTTATCAAGCGCCTGCTTGCGGTATTCCGCGTCATCGCCTTCGTTAAATAAAATCAGCGAAGGGGCGATAGCATTGACCTTAATTTCCGGCGCCAGCTTGCGGGCGAACGAGCGGCTCATATTATCCAGCGCCGCTTTGCTGGCGGCGTAGGCAATGTGTTTGTCGCTGCCGCGCTCCAC
This sequence comes from Klebsiella sp. RCJ4, assembly GCF_009025755.1. NCBI lineage: Bacteria > Pseudomonadati > Pseudomonadota > Gammaproteobacteria > Enterobacterales > Enterobacteriaceae > Klebsiella > Klebsiella sp. RCJ4. Next base: position 120,295 of record NZ_WCIN01000033.1, read on the forward strand.
AACGTAGTCGGTGATATGGATAATGTCGCTGGCCGCATGGCCGTGGCCGCGCAGCAGGCTCTCCAGAGCATGGTTGAGCAAGTAGGGGGCGTTGACGTGAATTTGCATCATGCTGGCGAGCACCGTGGTTAACGGCACCCCGGGCTTTTCCGCCATCCAGCCGCTGGCGTTATGGATGATGGCGCGCAGACCGCTGCCGGCGTGCGCCTTCACCTCTTCGGCGAACGCCAGAATGCTATCGTCAGTGCTGAAATCCGCGTGCAGACAAACGGCGCCCGCTTCACGCAGCGCGTCGATGGCGGGATACCAGGTGCGGTAGCTGATAATAACGGGCTGCTGCCGGGCCAGAAAATGGCGGGCCAGGGCGAGGCCGATACGACGGCCCCCGCCGGTAATCAGGATTGGACGAGGCTGGATATCAGCCATGGGTATCTCCTTTGAGTTCAGCGGCAGGGTAACCGCTTACCCTACCAACATCCACGTTGCCGGTACGGCGGCAACCAGCAAAAAACCAATTAATGCCAGGTCACGGCGTTTGAGCGGGCGATCGTGCTGGTGTGTACGACGGGCATACAGGAAAACCAGAAGACCCGGAGCGTAAAGTATCACTGACAACAATAAATGCACAGGGCCGGACGCATATAATAACCATAAGCCATAAATACAGGCACCGACACCGACGGCCTTGTGCAGCGGGCGCTCAGCAATCTTCAGCAAAAATGCGCCGACGAGAAAGTAGGGCACCAGGATCATCTCAGAGGCGATGGTCAGCAGCGTGTTGTAATCTGAGCCGGTAAGCCAAATCAATACCAGCGAAGCCTGTACGCTGACGTTGGTGAGCCACAGCGAAGCCGACGGGGCATTGTTTTTATTGGTCCGGGCAAACAGGCGCGGAAAGGCTTTATGCGTTGCTGCCAGATAGGGCACCTCCGCCGCCATAATGGTCCAGCTCAGATACGCGCCGCAGACGGAAATAATCAGCCCGGCGGCAATAACAATCTCCCCCCATGAGCCCATCATGTTGACCATCAGCCCGGCCATTGAGGGGTTGCGTATTTCCGCCAGCTCGCTACGCGGCACGACGCCTAACGAGAGAAGCGTCACCAGCAGATAGACCGCCAGCGCGGAGAGTACTGCCAGCAGCGTCGCGCGGCCAACATCCTGTTTATTACGCGCGCGTGCGGAAACCACGACCGCGCCTTCGACGCCGATAAAAACCCACAGGGTGATCAGCATGGTGTTTTTCACCTGCTCCCATACCGGTACGCCCAGCGCCAGGCCGCTGAAATCCAGGCGGAATGTCTCCATACGAAACGCGATGGCGGCCAGCGCGATAAACGCGCCGAGGGGCAGCAGTTTGGCCAGCGTCGCGGCCAGGTTGATACCCGCGGCCGTTTGTACACCGCGCAGCACGAGGAAATGGACAATCCACAGCAGGACGGAGGCGCCGACGATGGATTGCCAGGTGTTGCCGTCGCCAAACAGGCGCAGCTCGGGGGTATCGGTAAAGAAGCTTAGCGCAGAGAAGACGATAACCAGATAGGAGACATTGGCAACAACCGCGCACAGCCAGTAGCCCCAGGCGGAGCAGAAGCCTATCAACTCGCCAAAGCCTTCCCGGGCGTAGGTAAAAATACCGCCGTCGAGTTCGGGGCGAATGCGGGTGAGCAGCAGCATGGCAAAGGCGAGGAACAGGATCCCCACGCCGGTGATACCCCAGCCGATAAGCAGTGCGGAAGGGCTGGCGACGGCTGCCATATTTTGCGGCAGGCTGAATACGCCTGCACCCAGCATTGAGCTGAGAACCAGCGCGGTCAGGGCGCTAAGGCCCAGTTTCTTTTCCATTGCATTCCCGAGGTGACAATCATCAAACTAAGAATATTTATTTGGCGAAATCGCATAAAAATGGAGGATTGCGCTAAGGCGCGGGATTTTACGGAGTGTTTTGTATGCATGCAATGGCGAGAAATGAAAAAAAGAAAAAAGGCGGCAGATCGCCGCCTTTTTGTTCAGCTCAGACGCCGTTACTTATACAGGTCGGCGCTGATGGTGATGTTGCCACCGCGCTCCTGCCACTGGCGGGTAATGTGGTAGTACTTCGCGCCTTTCTTCGCCGCGCGCTTAGCCGTCTGGTAGGAGATTTCCGTCATGTTACCGTAGTTACCGGTGAACTTGATGCTGTCGTATGGCACCATCTGCGCGGCGGTGATTTTGTTCACTTCCTCGACTTTGGTACCGTCCGGCAGAGTGACGGTGTAACGCCCGCCTTTAGATGATTGCGTTTCAAAGAAGCGGCCTACGCCGGTGCCGGAACCGACCGCTGCGGTGGTCGCTACGCCCGGGATCTCCACTTTCTTCGCGGCTTCTCCGCCTTCCGCCAGCGCAGCGCGACCGGCTTCTGAATCTGCCGGGATAGCGTCCGGGCTTTGCAGAACGCGTTTTTTGGCATCGGCTTTGTAGATATAGGCGGTGATTCGCTGGTTGCCGCCCTGGTTGGCATCAACCTGGCGCACGATAAAGAAGGAGGCGGCGCCCTTGGCCTTAGCGGCTTTGGTGATGGCGTCGTTAACTTCCGGCTGGCTGCGGTAGAAGCCCTGTACGGTGACGGTATCAAACGGCTCCAGCTCGACGGCCTGGTCCTTCGGTAATTCCATTACGCCGTTAATCACACGATTTTTCGGCGCGTCGGCCTGCGGGGCATTTTCTTTATAAAAATCGGCCGTTACGCGCAGGTTGCCGCCGCTGCCAAAATCAGACGTGTCGACAACATAAAAGGATGCTGCGCCTTCTTTGTCCGCTTTACGGGAAACGGCCTGCACCGCGTCGCCAATGGCGTTAAAACGGCCGGTAACCACTACGCGATCGTAGGGCTTCAGCGCTGCCGCCTGCTCCGGAGTCAGCTCGGTCGCTGCATGGGCAGACAACGCGGTTGTAGCCAGAAGAGCAGACGCCAGGAGTGAGTTCTTAAGCTTCATAAAAATAATCCTTTGCCTTGCGCAAACCATGTACTGGTATTGTTGTTGACTGAAAACATTTGATTATTGCATTTATCGTGAGTGACTGTCTGCGTCAATTTTCAGTTGTCGCCCTAAACGTATACTGCAGAAATATAACATTTTTCGATATGTTGAAAAAACAGCCGATTGACCAGCAAAATCGATAATCGATATCACTTTCATAAGTTAACGTAATGTTAATACGATGTTCAAGACGGCGATAAATGGTGAATTAACCCCTCTGCCAAGCGGATTATCAGGCGCTGGCATAAAAATAAGGTAAATATTGCTGCCTGGCACGGTTAGCCGTGCGTTTTACCAATAAAATCAAAATTTCTGTTTTATTGCTGTAGATCACAATCGGTATTTTCAGTAGGTTATAAAAAGTTTGTTACTGTTTTATTTTTTCAGACATATGTTGGAAGGCACGTTCATCCGCCTTCGCGACGGTCGTTTGTAAGAAAAGTAAACCATCATCAAAAACCGATGGAAGGGAAAACTATGCGTATTGGTGTACCAAAAGAGAGACTAGCCCTGGAAACCCGGGCCGCCGCCACGCCGAAAACGGTGGAGCAGCTGCTGAAACTCGGGTTCAGCGTCGCGGTAGAAAGCGGCGCAGGTAAGCTGGCCAGTTTCGACGACGAGGCCTTCGTTCAGGCTGGAGCGGAGATCGTTAGCGATGATGACGTCTGGCAGTCCGACGTCATTCTGAAAGTGAACGCGCCCGATGACGAAGAGCTCCTGCTGCTTAATCCCGGCACGACGCTCATCAGCTTCATCTGGCCGGCGCAAAACCCGCAGCTGATGGAAAAACTGGCGGCGCGCAACATCAACGTGATGGCGATGGATTCAGTGCCGCGTATTTCGCGCGCTCAGTCGCTGGATGCGTTAAGTTCGATGGCTAACATCGCCGGCTATCGCGCAATCGTTGAAGCCGCCCACGAGTTTGGCCGCTTCTTCACCGGGCAGATCACCGCGGCAGGTAAGGTTCCTCCCGCGAAGGTGATGGTTATCGGAGCCGGGGTTGCCGGTCTGGCGGCCATCGGCGCGGCTAACAGCCTCGGCGCAATCGTCCGCGCGTTTGATACCCGTCCGGAAGTGAAAGAACAGGTGCAGAGTATGGGCGCCGAGTTCCTTGAGCTGGATTTTAAAGAGGAAGCGGGCAGCGGCGACGGCTATGCCAAAGTCATGTCTGAAGCCTTTATCAAAGCCGAGATGGCGCTCTTTGCCGCCCAGGCCAAAGATGTCGACATCATCGTTACCACCGCGCTGATTCCGGGTAAACCGGCGCCGAAGCTGATTACCCGCGAGATGGTTGACTCCATGAAGTCCGGCAGCGTGGTGGTTGACCTGGCGTCGCAAAACGGCGGCAACTGTGAATACACCGTGCCGGGCCAGGTGGTTACCACCGCCAACGGCGTGAAGATTATCGGTTATACCGATCTCCCTGGTCGTCTGCCGACGCAGTCCTCACAGCTGTATGGCACCAACCTGGTTAACCTGCTTAAGCTGCTGTGCAAAGAGAAAGACGGCAATGTCGTTATCGATTTTGATGATGTCGTTATCCGCGGCGTTACCGTGGTTCGCGAGGGTGAAATCACCTGGCCCGCTCCACCCATTCAGGTATCTGCTCAGCCGCAGGCGGCAGCGAAAAAGGTTGAAGCGCCAAAAGCAGAGGCGAAACCGAGCTCGCCGCTGCGCAAGTATGCGCTGATGGCGCTGGCGATTATTCTGTTTGGCTGGCTGGCAAGCGTGGCGCCGAAAGAGTTCCTCGGCCACTTTACCGTTTTCGCGCTCTCCTGCGTGGTCGGTTACTACGTCGTATGGAACGTCTCCCATGCGCTGCATACGCCGCTGATGTCGGTCACTAACGCGATTTCCGGCATTATCGTGGTAGGGGCATTGTTACAGATAGGCCACGGCGGCTGGGTCAGCTTCCTGAGCTTTATCGCGGTGCTGATCGCCAGCATTAATATTTTTGGTGGTTTCACCGTCACTCAGCGCATGCTGAAAATGTTCCGCAAAGGATAAGGGGTAACAAATGTCTGGTGGATTAGTTACAGCTGCATACATTGTTGCCGCGATTCTGTTTATTTTTAGCCTGGCGGGGCTTTCCAAACACGAAACCTCCCAGCAGGGGAACTACTACGGCATTGCCGGGATGGCGATTGCGCTGGTGGCGACCATTCTGGGGCCGGATAGCAGCAACGTCGCGTGGATCCTGCTGGCGATGGTTATCGGCGGCGCGATCGGTATTCGCCTGGCGAAGAAAGTTGAAATGACCGAGATGCCGGAGCTGGTGGCGATTCTGCACAGCTTCGTGGGCCTGGCGGCGGTACTGGTTGGCTTTAACAGCTATCTGCAGCATGAAACCGGTATGGAACAGATTCTGGTCAATATTCATCTGACCGAAGTGTTCCTCGGTATCTTCATCGGCGCGGTGACCTTTACGGGTTCCGTTGTGGCGTTTGGCAAGCTGTGCGGCAAGATGTCTTCTAAGCCGCTGATGCTGCCGAACCGTCATAAGCTAAACCTGGCGGCGCTGGTCATTTCTTTCCTGCTGCTGATCGTTTTCGTGCGTACCGACAGCATCGGCATGCAGGTACTGTGCCTGCTGGTGATGACCGTGATTGCCCTGGCGTTTGGCTGGCACCTGGTGGCCTCCATCGGCGGCGCTGATATGCCGGTCGTGGTATCAATGCTGAACTCCTACTCCGGCTGGGCGGCAGCGGCGGCGGGCTTTATGCTCAGCAACGACCTGCTGATCGTAACCGGTGCGCTGGTAGGTTCTTCCGGTGCAATTCTGTCCTACATCATGTGTAAGGCGATGAACCGTTCGTTCTTCAGCGTGATTGCTGGCGGTTTTGGTTCTGACGGCACGGCGTCCACAGGTGATGAAGAAGTGGGCGAGCACCGTGAAATCAGCGCCGAAGAAACCGCTGAGATGCTGAAAGGTTCTCAGTCGGTCATCATCACCCCGGGCTACGGCATGGCGGTTGCGCAGGCCCAGTATCCGGTCGCGGAAATCACTGAAAGACTGCGCGCGCGCGGAATCAAAGTGCGTTTCGGTATTCATCCGGTTGCCGGGCGTCTGCCGGGCCATATGAACGTCCTGCTGGCGGAAGCTAAAGTCCCGTATGACATCGTGCTGGAAATGGATGAGATCAACGATGATTTCTCCGATACCGACACCGTACTGGTCATCGGCGCTAACGACACGGTGAACCCGGCCGCGCAGGACGATCCGGGCAGCCCGATCGCCGGTATGCCGGTGCTGGAAGTGTGGAAAGCGCAGAACGTCATTGTATTTAAACGTTCAATGAACACCGGCTACGCTGGCGTACAAAACCCGCTGTTCTTTAAAGAGAACACCCACATGCTGTTTGGCGATGCCAAAGCCAGCGTCGATGCGATTCTGAAAGCGTTGTAAGGCCTGGTCGTTTAAAACCAGTGCTTCTTAAGCCGTCTCTTCTGAGACGGCTTTTTTATATAGGCAACGAAGGGGTTATTTGCTCATAAAATAATCAGGCGAAGGTGTTACAATAGGCCGTTTTTCACCCAAACTGAGGATATTATGGATACCGAGTTAACCCCCACGCAACTGGCCATCGAATTTCTGCGCCGTGACCCCGCTGCTTTAACCCCCGCGCAGTATCTGAAAAAGCTGAAATTGCTGGAACTTGAGTTCGCCGATTTAATGGCGCTTTCGTCCATGGAGCTTAAAGAAGAGATCGATCACGCCTGGCGCTTAGGTATCCACTAACGTTTTCGTTACCCACAAAGCTGTTGAAATCGGGGCCAAATGGCCCTTTATTTTTGTTAATGGGATGCAAAAAAATCCCCCGCGCGGGCGGGGGATGACGTCTTATTACCACGAATGAAGTCAACGGACTAATCGTCTTCTTCGTCGTCCAGCTCAACCGGCGTCTGGTACTGGTCCGGCTTCAGAGCCAGCAGGTCGCAGCGCAGGTGGTCAATAACCTGTTCAGCGGTATTGCCGAGGAAGGCTGCCGAGAGTCCGGTTCGACCAATCGTACCCAGTACCACGATCCCCGCCTGAAGATGCTCTGAAAGGTCGGGAATGACCTCCTCAGGTAACCCTTTTTCAACGTGGGTGCGGCCTTCATCGATACCGAATTTTTGCCGCAGCGCTTTCATGGCCAGCAGATGCTGACCGCGAATGGCGTCGTTATAGACGCTGGGGTCAAAATCAGGGAGCTCAATCGCGATATTGATGGGCGTGACGGGATAGGCGCCCACCAGGTGAACCTCTGTATGGTTAACCTGTTCCGCCAGCTCAATGGTTTCTCTGACCAGTTTTTCATTGAGCGCGTTGTGGTAGTTCTCTTCACTGGCGAGATTGACCGCCACCAGCGCTTTACCGCCTTCCGGCCACGGCTGATCTTTGACCATCCAGACCGGACATGGGCATTTACGCAGCAGGTGCCAGTCCGTTGGGGTGAAAATCACCGCTTCCAGCTTGTCGTGCTGGTGCGCCATCTTCAGCACTAAATCATGCTTGTCGCTGATGATTTCCTGAATAATGGCTTCGAAGGGACGATTGTGCCACACCACTTTAATATCAATGGGCACGCCGGACTCTATATAGAATTTTGCCTGCTCGCGGATCCAGGCGGTACGCTGCCCGATGACGCCCTGGCGCATGGCCGTGCGTTCGTCGGGGGAGAGCAGGGTGGTCATTTCATAAGAAAAATCATAGATCGGCAAAAAGGCTTTGATGCGGCCACCAATCCGTTGGTGCAGATACACCGCGCGCCGCAATGCAGGCTGGTCGTCCTGATTGGGGTCGATTACTACCAGCATGTTCTGATACTTCGCCATACAGGGTCTCCTTACAACTGTAACTACAGTCTGTATTAAAAAGATAACCTATATGGATGAAATGAAACAGGGGATGAGCCTGGCCAGATCAACAAATTAGAAAAAAATTCGCGATCCGGCCGGATACGGGAGGACTATCAGGCGACGTTGCGGGCCTGGCCAGCAAGCTGCGCCAGCAGGTCGCTGTTTTCGATGGTGATATATTTGCCTTTAACCGCCAGCATACCGCTCTTCTGGAAACGTCCCAGCAGGCGGCTGATGGTTTCAACCGTCAGGCCCAGATAGTTGCCGATATCGCCACGTGTCATGGTGAGGCGGAACTCACGCGGCGAGAAGCCGCGCTGCGCGAAACGGCGGGACAGATTGTAGATAAAGGCCGCCAGGCGCTCCTCTGCGTTCTTTTTAGAAAGCAGCAGGATCATATCCTGATCGCCTTTGATCTCGCCGCTCATCAGACGCATCATCTGCTGACGCAGGTTCGGCATCTTACCGGAGAGGTCGTCCAGCGTTTCAAACGGAATCTCGCAGACCATTGAGGTTTCCAGCGCCTGGGCAAAGCTCGGGTGGTGGGCGGTGCCGATAGCGTCAAAGCCGACCAAATCGCCGGCCAGATGAAAACCGGTGATCTGCTCATCGCCCTGTTCGGTGATGGTGTAGCTTTTAATGGTGCCAGAACGAATTGCATACAGCGATTTCAGCTCATCACCGGCTTTGAACAAGGTCTGTCCTTTCTGGATAGGCTTTTTCCGCTCGATGATGTTATCAAGCTGGTCAAGCTCATGCTCGTTCAGAGTAAAAGGGATGCAAAGCTGGCTAATGCTGCAATCCTGGCAATGGATTGCACAACCGCCAGACTGAATGCGTCGTATAATTCGCTTTTCCGGGATCATAAGTCTGCTCAGGCTTTAATTGATATTGGTCAATTTTAACATCTTTTTGGTGAGCAGGTAAGTCTCGAACCCCTGAAACACGTAATATTAAAAGGGTAAATCAGTTACCCATTTTATCTCATTGATTATGAATAAGTTATCTGGCGATGTTGGATTGTAAAATTACCGGAAGATTCCAGAAAAGGCACTTACGGTCAAAGGAGCAGATAGCCTTCGTGACGCAATAGCCACTCTTTTCGCTGCACGCCGCCGGCGTAACCCGTCATGGTGCCGTTACGCCCGATCACCCGGTGGCAGGGCACCACAATACTGACAGGATTTGAACCGTTGGCGGCACCCACGGCGCGCGCCGCGCCCGGACGTCCCAGCGCCTCCGCGAGCTGACCGTAGTGCATGACCTGGCCGCAGGGGATGGTGCGCAGCGTTTGCCAGACTTCCCGCTGAAACGGCGTCCCGCCGGTGGCGGTAGGTAAGGTGTCGATAACGGCGAGATCGCCCGCGAAGTAATCGCTAAGCTTACGGCTCAGGTTACCGGGATTACGCGAATCAACGCGTTGGTAGCCTTCACGGCGATAATGCACATCCAGCAGTTGTTCCATGCGGTCGCGGTGCTGATCCCACTCAACGGCCCGCAGGTTAAACTGCTCATCGCAAATCACCCACAGCGGCCCCAGCGGGGTGTCAATTTTATCTTGCAACAGCGTGAGCATCGGTCCTCCTTCAGCGAGGTTATTTTGGCAGGGCATCACCATAGCACGACGCGATGCGGGCAAACCATACTCCGAAAAGGTCAACAAACAGGGTCAGCATGGGCTATTAATTATGAGGTGAGGAAAGCGATGTTTATTTTTACATTCACTCGCAGACGCGTTGGCAAGGCGATTTTGCTACCTTTATCCGGCGGCGAATTCACCGGCAACCATCCGGCGCGGCAGATAAACAGACTGGCTTTCCTAGAGTCCATGATTTCCCGGCGTTTCTGCGCGGGTTTTTACCAACAAAGGTGGTGATATGCAATATATGATGACTGGCGTTGTAATTGTGATTATCAGCGGCTTAGTAATTCATCTGATCGCTTTGGCGATTGAAGGACTGTATAAAGTCATCAGTAACCGCACGACCTGGCGTTAACGTTTTTGTGGCCTTCCCTGGCCTGTCGCGACGTTAAGGTAATCGCGGATAAATACCCGGTCCGATGGGCAGCCCCACGAGGTACCAGCCAACCAGCAGCAGTAGCCAGACGGCAAGGAATATTAATGGATAAGGCAAGACCAGCGAGTAGTAGGTTCCAAGCTTAGCGTCGGGCCGGTAGCGCTGTAAGAAGCCGAGAAATAGCGGCACAAACGGCGATACCGGCGCCAGCGGCAGCACCGATGAGTCGGCGATGCGAAACAGAATCTGCGCGAATGCCGGGTGAAAGCCCAGCAGCATAAACATCGGCACGAAAATCGGCGCCAGAATCGACCAGATTGCCGAACCGCTGGCGATAAACATACACAAAAAGGCGGATAGCAGCGCCAGGCCGACAAACGCCGGTACGCCGTTCATTCCCGCGCTCTCCAGCAGATCCGTCAAGCCGACGGCCATAAATTTCCCCATATTGCTCCAGTTGAACATGGCGACGAACTGGGCCAGCGGGAAGACCATCACGATAAAACCTGCCATCTCTTTCATCGGCTCAATCATCAGCTGAGGCAGATCGGCCTGGCGGCGAATTTTGCCGGTGGCGATGCCGTAGGCCAGTGAAACGACGAAGAAGAAAAAGATAATGAGCGGGACGATCCCTTTTATAAACGGCGAAGGCATCACGGTATGCTTGATGGGATCGCGCAGGATACCGTTTTCCGGCACGACCATCAGCGCGATCGCCGCCACGAATAACAGCGCGGCCACGCCGGCCACGCGCAGGCCGAAGCGCTGTTCCGCCGTCAACGTCTGCAGCGTTTCATCGCTGTTGCCTTGCCATTGCCCTAACCGCGGTTCCACCAGTTTATCGGTAATCAATCCGCCAACCAGCGTGAGAACGATCACTGAGGTTGCCATAAAATACCAGTTATCAATCACGCTGACGTGGAGCGAGGCGTCAAGGGTTTTTGCCGCTTCGGTGCTGATGCCAGAGAGCAGGACATCGGTGGTGACGATGAGCAGATTGGCCGTGAAGCCGCAGCCGACGCCGGCGATGGCCGCCAGCAGCCCGGCAACAGGGTGGCGGCCGACGGCGAGGAACATCAGGGCGCCCAGCGGCGGCATAATCACCAGCGCGGCATCGGAAGAGATGTGGCTAAAGAAGGCGATAAACAGCACCATATAGCTGGCGTAACGGGCGCTAACGTGGGATGACATTTTCACCATCAGCGAAGGCAGCAGGCCCACTCGTTCCGCAAAACCGGCCCCCAGCACCAGAGCCAGAATGGCCCCCAGCGGCGCGAAACCGCTGAAGTTCTTAATGACGTTCGGTAAAAACCAGTGCAATCCTTCAATGCTAAGCAAATTTTTCACCACCACTCGCGAGCCGTCGGTGGGGTTCTGTACCCCGACGTTCAGCGCCGACAGGATGGCGGTGGCGACCATTAACGCCACAATCAGATAGATAAACAGTAAAAACGGATGCGGGACCTTGTTACCTATTTTTTCAACCCAGCCATAAAGCTTACCGGTGGGGGAAGGCGACGGTATGGATGACATACTCATGGGCGTTCCTCAGTTGTCGTTGTTGTGTTGGTTGTCTCTTTACCCCTGGGCGTGTCAGCCGTTGTTTTTTTGGCGATTACCGCGTTGCCGTACTCCATCCACGGGGCTTTTATTATTTTAAAATCGAAGGCTTGACCTCCTGTGGAATGGGGCACCGGTAGGGCCTTTCGGCTAAGACCTGCGCCAGTTCCTGCTGGCTGGCGGTCAGTAACGCCCTGTCGCTGAACAGACGAATGGCCGTCGCGCCCAGCACTTTCCCCGCCAGCAGCATCCCTTTGTGGGCGATGGAGGTTCTGCCCTGGCTCACCAGTTGCCAGGAGTGCAGCGGCGTCCCGACGGCAAAACAGGGGCTGAAGCACTGGGCCACGGGGGCCTTCCAGCTCACGTCGCCGACGTCGGTAGAGCCCGCAAGGATGTTGTCCGTTGCCGCCCACGGCGCCACTTCATCGATCAGGCGCGTTTCGCGGTGGCGGCGGGCGAACGCTTTCCCGTCCTCGCCGCCGGTGTCGGCAATGTTTTTCAGGCTGTTATTGATATCGTTCGCGCTCAAGGTTGCGCGAATTTCGGCGGCGAATGCGCGCTCTTCCGTGCTCCAGGGCGGCGTGCCGTAATGGCAAACCGCCTGATACATCGCCGCTTCCAGCGTGCGGTTGGGCAGATAGCTGGAACAGGCTTTTTCGAAGCGACAGCTGACGCGGGTCTCGGTCATCAACGCCGCGCCCTGGGCGATTTTCTCGATCCGGGCGAAGATTTGCTGCGCGTCGGCCATTTCCGGCGCGCGAATGAGATACAGCACCTCCGCCTGCGCCTGAACAACGTTGGGGGAGACGCCGCCGGTATCGGTGATGGCGTAGTGCACCCGCGCTTTTTCGATAATATGTTCGTTAAGGAAGTTGCTGCCGGTGGTCATCAGCGTCACGGCATCCAGCGCGCTGCGGCCCAAATGCGGCGAGTTTGCCGCGTGCGCCGCGGTGCCGGTAAACCGCCATGCCGCCTGAATGTTGGCAAGGGTACGGGTGCTGAACATCCCGGCCCAGGCTTCCGGATGCCAGGTCAGGGCGGCATCGATGTCATCGAATAACCCCTCGCGGACCATGAAGGTTTTCCCCGAGCCGCCTTCCTCGCCGGGACAGCCATAGAAGCGAAGCGTGCCGGCGCCGCCCTGTTGCTGCAGCCAGTTCCTGGCGGCGAGCGCGGCGGCGAACGCCGCCGTACCAAGCAGATTATGCCCGCACCCGTGGCCGTTTTCTCCCGGCGTCGAAGACGCGGGTTCCGCGCAGTGGGCCCGCTGGCTGAGCCCCGCCAGGGCGTCAAATTCGCCGAGGAGGGCAATCACCGGTTGGCCCGCGCCGAAGCTGGCGATAAAGGCGTTGGGGATCCCGCCGGCATTGCGGGTCAATTGAAAGCCTTCCGCTTCCAGCGCATCGGCCAAACGCGCAGCGGACCAGAACTCCTGAAAGCGGGTTTCCGGATGGTCCCAGATATCATCGGCAATGGCGCAAAAATCGTTGCGCCGCCCCTCAATAACGTCATCGACAAATTGATAAACGTGTTCCATTACACACCTCGCTGCCAGGGAAAGTTCAGGGCGACGCGTGCTAACGTTTCGACGGCCAGGGTCATCACGTTCTCGTCGAAATCGAATTTTTCATTGTGGTGACCGGCGCTCAGTTCCGTGCCGAATATCATGTATGAGGCGAGACCGCCGCGCTCCTGGACCCGGGCCATCATCAGGGTGGCATCCTCGGAACCCGCCGGGGCAGCGATACGATCGACAGCCTGTTTAACGCCGGGGACCTGGGCCGTCTGCTGGCGCAGATAGTCCACCCACGCCGGCGACGGGGCGCTGGAGGTGGCCGCGCCCATCAGCTGCAGCTGGTAACTGGCTTCATACATGGTCGCCGCGCCGGCGATCGCCTGTTTAGCCCGCTCAAAGACGTACTGGTTAATGGCATCGGTTTCGCCACGGGTTTCGACTTTTAATAGTGCGGAGGAGGGAACCACGTTACGTCCGGTACCGGCCTGCATGACGCCGACGTTAACCCTTGACGCCCCGGCGCTGTGCGGCGCGATGGCGTGCAGGGCAAGGGCGGCCTGGGCCGCCGCCAGTAGCGCGTTACGGCCATCTTCCGGTTTACCGCCAGCGTGGGCGGCGACGCCGCTGAACTGCACATCGAATTTGGTGGTGGCCATAAAGTTATCGCCGCCGCAGACGACGGTGCCGGCAGGGACGCCGGTACCGATATGAATGGCGGTAAAGTAATCCACCTCATCAAGTACGCCCGCCGCGACCATGGCGCGCGCGCCGCGGGTACCTTCTTCCGCCGGCTGGAAAATCAGCTTGATCGTCCCGTTGAGCTGCGCGGCATACTCCTTCAGCACGTGCGCCAGACCCAGCCCGATTGCGGTGTGACCGTCGTGGCCGCAGGCATGCATCATACCGTCGTTGCAGGAGGCAAAACGATCGCGATGCGGGCGGTGACTATCGTCATGCTGCTCGTTGAGATCGAGCGCATCCATGTCGACGCGAAACGCCAGCGTCGGCCCCGGCCGCCCGGTATCGAGGGTCGCCACCACTCCGGCGAAGCCGCCCTCAAACGCCGGTAGCCAGCGTTCAGGCGCACCCTGCGCGCGGGCGCGCTGGAACGCCTGTGCCAGGGTCTCTTCATCAGGCAGGCCCATACGGCTATCGGCATCGATAACGTCGCGCCCCAGCGCCAGCTGATAACCCAGACCGTCTAATACTTCCGCCACTTTGCTGGCGGTGCGGAACTCCAGCCAGCCGGATTCCGCATGCAGGTGAAAATCGCGACGCCATTCGGTCATTTTTGGCGCCAGCTGGTTGATGAAATCATAAAGTTGCGGCATAACCTTTCCCGTTATAAGCAAAAACTGTGATAGTGTTCACGAAGTGATAGCCTTTACTTATCACTCATCACTTTCATGCACTCTCATCCTTAACCTGCCACAGCACGATCGATTACAGTAGATGTCATTTTCTTCTGTCTGATAAACACTGGTTATCGCTCACAACATGTCATTTCAGATTAAATTTCACCACATTCGCGCCTTCGTTGAGGTCGCGCGCGAAGGAAGTATTCGCGGCGCCAGCCGGGCGTTGGCGATTTCGCAGCCGGCGTTGACCAAAGCGATTAAAGAGCTGGAAGAGGGGCTCTCCGCGCAGCTGTTTGTCCGTCGTAGCCAGGGGGTGGCGCTGACCGAAAATGGCGAAAGCTTTTATCAACATGCGAGCCTGATCCTGGAAGAGCTGCGGGTGGCGCAGGATGAATTGCTGCAACGTCAGGGCGAGCAGGCCGGGCAGATTAATATCGGCCTTGGCGCCAGCGTAGCGCGTTCGCTGATGCCTTCGGTTATTTGCCGCTTTCATCAGCAGCATCCGCTGGTGAAGGTGCGGATTATGGAAGGACAGCTGCTGGCGATGATTAATGAACTGCGTCAGGGTGAGCTGGATTTCACCATCAATACTTACTATCCCGGCCCCTACGATCATGAATTCAGCTTTGAGAAGCTATTTGAGAAACCCTTCGCGGTATTCGCCCGCGCCGGTCACCCGGCGGCACACGTCACTTCATTGACCGAGCTGCTCGATCACCACTGGACGATGCCGACGCCGCGCGGCAGCTACTTCAAACAGCTGCAGGAGATGTTTAACCAGGCCGGACTGGCGCCAAAGGTGGATATCGTTTGTGAGACTTTCTCCTCGTGCATTAGCCTGGTGGTGAAAAGCGATTTTCTCAGCATTCTGCCGGTCGAACTTGGCAACGACCCGATGATGGCGGATAAGCTGGTGATGATCCCCATCCGCGAAGCGTTACCCAAAGCCACCTATTTTCTGATTCAGCGCCGCGATACGCGGCAAACGCCCTTAACCGCGTCATTAATCACGCTGTTTCGTCGTCAGAGCCGACAACTGTTTCCATAATCGCGCGGAGGTGGTTAAACGCGTTGAGGAGGCGCCGCGAGACGGCTATAGTAACCACCCGGTAGTAGCTGGAGGAGCGCGCATGAACCTTGACGACAAATCCCTATTTCTTGGCGCCATGGAGGACGTTCAGCCTCTGAAACATAATCACGACGTCCACTGGCACCCCGTGCGCAATACCCGCGCCGCGCAGCGGATTGATCCCCTGCAGCTGGATAACTTTCTGACCACCGGCTATCTCGATATTGTGCCGCTGGCAACCGCCCTTGAGTTTAAGCGGGAAGGTCTGCAAAGCGGCGTACTGGATAAGCTCCGGCGCGGCAAATACGGCCAGCAGGCAAGCCTCAATCTGCTGCGCCAGCCGGTGGAGAAGTGCCGACAGAATCTGTTTGCTTTTGTGGTCCAGGCGCAAAAAGAGGGGCTGCGTAATGTGCTGATCGTGCATGGCAAAGGGCGCGACGATAACGCGCACGCCAATATTATTCGCAGCTACCTGGCGCGCTGGCTGGTGGAACTCCCGGAAGTCCAGGCGTTCTGCGCGGCGTTACCGCACCACGGCGGCAGCGGCGCCTGCTACGTGGCCCTGCGAAAATCGGCGGAGGCAAAGCAGGAAAACTGGGAGCGCCACGCCAAGCATAGCCGCTAGCGCATCAGCAGCGTCAGTTCCCGGGCTGCTTTCTGTAGCTCGGGTAACACCCGCTCCAGCATCTCGTGCGTGGAGACCTGCCCGGCGTGTACGCCGACGTTCAGCGCCGCCTGAATCTGCCCCTGAGGGTTAAACAGCGGCACCGCCAGCGAGCGCAGCCCCATCTCGAGCTCCTGATCGTTAAGCGCGTAGCCCTGCTGGTGCACGCGCTTAAGTTCGGTACGCAGCTTTGCAACCGAATCAACGGTTTGCGGGGTATAGCGAATCATGGTGACCCGGCCCAGCATATCGTTCAGCTTCTCTTCCGGCTGATAGCTCAGCAGCACGCGTCCCATGGAGGTCGCCCAGGCGGGCAGGCGGCTGCCGATGTCGAGATCGATGGTCATAATGCGCGAACTCGACGCGCGAGCGATATAAAGAATGTCGTCGCCGTCGAGAGTGGCGATGGAGCAGGACTCATTGAGCATTTCGCTTAAATGCTTCAGCACCGGCTGCGCCGAACGCGCCAGCGGCGTGGAGGCAAGCCAGGCGTGGCCCAGCGCCAGAATTTTCGGTCGCAGCTGGAAATTTTTACCATCTTCGGCGTAAACAAAGCCCAGTTTGCTCAGCGTATACAGGCAGCGGCGCACCGCCGCGCGCGGAATGCCGGTCTTTTGGCTGATCTGCGAAATTGAGAGCAGCGGGCGCTGCGGAGTAAACGCCTGGATCACCTCCAGCCCGCGCGCCAGCGAAGCCATAAAGTTCGGATCGCCCTTAAACGGATCGCTATCGCCCGTCAGTAAATCATCTGGATGCTTCTCCATTTTCTTCTCCGTATTTGCCGTCGATCACATTCTTTCGCTAAACATACACGATGTTCGATTATCGCACCATATTTCGATTATCGCCCTTGACCAGCATCGTTAAGCGGGTCACATTTTGTGCGAACAACGAATAAAAGTGCGATTACCGCACATACAGGAGCGACCTGATGATTGATAAAAGCGTGTCGACGCTACGTGATGCCATCGCCGGGATCCACGACGGGGCGACCATAATGATTGGCGGTTTTGGCCCCGCCGGGCAGCCGACGTACCTGATAGATGCTCTGATAGAACAGGGGGCCCGTGATTTAACCATTATCAACAACAATGCGGGCAACGGCGAAGTCGGCCTGGCGGCGCTGCTGAAGGCCGGTCGGGTGCGAAAGATGATCTGTTCATTCCCACGTCAGGTTGATTCGCAGATTTTCGATGACCTTTATCGCCGCGGCAAAGTTGAGCTGGAGCTGGTACCGCAGGGCAACCTCGCGGCGCGGATCCAGGCGGCAGGCGCGGGCCTCGGCGCGGTGTTTACCCCCACCGGCTACGGTACGCCGCTGGCGGAGGGGAAAGAGACCCGCGAAATCGACGGGCGTCATTACGTGCTCGAATACCCCATCAGGGCCGACTTCGCGTTGATCAAAGCCCACCAGGGCGACCGCTGGGGAAACCTGGTTTATCGCAAAGCGGCGCGCAATTTTGGCCCGATTATGGCGACCGCCGCGAAAACCACCATTGTAGAAGTTTCGCAGCTGGTGCCCTTGGGCGATCTCGACCCGGAAAGCATCATTACCCCGGGCATTTTTGTGCAGCGCGTCTACTCCCTGGAAAACCTGATTGCCGCTAAAAGCGCCTGAGGAACTCTTAATGCAAAAACTGACTCGCGATGAGATGGCCCAGCGCGTGGCCCGCGATATTCCCGAAGGCGCTTACGTCAATCTGGGGATCGGCTTGCCCACCCGCATCGCCAACTATCTTCCTGCCGATAAAGAAATCTTTCTGCACAGCGAAAACGGCCTGCTGGGGATGGGGCCGAAACCGCTGCCGGGGGAAGAGGATCCGGAGCTGATTAACGCCGGGAAAGAGTATGTGACTCTGCTCAACGGCGGCTGCTACTTTCACCACGGCGACTCCTTCGCCATGATGCGCGGCGGGCACCTCGATATCTGCGTGCTTGGCGCTTACCAGGTTTCCGCCAGAGGCGATCTGGCGAACTGGAGTACCGGCGCGCCCGACGCCATTCCTGCCGTCGGCGGAGCGATGGATCTGGCCATTGGCGCTCGTCAGGTCTTCGTGATGATGGATCACCTGACCCGCGACGGGGAGTGCAAGCTGGTAGAGCACTGCACCTATCCGCTGACCGGCGTCGGCTGCGTCAGCCGTATCTACACCGACCTGGCGGTCATCGATATCAGCGAAAGCGGCCCGGTGGTGCGGGAAATCTTTAACGGCCTCTCTTTTGAGGAACTGCAGCGCATCACGCCGGTGGCGCTGACTTTTGCACAACTGGCGGAAAGCGCGTAAGGAACCTATGATGAATCAGGCATTTATCTGTGATGCGGTGCGGACGCCGTTCGGCCGCTTTGGCGGTACCCTGGCCACCCTGCGCGCCGACGATCTGGCGGCGCTGCCGCTGAAAGCGCTGCTGGAGCGCAACCCGGGACTCGATCCGGCGCGTATTGACGATGTGATTTACGGCTGCGCTAACCAGGCGGGGGAAGATAACCGCAACGTCGCGCGCATGGCGCTGCTGCTGGCCGGTCTGCCGGAAAGCGTACCGGGCAGTACCGTAAACCGCCTGTGCGGTTCCAGCCTTGATGCGATCGGTATCGCAGCGCGCGCGATTAAAAGCGACGAAACTCAGCTGATGATCGCCGGCGGCGTGGAGAGCATGTCGCGCGCGCCGTTTGTGATGGGCAAGGCCGAAAGCGCCTTTAGCCGCACGATGCGGATGGAAGATACCACCATCGGCTGGCGCTTCATTAACCCGCAGATGAAAGCGCTGTACGGCGTGGATTCGATGCCGGAAACGGCGGAAAACGTGGCGGACGATTTCGCCATTTCGCGGGAGGATCAGGATGCGTTTGCGCTGCGTAGCCAGCTGCGTACGGCGGCGGCGCAGGAGGCCGGACGCTTTGCCAACGAACTGATCGCCGTCTCGGTGCCGCAGCGTAAGGGCGAACCGCTACTCTTTAGCCGCGATGAGCACCCGCGCAGCACCACGGCGGAGGCGCTGGCCAGGCTGCGCGGCGTGGTGCGCGCCGACGGTACGGTGACGGCAGGTAACGCTTCCGGAGTCAACGACGGCGCCTGCGCGCTGCTGCTTGCCAGCGAGCAGGCGCTGGCCGCCAATGATTTACAGCCGCTCGCCCGCGTGGTGGGCGTCGCGACGGCAGGGGTGGCGCCGCGTATTATGGGATTTGGCCCGGCGCCGGCGGTACGTAAGGTGCTGGCGCAAACCGGGCTAACGCTTGGGCAGATGGACGTCATTGAACTGAATGAGGCCTTTGCCGCTCAGGCGCTGGCGGTCACGCGCGATCTGGGTCTGCCCGACGATGCGGCGCACGTCAACCCTAACGGCGGCGCGATAGCCCTCGGACATCCGCTGGGCGCCTCCGGCGGCCGTCTGGCAATGACCGCGGCGTACCAGCTGCGCCGTACCGGCGGGCGCTATGCGCTGTGCACCATGTGTATCGGCGTCGGTCAGGGGATCGCGCTGATTATAGAACGCGTTTAAGGAGCCATAATGAGTTTGTTGACCCCGATGATGCGCACCAGTCCGCTGACCGCCTGGTTCAGCGATGCGCAGCGGGTACAGGGGATGCTGGATTTTGAAGCCGCGCTGGCTCGCGCTCAGGTCGAATGCGGCCTCGTGCCGCAGGCGGCGCTTAATCCCATTATTGAGAGTTGCCGGCACGAACACATCGACTTCTCCGCGCTGGGGCAGGCCGCCGCCAGCGCCGGGAATCTGGCGATCCCGCTGGTCAAACAGCTGACCGCGCGGGTTAAACAACGGGATGACGCGGCGGCGCGCTACGTACACTGGGGGGCGACCAGCCAGGATGCTATCGACACCGGCTTTATCCTGCAACTGCGCGGCGCGCTGGCGGAAACGGACTCCCTGCTGCAGCAACTGCTCGACGCGTTAGCCCATCAGGCGGCGCGCTATCAGGATACGGTGATGCCCGGGCGTACCTGGATGCAGCATGCGCTGCCGGTCACCTTTGGTCTGAAACTGGCCGGGACGCTGGATGCGCTGCTGCGCTGGCAGGTGCGTCTGCGAGAGATGCGCTCAAGGGTGCTGGCGCTGCAGTTTGGCGGCGCGGCGGGCACCCTCGATTCCCTTAAAACGCAGGCGCCGCGGATCGCTGGCGCGCTGGCGAAAACTCTCGACCTGCAGCTTCCGGACGCGCCGTGGCACAGCCAGCGTGACCGGCTGCTGGAGGTGGGGGCATGGTACGCGGGCGTCTGCGGCACGCTGGGTAAATTCGCCAATGATTTTTCTCTGCTGATGCAAACCGAGGTTGCAGAGGTGGGTGAACCGGTCGCCGAAGGACGCGGCGGATCGTCTACCATGCCGCACAAACGCAATCCCATCTCCTGCGCCGCTATTTTGACCGCCGCCCAGCGTACGCCCGGGCTGGTGGCAACGCTCTATGCCGGGCAGATCCAGCAGCACGAGCGGGCGCTGGGCGGCTGGCAGGCGGAGTGGGAAACGCTGCCGGAGCTGATAACCCTCGTCGGCGGCGCGCTGGCGCAGAGCGAAGCGCTGGTCCGCGACATGCAGGTCTTCCCGCATAAGATGCGCGCCGACCTCGATATCACCCATGGCCTGATTATGGCCGAGGCCGTCACTCTGGCGCTGGCGGAGTTTGTCGGCAAAGCCGAGGCTCATCACCGGGTTGAGGCGCTGTGTCGCCAGGCGCTGGATGCGTCACGTTCGCTGTTAAGCGTGCTGGAAACCGATCCGCTGGTCAGCGAGCATCTCTCCGCCAGCCGCTTAACTCAACTGCTGGACCCGACAACGGCGACCGGCAGCTCAGCACTCTTCGTGCGCCAGGTTGTGGCGCGCTATAAGGAGCAACGTTATGAATGTTGATTATCAGATAGACGGGCCGCAAGACGCGCCGGTCATCGTTCTCTCTAACTCGCTGGGCACTACCCGGGCGATGTGGCAGCCGCAGCTTGAGGCGTTAACGCAGCATTTTCGCGTGCTGCGCTACGATACCCACGGCCATGGCGCCACCCGTAAAAACGGTAAAGTGACGCTGGCGCAGCTCGGCGAAGATGTGATTGCGCTGCTCGATCATCTTAATATCGCTAAAGCCTGGTTCTGCGGGATTTCAATGGGTGGCCTGACCGGTCTGTGGCTGGGGCGCTTTGCCCCTGAACGTTTTCAGGGGCTGGTCGTTGCCAACACCGCTGCGCGTATTGGCGACCAGGCCGGCTGGCTGTCGCGCGCCCGCACGGTGCGTCAGGAAGGGATGGAAGTGGTCGCCGCAGGCGCCGCGGACCGCTGGTTTACCCACGCATTTCGCCAGAAGACGCCGGAAGTGGTGGAAGCACTGTGTCACCAGCTGACCCATATCGATGCTGAAGGCTATGCGGCCTGCTGCGAAGCGCTGGCCGCCGCCGATCTGCGTGGAGAGGTCGCGCAGATCGCGATTCCGGTGCTGATCGTCGCCGGAGAAAGTGACCCTGTCACAACGGTGGCGGACGCCAACTTCCTGCATCAGCAGATCCCGGTCTCAGAAGTCGTCGTGCTGGCGGCTTCGCATTTATCGAATATCGAAGCGCCGGGGGCGTTCAGCTCGGCGCTGCTGGGTTTTGTTCAGGGGGAAAAGCATGGACGATAAACAGCGGTATCAGCGGGGAATGGAGGTCCGGCGGAAGGTGCTCGGCGATGCTCACGTCGATAAGACGCTGCAAAAGCTGACGCCGCTGAATGAAGCGTTCCAGGATTTTATTACCCGCTACGCCTGGGGAGAGACATGGACCCGGCCGGGGCTCGATCATCATACCCGCAGCATGATCACCATCGCCATGCTGATTGCCCTGAACCGCGAAGCTGAGCTGAAAATGCATCTGCGCGCGGCGTTTAATAACGGCGTCACCCGCGATGAGCTGAAAGAGCTGATTATGCACTCCGCGCTCTACTGCGGCCTGCCCGCCGCCAACGCCACGATGCATCTGGCGCAGCAGGTATTTGACGATCTGGATGCCGTTTAGCCGCCACCCGGCAGGTTTGTCGCACATCTCAGGCCGTCATGCGACGGCCTTCGACGGTTACCCGCCGCCAGGGGCGGGTAATATCATCCTCTTTGCTGCGAACAGCCTGCGCACTGCTTATTCTGGATCTGCTGGAAGAAGTCATTGCCTTTGTCATCCACCAGAATAAACGCCGGGAAGTTTTCCACTTCGATTTTCCAGATGGCTTCCATCCCCAGTTCAGGATAGGCCACGCACTCCAGGCTCTTGATGCTCTGCTGCGCCAGCACCGCCGCCGGGCCGCCGATGCTGCCGAGGTAAAAACCGCCGTGCTTGTGACAGGCATCGGTGACCTGCTGGCTGCGGTTGCCTTTGGCCAGCATCACCATGCTTGCGCCGTGGGATTGCAGCAGGTCGACGTAAGAGTCCATGCGGCCTGCGGTGGTGGGGCCAAGGGAGCCGGACGCATAGCCTTCCGGGGTTTTCGCCGGGCCGGCGTAGTAGATCGGATGATCTTTGACGTACTGCGGCAGTTCTTCACCGTTATCGATAAGCTCTTTCAGCTTCGCGTGGGCGATATCGCGGGCCACAATAATGGTGCCGTTGAGCGTCAGACGCGTCGAGACCGGATGGGCGGAAAGCTGGGCCAGAATCTCGCTCATCGGCTGATTAAGATCGATGCTGACGACCTTGCCTTCGCCCTGCTGGCGCAGATGTTCGGGAATATACTGACCCGGGTTGCTCTCCAGTTTCTCAATCCAGATCCCCTGGCGGTTGATTTTGGCTTTGATATTGCGATCCGCCGAACAGGAGACGCCCATGCCCACCGGGCAGGAGGCGCCGTGGCGCGGCAGGCGGATGACGCGGATATCGTGGGCGAAGTATTTGCCGCCGAACTGCGCGCCGAGACCGAGGTTTTGCGCCTCCACCAGCAGTTCCTGCTCCAGCTGAATATCGCGGAAGGCCTGGCCGTGTTCGTTGCCTTCGGTCGGCAGTTCGTCGTAATAGTGGGTAGAGGCCAGCTTCACCGTTTTTAGCGTCGCTTCTGCCGAGGTACCGCCAATCACAAAGGCGATATGGTACGGCGGGCAGGCGGCGGTACCGAGCGTGCGCATCTTCTCAACGAGATAGTTTTTCAGCTTCGCCGGAGTGATTAACGCTTTGGTTTCCTGATACAGATAGGTTTTGTTGGCCGAGCCGCCCCCTTTGGCCATACAGAGAAATTTATATTCGTCGCCGTCGACGCTGTAGAGGTCGATTTGCGCAGGCAGGTTAGTCCCGGTGTTGACCTCTTTGTACATATCCAGCGCGGCGTTCTGCGAATAGCGCAGGTTATCCTCGGTATAGGTGTTATAGACGCCGCGGGCGAGGGCCGCTTCATCACCGCCGCCGGTCCACACGCGCTGGCCTTTCTTACCCATAATAATCGCCGTGCCGGTATCCTGGCAGGTGGGCAGCACGCCTTTGGCCGCGATTTCAGAGTTGCGCAGGAACTGCAGCGCCACGTACTTATCGTTATCGCTGGCTTCAGGGTCGAGAAGGATCTGCGCGACCTGTTTTTGGTGGGAAACGCGCAGCATAAACGCCGCATCGTGGAAGGCCTGCTGTGCCAGAAGGGTGAGGGCCTGAGGGGCTACTTTGAGGATCTCCTGGCCTTCAAATTCGGCCACGGACACGTGCTCTTTGCTCAGCAGATAGTATTCAGTCTTATCTTTTGCTAGCGGAAAGGCTTCCTGATAGACAAATGGTTTAGTCGACATTGCTTTGCTCCCTAAGAGTAAAACCGCCGGGGTTCGGCCCGACGGTTATGAATCAGAACATCATGGACATCCACGGATAGCCAATCAGCAGCAGGGCGGCCAGGAAGATGGCGCCGAAAATGGTGCCGAGACGCCAGTAGTCTTTGGTCGGCAGATAGCCGCTGCCGTAGTAGATTGGGCTGGGGCCGGTACCGTAGGGGGTGATAATCCCCATCACGCCGAGCGAGGTCACCATCAGCAGTACGAACACCTGCATATTCATCCCCGGAATCGTGGAGGCGATAGTCAGCATGGCCGGCAGCAGCGCGGTGGTGTGCGCGGTGGTGCTGGCGAACAGATAGTGCAGCAGATAGAACGCCAGCAGCAGGACGACGGTTGCGACGCCCGGGGAGATGCCGCTCATCAGCGCGCCGCCTTCTTTACCCAGCCAGGCGATAAAACCGGTGGAGGAGAGGCCGTCGGCCAGCGCCACCAGGGTCGCGAACCAGGCAAAGGTATTCCACGCCGCTTTGTTGCTGGTGATGTCATTCCACGAAAGTACGCCGGTCCACAGCATCAGCACGATAACCAGCAGGGCGGCCAGCGCCGGTTCAATCCATTCGGCGGCGAAGATCCACATCATCAGCGCAAAGCAGACGAAGACCAGCAGCAGAATTTCATTGCGCGACAGGCGGCCAAGTTTTTCCAGCTCGCGGGCGGCCCACAGCGGCACTTCATCGTTGACTTTCACTTCCGGCGGGTAGAACCAGTAGGCCAGCAGCGGCATTGCCAGAATCAGCAGGATACCCAGCGGCAGGAAGGCGATAAACCAGGTGCCCCAGGAGATATTAATGCCGACGATGCTTTTCACCAGCGCCAGCGCCAGCAGGTTCGGCGCCAGTGCGGAGAGAAACATCGAGCTGGTGATACAGGCGGCGGTAATGGCCACCCACATCAGGTAGGAGCCGATACGGCGCGCGCTCGGGTCGTTGGGCTTAGAGCCGTACAGCGGCGGCAGGTTAGCGATAATCGGGTAGATAGTCCCCCCGCTGCGCGCGGTGTTGGAGGGGGTAAACGGCGCCAGCAGCAGGTCGGCGAAGGTAATGGCGTAGCCCAGCGTCAGGCTGCGGCGGCCGAGATACTTCACCAGGATCAGCGCCAGACGGCGGCCAAACTGGGTCTTATCGTAGCCGGCGGCAAACATAAAGGCGCCGAAGATAAGCCAGACGGTGGAGTTACCGAAACCGCTCACCGCCCATTTAAAGGAGGCGCCGGCAAGCTTGAACCCTGGCGCGGCCAGCTGTTCAGGGCTGAACAGCAGCCACTGGCTGCACAGCGCAATCACCACCACGCCGGTAATACCGATGACCGCGCCGGGCAGCGGTTCGAAGATCAGACCGACGATCACGCCGACAAAAATGGCAAAGTAGTGCCAGGCGTAAGGGGGAAGGCCGTCGGGCACCGGGACGAATAAGAGTAAGACGGCAACGATAATGGGCATCGCCATCATCAGCAGACGTTTATAAGCAGCATTTGTTGCTGCACCGGCAGGCGGTATGGTTGTCTTTTTCTCTTTCATAATGAGTATCTGCAAGTAGTTAAAAATAGGGTTTGGTCATCGCTTAACCGTTCGATTTCTTTAGTTGCAAAAGTTTCTTTAATTATTAATTGTCGATTTTGGTTATTGCGCTGGCCGTTATTTAACGCTCTTCGTTGGGCGTTAAATTAAAATATTGGGTTATTTATATATTGCGCTTTCATGCGCCGTTGCAATTGATTTAGATCAAAAAAAGCGGGTTGTTAGCCACTTTTTTATTATTACGGATAACCCTGTTTAGTGAGGTGTTTATTTGTCTGAAATTTGGCTTAATGTTAAATCACGAATGATTTCATGAACTGATTATTTATTTATATTATTGAATTTTATCATTTTATTTTGGTATCTTCCTGGCGATGCATGTTAAAAATGGTTTCAGATTTGTTATTGGTTATATCCACTATGTGAACGAATTATATTTAATTAATAATACAAAGGAGGTATCGATGTTATTGTTGGTATTAAATAGTTTTTTAACTAACGTAATTATTTTGGTAACTAAAAAAAGCGCTATATTATTGGCATGACTTAAGGGATTACCAAATACAAACAAAAACAATTCCGTCACCCAATTCTCAATTTTCAATATTTAAAATCTGGAGCGTCATTATGACCAGTCATCCACGAATTTTGCGTCCTTTTACTTTACCGAACGGTACTGAGCTTAAAAACCGCCTGTTAATGGCGCCGATGACCACCTGCACCGGTTATTTTGACGGTACCGTGACCAGCGAACTGGTTGAGTACTACCGCGCTCGCGCAGGCAGTATCGGCACCATTATCGTTGAATGCTGCTTTATTGATGACTACGGTCTGGCGTTCCCCGGGGCCATCGGTATCGATAATGATGAAAAAGTGGCTGGCCTGGCGAAAATTGCCGCCGCTATCAAGGCGGAAGGGTCAAAAGCGATTCTGCAGATCTACCACGGCGGCCGGATGGTCGACCCGCAGCTTATCGGCGGACGCCAGCCGGTGGCCCCGAGCGCGATTGCCGCGCCGCGCGATGGCGCAGCAACCCCCCGCGCGCTGAGCGGCGCTGAAGTCGAGGGCATGATCGCGAAGTTTGGCGAAGGCGTACGCCGCGCCATTCAGGCCGGTTTCGACGGCGTCGAGATTCACGGCGCGAACACCTATCTGATCCAGCAGTTTTATTCGCCAAACTCTAACCAGCGCGACGATGAATGGGGCGGCAGCCGCGATAATCGCGCGAAATTCCCGCTGGCGGTACTGGACATCACCCACAAAATGGCCCGCCAGTACGCCGATGATGCCTTTATTATCGGCTACCGGTTCTCCCCGGAAGAGATGGAAGTCCCCGGTATCCGTTTTGCTGACACCATGTATCTGCTGGAAAAGCTGGCCGCCCGCGGCGTCGACTATCTCCACTTCTCGGTTGGCGCCACGCTGCGCCCGTCGATTGTCGATACCACCGATCCCACGCCGCTGATTGAAAAATATTGCGCCATGCGCTCTGAAACCCTGGCTCAGGTGCCGGTGATGGGCGTGGGCGGGGTAGTGAACGCGGCCGATGCCGAGCAGGGTCTGGAGCACGGCTACGACCTGATGGCGGTGGGCCGCGCCTGTATCGCGTATCCTGACTGGACGGCGCGCATTGCCGCTGGCGAAGATCTGGAGCTGTTTATTGACAGCACCCAGCGCGAAGCGCTGAACATCCCGGAACCGCTGTGGCGCTTCTCGCTGGTGGAGGCGATGATCCGCGATATGAGCATGGGCGACGCCAAATTCAAACCGGGGATGTTCGTCGAAACCGTTCAGGACGACGCTAACGAGCTGGTGATAAACGTCAGCCTGGAAAACGACCGCATTGCCGATATCGCACTGGCGGCAAGCCCGGTACAGACCGTCGAGTTCACCACCAGCTTTGAAGAGATCCGCGAGCGGATCCTCAGCGCCAACACCCCGCACGTGGATGCGATTTCCGGCGCAACCAGCCAGAGCGAAGCGGTGAAAAAGGCGGTTTCCAAAGCGATGCTGAAGTCCAGTAAAGCGCTGGCCGCCGAAGAGGGCGCGGGCGATGCGGCGCCGAAAAGCTACGATGTGGTGGTGGTCGGCAGCGGCGGAGCCGGTCTGGCGGCCGCGATTCAGGCACACGATGAAGGCGCGAGCGTTCTGATCGTTGAAAAAATGCCGACCATCGGCGGTAACACCATTAAAGCTTCTGCCGGGATGAACGCCGCAGAGACCCGCTTCCAGCGCGTGAAAGGTATTGAAGATAGCAAAGAGCTGTTTTACCAGGAAACGCTGAAAGGCGGTAAGAACAAAAACGACCCGCAGCTGCTTCGCCGCTTCGTGGAGAATGCGCCGGAAGCCATTGAGTGGCTGGCGCGTCGCGGCATTATGCTTAACGATATCACCACTACCGGCGGGATGAGCATCGACCGCACCCACCGTCCGCGCGACGGGTCGGCGGTCGGCGGCTACCTGATCAGCGGCCTGGTGCGTAACATCACCAAACGCGGTATCGATGTCCTGCTGGATACATCGGTGGTAGAGATCCTGATGACCGACGATGAGGTGAGCGGCGTGCGCCTGCTCACCGATGAAAACGAATCCGTTGTGGTACAGACGAAGAGCATCGTGGTGGCTACCGGCGGCTTCAGCGCCAACAGCGCGATGGTGGTGAAATACCGCCCGGATCTGGCGGGCTTTGTGACCACCAACCATAAAGGGGCGACCGGCGGCGGTATCGCGCTGCTTGAACGCATCGGCGCGGGCACCGTGGATATGGGTGAAATTCAGATTCACCCGACCGTCGAGCAGCAAACCTCGTACCTGATTTCCGAGTCGATTCGCGGCGGCGGGGCGATACTGGTGAACCCGCAGGGCAACCGCTTCTTCAACGAAATGGAGACCCGCGATAAGGTTTCCGCCGCGATTATCGCGCTGCCTGAGCACTTCGCCTATATCGTCTTTGACGAGCACGTCCGGGCGAAAAACAAAGCCGCCGATGAGTACATCGCTAAAGGTTTCGTCACCAGCGCCAGCTCGCCGCGTCAGCTGGCGGAGAAACTGGGGATGGATTACCATGCTTTTCTCAATACGCTGGAACGCTACAACGGCTTTGTTGAAAAACAGCATGACGATGACTTTGGCCGTACCACCGCGCTGCGTGCGCCGATCAATGAAGGCCCTTACCATGCGATTCGTATCGCTCCGGGGGTACACCACACGATGGGCGGCGTGACCATTAACACCGATACCGCGGTGCTGAATGCCGGTCATCAGGTGATTGCGGGCGCTTTTGCCGCGGGCGAAGTGGTTGGCGGCATTCACGGCGGTAACCGCATCGGCGGTAACGCGGTGGCCGATATCATTATCTTCGGGACTCTCGCGGGCCATCAGGCGGCGAAACGCGCCAGAGGTTAAGCGTCAGCGACACCCGCCGGGCTGGCAAATAGACGGCCCGGCTTCTTATCTCTCTGAGGAGTGCGATATGTCCGACAACCGCGTCTACAGCTACTCCGCCGTACTGATGGGTTCGCCCATTCTCCTCAAGCTCTACGTTCACGATGAACCGCTCGCCTCCCGCGTCTTTCAGCTGATTAAAGGCTATGAAGATCTTTTCACCGTTAACCGCGCGCACTCCCAGGTGATGGATATCAACCATGCCGCCGGGCGGCATCCGGTGACGGTGAGCCGCCCGGTGTATGCGCTGATTAAATGCGCCAAAGCCGCCAGCATGGTGCGGGACAGCGCGTTTAACCTGGCGATCGGCCCGCTGGTGAAGCTGTGGCGCGTTGGTTTTCAGGGCCAGAGCGTGCCCGCCCCGCAGGATATTGCCGCTCGCCTGACGTTAACGCGTGCGCAGGATGTGATCCTCGACGACGCCGCCAGCAGCGTCTACCTTGCGCGGACGGGAATGGAGATCGATCTTGGGGCCATCGCGAAAGGCTATATCGCCGACCGGGTGCGCGACTATTTGCGGCAGCAGGGCGTGAACGCCGCGCTGATTAATCTCGGCGGCAATGTCCATACCCTGGGCGAATGGTCTATCGGGCTGAAAAAACCGTACTCAGCGGCGGATGCGCTGATTGGCAGCATTGCGGTGGCGGGGCAATCGGTGGTGACCTCGGGCATTTACGAACGCTACTTCGAGCAGGACGGCAAACGCTGGCACCATATTCTCGACCCGCGCAGCGGCTACCCGCTGGATAACGAGCTGGAGAGCGTAACGATTATTTCCGCCGACTCGCTGGACGGCGATATCTGGACCACCCTGATCTACGGTCTTGGCGTAGAGAAAGGCTGCGCGGCGCTGCGCCAGCGCGAGGATATCGAAGCGATTTTCGTCACTAAAAATCGCGACGTTATCCTCTCTTCACAGCGTCGTTTCCGCTTTCAGCTGCTGGATGACGGTTACCGGCTTACTGGCTGTACTGCTTAAGCAGGCCGTACTGCTCCGCTATCAGGTGGTAGCGGTACACCGGACGTCCCGTGGCGCCGTAGTGGATACTGGTGTACAAAATATTAATTTGCGCCAGCCAAATCAGGTATTTGCGGCACGAAACCCGGGATATATTTACCGCTGCCGCCAGCTCGTCGGTGGAGAACTCCACGTCCGGATGGGCATCAATCCACTGACAGAGGGTGCGCAGCGTCTGGGGCGTCAGGCCTTTCGGCAACTTGCGGGCGTCAGCGGCTTCCGGTACGCCGCCGTGCAGCAGCCGGTCGACATCCGCTTGTTCATAATAGGGTTGACCGGTCATCAGCTTACGCTTTTCGCGCCAGGCGGTGAGCGCCTCTTCAAACCGTGGAAACTGGAAGGGTTTGATCAGATAGTCCACCACGCCGTAGCGCATCGAGGCCTGAACCGTCGCGGCATCCGCGGCGGAAGTAATCATAATCACGTCGATGGCCCGTCCGGACGCGCGAATGGCGGGCAGCAGATCCAGACCGCTATCCTGCTGCATATAGACATCCAGCAGCACCAGGTCTATCTCCAGATCCTTGTCGTTAATCATCTCCCTGGCTTTACTCAACGTAGACGCCGTGCCGCTGCAGCGGAAGCCGCTGACCCGTCCCACGTACAGGCGGTTCAGTTCGGCAACCATGGCATCATCGTCAACAATTAATACATTTATCACGCACTTTTCCTTTTACTGTCCCACGGGAGATGAACAAAAAATTGAGTAAATACGCCGGGTTCGGATTCCACGGCCAGCGATCCGCCCAGTTCGCGAAGCTGCTGGCTGGCGAGAAACAGCCCGACGCCGCGGTTTTCGCCTTTGGTGGAGAAGCCTTTATTAAAAATATCATCGATAAACGCTTCCGGGATACCGGGACCATCATCGCTGACTTCGCCGCTTAACCAGCCGTTCTGGTAATGCAGCAGCAGGCCGACTTCGCCTTCGGCCTGGCCGCTCATAGCATCCAGCGCGTTTTCGATTAAATTACCCAGCACCGTAACCAGTACGGTGACCTGTTTTTCATTCGGGCAGTCCGGCACCAGGCTCTCTTCGGCGAGAGTGAGGGTAAAACCCCGCTCCTTAGCGCGCTGAATTTTACCGATCAAAAAGCCTGCCACTACCGGTGATTTAATCCGGTGCTGGATTTCGCCGATATCCGCCTGATAGGTGTGGGCGGTCTGCAGCACGTACTCTTCCAGCTTATCGTAGCTTTTCATATTCAACAGGCCGAGGATCACGTGCAGCTTATTCATAAATTCATGGGATGTGGTACGCAGGGCGTCCACATAGTTCACCATCCCGTCAAGCCGCTGCAGCAGCTGGCTGACTTCGGTTTTGTCACGGAAGGTGCTGATGGCGCCGACCACGTCATCCTCGTCGCGGACGGGGACCGTGTTGCTGATCAGCAGCAGACCGTTACAGCCCAGCTCCCGATCGTAAATCGGCTCGCCGGTTTGCAGCACTTCCTGCAAATCCGCCAGCAGCGGCGTTTGCGCGATATCGTTCCCGGGGCCGTTAAACAGAATGTCGCGCGCGGCGGGGTTAATCAGCGTCACCTTGCCGTCCGTATCCACCGCCACGACGCCCTCTTTTAATGAGTGCAGCATCGCCTGGCGCTGCTGGAACTGCGTTGAGATCTCCTGCGGCTCAAGGCCCAGCAGGACGCGCTTCAGGCCGCGAACCAGACTCCATGTACCGACGGCGCACACGAGCGCGCTGAACAGCACGGTCAGAATCACATCCCAGCGGCTGGCGGCGATCTGCGTATCGACTTTGCTCAGCGAAATGCCAATCGCCACCACGCCGATTTGCCGGCGGCTATCGTCAAACACCGGGGTGAAGACGCGCAGCGCCGGAGCCAGCACGCCGTGGTTAACGGCAACGTTCTCTTTGCCCGCCAGCGTGGGCCGGATGTCATCGCCGATAAAAGGTTTGCCGATAATCTGGCTATTGGGATGCGAGTAGCGAATGCCGTCCATATTGGTGACGACGGCAAACAGCAGGCCATTGCGCCGGGTGACGGCCAACGCTAGCGGCTGAATAATGCCGCTGTCCGGCGGCAGCGTCAGGCCGCGCTTGACTTCCGGGGTATCGGCCAGCGTCCGCGCCACCGCCAGCGCCGTATCTTTCACGCCGTCGCGGGTGGCGCCGCTAATCTGCATAAACCACAGGGCATAGACCAGAATCAGTACTGAACCGATGACGCTGCCGATCATTAAGGTCACGGCGGTGCTCAGCTTCATGCTCATTGCGCGTTTACGCGCGGGCTGCTGCGCGAATTCATTCATACCGACCCCAGGAGAAAACGGATAGAGGCGTATTATCGCTGAATGCGCGGTTTACATAAAGCCGCGTAATAAAAGCAAAATCAGCCAGACGGCAATTCTGGCGGACGCGATTTGCCGCCGACGGTCAGCAGATAGTCAATAAACGCCCGCAGC
The DNA here is from genome assembly GCF_009025755.1 of Klebsiella sp. RCJ4. Taxonomy (NCBI): domain Bacteria; kingdom Pseudomonadati; phylum Pseudomonadota; class Gammaproteobacteria; order Enterobacterales; family Enterobacteriaceae; genus Klebsiella; species Klebsiella sp. RCJ4. The sequence goes on from NZ_WCIN01000033.1 coordinate 152,515, forward strand.
GGCGATGCCATCTGCTTACGGCTGGGGTAGTAAACGTAAAACCCGGGAAAAGCCGGGGTCCACTCTTTCAATAGCTGGACTAGCTGGCCTGTCTCCAGCCAGGGATCGACCTGATGGGCAAACTGATAGGCGATACCGGTGCCCTTGAGGGCTAACGGCGTCAGCATGGCCGGTTCATCGACGACGATCGGCCCTTTGACCGCAATCTCGTAGCGTTCGCCGTCGCGCTGAAACTCCCAACGATAAACGCTGCCGTCGCTGGGCCTGCGATAAGTCAGACAGGGGTGCTGCAGCAAATCCTGCGGCTTTCGCGGCTGCGGCGCTTGCGCCAGATAGTGCGGCGAGGCGACGACTTTCATTTCAAGGTCGCCGCTCAGCCTGACGGCAACCATATCCTGATGGAGCTTTTCACCGAGACGAATTCCGGCGTCAAAACCGGAAGAAACGATATCGACTAAAGCATCGTCGGTAACAATATCCAGCTCAATGTTGGGATAGCGTTGCATAAATCCGCCCAGCAGCGGCGCCAGATAATGAATCGCGGCGATGCGCGACACATTGAGGCGCAGGCGGCCCGCGGGCGCGCTGGCCGTCCGGGCATCGGTAACCGCGTCTTCCAGCGCCGCCAGCGCAGGAGCCAGCCGCTGCATCATGCGCTTGCCGGCCTCGCTCGGCGCGACGCTGCGCGTTGTCCGGTGTAATAAACGTACGCCGATGCGCTCCTCGAGACGCCGGATGGTTGCGCTTAAGGTGGAGGTCGTGACGCCGAGATGCGCCGCCGCCCGGGTAAAACTGCCTTGCTCAACGACCATCGCGAAGGCTCTTAATTCCGCAAAATCACTTCCGCGCATTATGGCTATTACCCCAAACAGTCTTATTGATAGTACTGGTATTATCAAACAGTTCTTCGCTGGTTACCATCCTGATAAATGTGATTACGCAGAGAGGGCAATGACCATGGCGAGATTTAGCGCAAAAAGAGTTCTTATCACCGGTGCGACAAGCGGAATCGGGCTTGCCGGGGCAAAGCGCATCGATAGCGAAGGCGGTTGGGTGATCGCCACCGGGCGCGATCCCGGACGGCTGGCGTCTCTTCGCCGGCAGCTCTCGGATCGGGCGCGGGTCATTGACAATGATGCCAGCGATCCGCTGACCGGCGCGGCGCTGGCCGAGGCGATCGATTCATCCGGCGGACTTGATGGCCTCTGGCTCAACGCCGGATACGCAGCGGTTGGGGAGCTGTCGCAGGTGGATGCCGCGGCCTTTGATCGCATGATGGCGACCAACGTGCGCGGGCCGGTTCTCCAGATGGCGGCGCTCGCCGGAAAGCTTAATGCGGGAGCCTCGGTGGTGGTGACGGCGTCCACTTCCGCTTATGAAGGGGCCGCGGCGGCAAGCCTCTATACGGCGACTAAAGGCGCGCTGATTTCGTTAACCCGCTGCTGGGCCTCGGCGTTAGGGGAACGAAATATTCGCGTTAACGCGCTGATTCCCGGCCCGATTGACACCCCATTTCGCCATTTTATGCGCGACGAGGTGCGCCGCGAATTTGAAGCCTCGGTGGTGAGCCGCCTGGCGCTTCACCGCCAGGGGACAGCGGCTGAAGCGGCTGATGTGGCGCTGTTTCTGCTTTCCGACGCGGCGTCCTTCGTGAGCGGTAGCCAGTATGTCGTGGATGGCGGGCTGACGTTGCGCTAATAGCGCATTGGCCTCGCCTCGCAACCTCGGCGCGCCGAACGCGCCGCTGGTTGGATAACGACCAATCGGCAGCTGAATGGCTTCAGGGGGATGAAAACTGTGACTCCGGTGGCGGTAAAGCGCGTCGCTTAAGCCTTACACTGCCATTAATAGCCATGGTCAATGAAAGGGTTTGCCTCAGGCCTGCGCTTTCGTCCCGGAAGGTTCTTTCGCGTTTAAATGGAGGTTTTTATGAGCAGTAAGCCAACCGCTTCAATGATGGAACGACGCCACCCTGAAACCACCCATATTGATAGTCTTGCCACCCTCGATATGCTGACGCTGCTGCATAAGGATGATAAGCGGATTGCCGATGCCGTTGAGGCCTGTTTGCCGGCGATCGCGCGCCTGATGGATAACGCGACGGCGACGCTCAGCCGGGGAGGGCGGCTGGTGATTGTGGGGGCCGGGGCATCGGGTCAAGCCGCCGCACAGGCGGTGAATGAATTTACCCCGGAGGGAAAACATTCGCTGGTCGCCCTTATCGCCGGAGGAGCGACCGCCGCGCGGCAGGAGATGGAAACCGCCGCGAGTCATTACGATCTTGGGGCTTTCGAACTTGAGGCTCTGCGATTCAGCAACCAGGATATGCTGCTGGCGCTGACGGTTAGCGGCAAAACGCCGTGGGTCTGGGGCGCGATGCGCCACGCCTGGTCGCTGGGGGCGCCGATTGCGGTTGTGACGCAGCAGCCCGCCAGTGAAGCCGCGCAGCTGGCGGATATCATTATCGCCCCGCAAACCGGGCCAGAAGCGGTGGCGGGTTTCGGGAATCCGAAAGCGCGCATCGCGCAGCGGCAGATCCTGACGATGCTGACCACCGGGCTGGCGATTCGCGAAGGACGGGTTTATGAAAACCTGCGCGTCGATCTGCAGGCCAATACGCCGCACGAGGCCGAGCGGCAGATAGCGATCGTGATGGCGGCGACGGGGGGCTCGCGCAGCGAGGCCAAAGCCGCGCTGGCCAGCTGCAATCAGCACTGCCGGACGGCAATACTCATGCTCCTCAGCGGGCTCGATGCCTGGCAGGCGCGCGAGCTGCTGGCAGAGCATAACGATCATCTGCGGATTGCGCTACGCGCGGCGCAGACGGTTGCCTGAACTTAACCCGACGGCGCGTATTTCCACAATACGCGCCGGATAACGCAAAATAATCTGGTCATCAACAGCATCGTTATTCCATACTCTTCATCCGCTTACCCGGGTTTAATTCCCCGTTTGAAAATGGCCATCGCAAGGCGTATTTATTGCTGCTGGCGAGGCTTTTACTTTTTTAAGTTAAAAAACCAGGTTAACAATAATTAGCTATGTGTGCGGATGTGTAAATGATATTTTAAAATAAAGTAAAAGTGCGTTAATATGCACGCTCTTATTACACTTGTGCTATGTGATATTTCTATTATGCCTGCAATTAAAAATACGATTATATCTATGACCGCATTAGCGATGTTCGTCAGCTCGGCGACCTTCGCAAATGACGATACCTCGAAAAAAACCGATTTCCTGCTGATTGGCGGCGGTATTATGAGCGCGTCGCTGGGGACCTGGCTGCAGGAATTACAGCCGGACTGGAAACAGGTGATGGTTGAGAAGCTGGATGGCGTCGCGCTGGAGTCCTCTAACGGCTGGAACAACGCCGGTACCGGGCACTCCGCGAATATGGAGCTGAACTATACGCCGGAACGCCCGGACGGCACCATCGACGTCAGCAAAGCGCTGGATATTAACGAACAGTTTATGATCTCCCGCCAGTTCTGGACGGCGCAGGTCAAACGCGGCATTTTGCACGATCCGCACTCTTTTATTAACTCCACGCCGCACATGAGTTTCGTCTGGGGAGATAACGTTGATTATCTGCAAAAACGCTACGCCGCGCTGCAGCAAACGACCTTATTCCAGGGGATGAAATTCTCTACCGATCACGCGCAAATAAAACAGTGGGCGCCGCTGGTGATGGAAGGGCGCGATCCGCAGCAGCGCGTTGCGGCAACCTGGACTCCGGTGGGTACCGACGTTAACTATGGGGAAATAACCCGCCAGCTGATCGGTAGCCTGAAGAAAAATAATAACTTCACGCTGCAGACCTCTTCTGAAGTCACCGATTTTAAACGCAATGCCGATAATTCCTGGCACGTGACGATTAAAAACGTTAATAGCGGTGAAGAGCAGGCGATCGATGCGAAATACGTATTTATCGGCGCCGGCGGCGGCGCGCTGAAATTACTGCAAAAAACCGGTATTCCGGAAGCGGATAACTATGCGGGTTTCCCGGTAGGCGGCTCTTTCCTGATGACCGAAAACCCGGCGGTGACCAATGCGCACCAGCAAAAAGTTTACGGTCAGGCCTCTGTAGGCGCACCGCCGATGTCGGTCCCGCATCTTGATGCCCGTTTCCTCGACGGCAAGCGCGTGGTGCTGTTTGGGCCATTCGCCACCTTCTCGACGAAATTCCTGAAAAACGGTTCGTTCTTCGACCTGCTGAGCACCACCACCACCGATAACGTCCTGCCGATGACCCACGTAGGTCTGGACAACTTCGATCTGGTGAAATACCTCATCAGCCAGGTGATGCTGAGCGACGACGACCGTTTTGCGGCGCTGAAAGAGTATTACCCTGGCGCGCGTAAAGAGGACTGGAAGCTGATCCAGGCCGGTCAGCGCGTGCAGATCATCAAAAAAGATGCAGAGAAGGGCGGCATACTGAAGCTGGGTACCGAAGTGGTGGTTGACCAGCAGAAAACCCTCTCCGCGCTGCTGGGCGCTTCGCCGGGGGCTTCTACCGCCGCGCCGATTACCCTGAACGTTCTTAAGCAGATGTTCCCTGAGCAGTTTCATTCAGCGGAATGGCAGCGCCGTATTCACGATATCGTCCCGAGCTACGGCCAGAAGCTGAACGGCAACGTCGCGCTGACCCAGCAGGTTTGGGATGATACCGCGGCGGCGCTGCAGCTGACCAAACCGCCGGTGATTGAGATGAACGCCTCCGCGCCGGTGATGACCGCCAAACCGGCGGAGCCGAAGGCGGAAACGTCGCCGCAGCACGATATGGCGCTGTAAGCCCACGTCGTTGACATTGCCCGGTGGCGGCTGACGCCTCACCGGGCCTACTGGCCTCTCTTCGCTGCCCCGGCGAAAACGTGACATTGCTCTAATCTCTCCCCCCGCGCTGATATCCCCCTTCCGGCTAATCCTTCATTCATTAATTGTGGTTATACTGTCTTGAAATCACGAAAGAAAATGCTAATGAAGACCGAAACGCGGAGCCCAGGGCAATGAAAGACGACATTAATCAGGACATCACTTTCCGCAAGCTGTCGGTATTTATGATGTTTATGGCGAAAGGGAACATCGCCAGAACCGCTGAGGCCATGCAGCTGAGCGGCGTCAGCGTCCACCGGGCGCTGCATACGCTGGAAGAGGGCGTCGGCTGCCCGCTGTTTATTCATAAAGGGCGCAACCTGCTGCCGCTCCCGGCGGCGTGGACGCTGCTGGAGTACTGCCAGGACGTCATGAGCCTGATGACCCGCGGCCTGGAAGCGACGCGTAAAGTAGCCGGCGTCGGGCAGGGCCGGCTGCGCATCGGCACGCTTTATTCCCTGACCCTTGAAACCGTGCCGCGCATTATTATGGGCATGAAGCTGCGTCGGCCGGAGCTGGAGCTGGATCTCACCATGGGCTCCAATCAGATGCTGCTGGATATGCTGGAAGATGACGCGCTTGATGCGATCCTGATCGCCACCAACGAAGGTGAATTCAATAATTCGGCTTTTGATGTGGTCCCGCTGTTTGAGGACGATATCTTCCTCGCCGCCCCGGCGACGGAACAGCTGGAAACCACCGCTCCCGCCGAGCTGCGCGATTACGCCAGGCGCAAGTTTGTTTCGCTGGCGGAAGGGTTTGCCACCTATGCCGGATTTCAGGACGCCTTCCAGGTGGCCGGATTCGAGCCTGAAATCGTCACCCGGGTTAACGATATCTTTTCGATGATTAGCCTGGTGCAGGCGGGCGTAGGCTTTGCGCTGCTGCCGGGACGAATGAAAAAGGTGTATGAAAACGACGTACAGCTGCTGAAGCTGGCGGAGCCGTATCAGATGCGCCAGCTGATCTCCATTGTCTACTCACACCATCGCGAGCGCGACGCCGACCTGCTGGCGCTGGCGGCAGAAGGGCGGATGTACGCCCGCAGCCTCAGCCGTTAAGCCGGTTCGCCAGGTGACGGGCAACGTCTATACCGCTGCGCTCCAGCGCAATACACTCCCCCTGCCAGCCCGCCTGGCGGGTGAGACAGGTCAGTACGCCGCCGGGCGGCATCTCGATCGCCAGCCGCGCGTCCCGTTCATCAGCGGCGATCATCGCTTCCTGCCAGCGCACGGTTCGCGCCATATTCCGCGCTAAATCGTCGGCAATGCTTAACGGGTCCCATAAAACACGCGCCGTGGAGCCGCTCAGATAGGCGCAGCGCGGGCGCTGCAGCGTGACGTCAGTGAATGCCTTTGCCAGCTTAGCCGCCGGTTCATCCAGCAGCGCGCAGTGGGAAGGTACGCTGACCTCCAGCTGCTGTGCTTTACCGGCGCCAGCCGCCAGCGCCAGCCGGGCTACGCGGGCCATCTCGTCGTCGCGTCCGGCAATGACAATCTGCGTTTCCGCGTTCAGGTTGGCAATATAGAGGTCGCTGCCGGCAATCAGCTTTTCCACGCGGTCGAGCGTCAGGCCCATAATCGCCGTCAGCCCGTAACCGTGAGGATACGCCTGCTCCATTAAATCGCCGCGCAGCGCCACCAGCCGCAGGGCGTCGGTGAAATCCAGCGCGCCGGCCATCACCGCCGCCGGGAAAGCCCCTATCGACAGGCCGCTGACCATGTCCGGATTTACTCCCTGACGCTGCAGCTCCCGCGCCCAGGCTGTGCCTGCGATCAGCAGGCACAGCTGCACCGCACGGGTATGTTTTAACGCGGCGGCGGTATCTAAATGGTCTACTTCATCGCCAAGCACGGTTCGCGCTTCAGCGAGGATATTCTGGCGGTCGGGAAGCGCGGCGAGCATATCCGGCCGCTGGTTTCCCTGACCGGGAAAGGTAAAGATAATTTTCATGCTTCCTCCCTGTTCCACGGCGCAGCGGTCAGGCGCGCGCCGCGGGACGTTTTCAGCAGGGCGCGGCCATCGCGCAGCCACTCATTTAGCGCGAAAGCCCCTGCGGGCGTTTCGACCTGGGTATCCGCCCGGCAGGGCAGCTGCGCGACGCGGGACTGCCAGGCGAGCAGCGCTTCGCGAGCGATCGGCTGCGGCGCGCGGATCAGCAGATCGAGATCGCTGGCGGCGTGAAGCACCGGAATCTCGGTGGCCAGCGCGTAGCCGGTGCTGCCGGTAATGCCCCAGCGCCACGGCCAGGGGTGTAAGGTCAGTGATATCGCCGCCTGTACCGGCGGCTGGGAGACAAACGGCGAGCGCAGGAGCTGTTGGCGATCGGCGAGGGTTTCCGGGCTGACGGTACGGACGATATTTTCCCTCTGTACCCAGCCTGCGGCCCGTTGCTCGCGCTTCATACCCCGTACGCCCACCGGAATGCGGGCGTTAGCATCAACGTCGCGTCGTACCACCACCGGCAGGCTAATACGCCAGTACTGTGCGACCCAGGACTCCTCAATCGCCTCCAGCGCGGCGGCATTATTCAACCAGACTAAATCATGAGGACGCGGCGTTGATGACATCGTTAGATTCCTGACGTTAAGGTGATAAACAGCGGCAGCGACAGAATACACAGAACCGAGCTTAACAGCAGCACCGCTTCCGCATCCGGCGACTGCACGCCAAAGCGGTTGCCGAAGACCACGCCAAAGAAACCGGCCGCCAGCGCAATCATCAGAATGGCGGTAATGGCGATAGAGCCGTGCAGCCCCAGCAGCATCACCAGACCCCAGGCGATAAACGGCTGCACCAGCAGTTTGACAATAGTGGAAGTGGCAATCAGCGCATTGAGCTGCAGCTTACGCGCCGACAGAATCACCCCGGTCAGGAACAGCGCGGCGGCGGTCGCCGCCAGGCCCAGCGGTTTGATAGAGGCCAGCAGCAGATCCGGCATTTTGATACCGATGGCCGAAAGCACGACCCCCAGCAGCGGACCCCAGACAATCGGTTTTTTCACCGAACGCCACATCAGAACCGGCAGCATTGCCAGCGTCGAGCCGCTGTTCTCTCCGGCGGCGAGCGCTTTTTCACGTTCCAGAATCAGCAGGCAGAACGGCGTCATCAGTACCGATCCGCAGGCGATGGAAACGGCGACGGAGAGGGAGGTGGAGGCGCCTTCGCCGAGCACGCTGCCCAGAATCGGCAGGCCAAGCGCGGCGTAGTTAGGCAGCGCGACGGTCAGGGTCAGCACGGCGGCATCCTGCGGCGAGCGCTTGAAGACGCGGGTCGCGAGGAAGTAGATGGCCGCATAGGTAATCCACATCGCCCCGGTCAGCACAAGCACCAGCGGCGATTGCGCGACAATACCGCTCCACGGCGTTTGCACCGTGGCGCTGAACAGCGTGGCGGGCAGGGCGAAGTCCATCACGAAGATGTTGAGTAAAGAGACGTTTTTGTTATCGACCATTTTGGCCTTGCCGGCCCAGAAGCCCAGCAGCATGATGACAAAAATCGGCGCGAGGGCATGAATAATCACATAAGTCATAAATCACCTGTAAATGAAAATAGAGTACTGGCGCGATTGTTATAATTTCTAAAAGCGGTTCCTTCCCGGAGCGCGCGATGGCGCCCCGGGCGGCCGCTTCCGGCAGGTTTTCTTCTACTTAGGGACTGACTACCAGCTGGCGCGCATGCGATCGCGCACCTGTTGGGAACTACGGCGGTTCTCCGCGCCAAGGCGGCACTTCAGCGAGACATCCCGGCGGGCGTCAGCGATGGCGTCGCGCAGGGTGTCGGTGACCAGCGTCAGATCGCGGGCGTCCGGCGCGTCAGGATTGCTGATATCCAGCAGGGCGGAGAGCAGGCCGAGCGTTGCGTAGTTGCTGACGTCATAGGCCATCGGCGGAATGGTTGCTGCCAGTTTCTCCAGCGCCTCAACGGTACGTAGCGTGATACGCGCGGCGGACGCTTTGCCCATCGCGTGCACCAGCACGCCGGCGTCGTTAAAGGCGATCAGACGATTGGCCTGGTAGCCGTGGGCGAGAAACGCCCCGGACATCGCTTTGCCGACGATCAGACCAATCACCGGATGTCCGGCAAGCCGCGCCTTGGCGTAGGCGCCCGCGGCGCCCGCCAGCGCCTGATGAATACCGAACGCTTCTTCGCGACGGCCATAGGCCTGGCTGGGGACATCGATAACCGCGATAATCGGGCGCTTCACCGCGTTATCGGCATCGGCGTCGATGGTTTCGTTGACCACTTTGGCCAGCGTCCAGCCTTCGAGCAGGCCGACTTCACCCTGAGCGGCGCGTGGATAATGGTTATTAGCATCCGGCACCACGGCGATAAAACGGGCGGTTTCACCGTTAAAATCGGCATCGGCAACCTGCACCGAGGGGCACAGACCGGTCATTAGCGGGGCGTTCGGCGCCAGCTGGTTTAGCCACAGCGCGGCGCGATTTGTGAACTGGCTCATTATTTCTCCTCCCGGGCGAATAGCTGTTTGATCTGCGCGGTATCCGCCTGCTGGCGGGTATCGAAATGGGTCAAACGGGTCAGGAAATCTTCATATTTGTCGCTGCGATGCTGCGCGGGCACGCCTTTGGCAATGGCTTCGTTCATCGCGCTTTTCACCGCGTTGATGCCATCGCCCACCAGGGCATCCACCAGCCCGCTGGCGTAGCGAATTTCGCCGCCGGTCATGCTCCAGATAAACGGACGGTCGCGGGAGTCGTACTCTTCAATCCCCGCTTCCTGTTCAATAACCTGCGGTCCGTTGAGGCCCAGACGCGCTTCACGGGTGACAATCAGGTAGCTGCACAGCGCCGCGGCGATGGACATCCCGCCGAAGCAGCCGACGGTACCGGCAACGATGCCGATTACCGGGGTGTAGCGGCGCAGGTCGACAATCGCGGCGTGAATATCGGCGATGGCGGCAAGGCCCAGATTGGCTTCCTGCAGGCGCACGCCGCCGGTTTCCAGGCACAGAACCGCCTGGGTAGGAATGCCGTTGCGGTTATCTTCCGCCGCCAGCTCAAGGGCGGCGGCCATTTTCGCGCCGGAGACTTCGCCCATGCTGCCGCCCTGGAAGGTACCTTCGATGGCAATGACTACCGCCGGCTGGCCGTTAATGGTGCCTTTTGCGACGACCATGCCGTCGTCGGACTGCGGGACGATGCCCTGCGCGCCGAGCCACGGGGACATAATGCCGTCAAAGGGATCCAGCAGTTCGCGATAGCTGCCGTCATCCAGCAGGGTGCGGGCGCGTTCACGGGCGCGGAGTTCAATAAAGCTGCGATCGTTACGCATGAGCCACCTCCTCAAAAACCTGTTCAATACGGATCCGCGCGACGCCGGGCGTGGCGCCGAAATCGTGGATGATCAGCTGTCCGCCGGGCAGGCCGTTAATCAGGCTCAGTCGTTCGAACAGCGCGTTCCAGCGCGCCTGGCTGTTGTCCACGGAGGTGGTGATTTCTACGTTGAGCATATCGCTCTGTCCGGCGGTATAGAGCACTTCCATATCGCCGGAGCCGACAACGCCTGCCAGCGCTTTGCCGCTGAGGGCGCGGTTGGCAGGGAATGACAATTTAATCTGTTCCATAACATCCTCTGAATGCGTTAAGCGGAAACCCGGTCGAGAAACAGGGTGGCGGCAAGAAGATCCGCCGCGCCACCCGGCGAGGCGTTCTGCGCCAGCATCTGCACGTCGAGACGCGCCAGCGCGGCGCGCCCCCTGGCTGTCGCACATCCTCCTGCCGCCAGCACCTCGCCTGCGCCTTGCCGCATCGCCTCAAGGCCCGCCATTCCGGCGCGGGAGAGCACGCAGGTATCGCTAAGCGAGGTCATAATCGCCATCAGCGCGTCAAGCCGGGCCTGATCCTCGCTGGCTCCCGCGGCCCGGCTGCGCAATAGCTGCGGCAGCGCCAGGGTGGTGATGTGCGGAAAAGCGCGCTGCGCTTCTTCCCGCGCGCCCGGAACCTGCCAGCGGCGGCTGGCGCGCAGACCTTTACTGAAGGTCTTTGGCGCGCAGGCGTCCGGCAGACGGGCCAGGGCGGCGGCGGTTTCCGTAATTCTCTGTGCCTGACCCTCCCCCCCGAGCATCGCCGTCGCGCTGACCAGCAGGCCCAGCGCCCAGATAGCGCCGCGATGGGTATTGACCCCGGCGGTCGCCTGCATCATCCGCGCTTCGCCTTCGCGGCCAAGCCGGCCAACGGTTTCGCGCAGGGCAACGTCGGCCGGACGCCGCCAGCTCTGCTGAGCCAGCGCGTGAAACGTCGGTTGCAGGCTGTGGGCCGAACGCTCCATCAGGGCCAGGTTCAGGTCCTGATGCGCGCCGTTGCCGCGGCTATCCACCAGGCCCGGCTTGGGGCTGAGTCGCGCTTCGTCAACCAGGCAGGCGCTGGCGGTCTGGGCCAGCCAGCGGGCCCGGGTTTCAGCAACGTGGGGAGAGAGTTTTTTCATTACCAGCTCCGGAATTTTGCCGGTGGGTTGTACAGACCGTCGGACCACTCCACCAGATCGGCTACGCTGCCGGCGGCGAGCAGAGAGCGGGTGGCGTCGCTGCGGCGGATACCGATATCTTCCGGATAGACGACTTTGCCGCTTTGGCGCAGTGCGGCCACGCGTTTGGCGTCAACGCCGAGCCCGATATCGGTGATCCCGGCCACGGCCGCCACCATTGCCCGACGCTCTTCCAGGCTTTCCGCCCGATAGAGATAGGCGATGCCTTCTTCGGTCAGCACGTGGGTGACGTCATCGCCGTAAATCATCACCGGCGCCAGCGGCATTCCGGAGGTTTTGGCGACCTCAACGGCGTCGAGTTTTTCCACGAAGGTCGGTTTCACGCCCGCCTGGAAGGTTTCCACCATCTGAACGACCAGCTTTTTACCGCGCTGCATCGGATCCGGTTCGGTGATCATGTTGAGCCATGCCGGCGTAGCGTGGCGGCGACCGTGCGGGTCGTGGCCCATATTCGGCGCGCCGCCGAAGCCGGAGAGGCGGCCGCGGGTCACCGTCGAGGAGTTGGCGTAGCCGTCAACCTGTAAGGTCGAGCCGATAAACATATCTACCGCATACTGTCCCGCCAGCTGGCAGAACGCGCGGTTGGAGCGCATGGAGCCGTCGGCGCCGGTGAAGAAGATATCCGGACGCGCGCGAATGTACTCTTCCATTCCCAGCTCTCCGCCGAAGCAGTGCACGCTCTCGACCCAACCGCTTTCAATTGCCGGAATAAGGGTGGGGTGCGGGTTCAGCGTCCAGTGTTTACAGATTTTGCCCTTCAGGCCGAGCTGTTCGCCGTAGGTCGGCAGCAGCAGTTCGATGGCGGCGGTGTTAAAGCCGATCCCGTGGTTCAGGGATTGCACCTGATGCTCGGCGTAGATGCCTTTAATCGCCATCATCGCCATCAGGATATGTTCCTGCTTAATCAGGCGCGGATCGCGGGTAAACAGCGGCTCGATAAAGAACGGTTTATCCGCGACGACCACGTAGTCAATCCACGAACCGGGTATATCCACGCGCGGCAGATCGCACTCGTCATCGACCAGTTCGTTAACCTGCGCAATAACGATGCCGTCATGGAACGCGGCGGCTTCCACCAGCGCCGGGGTATCTTCGGTGCTCGGCCCGGTGTAAAGGTTGCCCTTGCGGTCGGCTTTGTAACCGGCGATCAGCGCGACGTTTGGCGACAGGTCGACGTACAGGCGAGAGTAAAGCTCGATGTAGGTGTGGATAGCGCCGATTTCCAGCAGGCCATCTTCCAGCAGCTGCGAAATACGCAGGCTTTGGGTACCGGAGAAGGAGAAATCAAGCTTGCGGGCGATACCTTTTTCGAAGAGGTCCAGATGCTCGCTGCGCCCGACGCTCGGCATAATCATATGCAGGTCGTGAATTTTTTGTGGGTTAACTTCCGCCAGCATCCGCGAGAGGAAATCAGCCTGTTTCTGGTTGTTGCCTTCCAGCACCACCCGGTCGCCGGGGGCCAGCAGCTGCTCAAGAACGGCGACCAGCTGGTCGGTGGGGATCACTTTGCCCGAGACCTTCGCCTCGGTCAGTCGCCGCTGTTTTTCCGTACGGCGACGGTTCCAGACGCGTCCCGTCGTTTGTTCGGCACTCATTATTAACCTCCTGATTCGACGAATCGTTTTGATTGTCCTGGTGTGGAAGTAAGTGTGCGTCGCGAGGTGGCGGGCATCAATTAAGGCCGATGGCGAATCGTTAGCGTAAGAGTAATGATTGACGGGGCAGAGATGTGATGACGATCAATAATGATTGCGAATGATTGGTCTACGAGCAGGGGACGTACCGGGTTGAGGTATTGGCGCGGCTTCCCGGCTCGCACTGCGTTTAGCCGGGCTACAGGTTAAGGGCGTCTGCGGGCCGGTAGCCTGGACAGATGCGCCGCATCGCCTCCGGGGAAGTTCATCAGCTCCGCGCTCTGCTCCCGGGGGCGGCGCAAAGCGCCTGCCCGGGCTACAGGTTAAGGGTCGTCTGCGATCCGGTAGCCCGGACAGATGCGCCAGCATCGCCTCCGGGGAAGCATACGCAATGGCGTTAGTTTTTACTCAAATCACTCAGCAGAAAGGCAATACTTTGCCCGGCCACCGTCTGTTCGAGGGCGATTTTGACGATAATCGTCAACGGTACCGAGAGGAGCATACCCACCGGGCCCAGCAGCCAGCCCCAGAAGATCAATGACAGGAAGACCACCAGCGTCGACAGCCCCAGCCCGCGGCCCATAATGCGCGGTTCAAGAATATTGCCGAACACCAGGTTAATCACCAGATAGCCTGCCAGGACCACCAGCGCTTCGTACAGACCGCCAAACACCAGCACCTGCAGGATCGGCGGGATCGCCGCGAGCACCGAACCAATGTTGGGAATGTAGTTGAGCGCAAAGGCCAGCAGTCCCCACATAAAAGCAAAGCGGACGTCCAGCAGCACCAGCATTCCCCAGACCACCAGGCCGGTCACCAGGCTGATGGCGGTTTTTAACACCAGGTAGTGGGAGACGCTATCCAGTGCGCGCTGAATCGCGCCCATTCCCTCCACCGGCCGCGACATCAGCTGCTGCAGCTTCGCGGGAAGCTGCGGCACTTCCAGCAGCATAAAGACCACCGTCAGCAGCAGCAGGAAGATAGAGGACATCGCGTTGGAAAGCTGGGTGAGCAGGCCGGTCACCAGCGTCATCACCGCGTTGGGGTCAATATACTTATTCAGCTCCACCACCGACACGGTAAAGCCGAAGCGCTGTAGCCAGGGCGCAACGGTCTGCATCGGTTCATAGAGATAATTACGGTACTGCGGCAGGGTGCGCGCAAGCTCGTTAAGCGACGTGCCGAGCGAGGCCAGCAGCACAACGGCCAGCAGGACAATCACGCCGACCAGGAGCGAAATAGCCAGCACCCGCGGTACCCGGCAGCGCACCATGAGCTGAACCAGCGGGTTTATCACCACCGCCAGAAAGATCGCCAGAACAAAAGGAACGATAATATCCGCCGCGAAGCGAATGCCTGTCAGGATGATAACCAGCATGCCGAGCATGATGACTATTTTTAAGCCGTTAAGCGTGATGATGGGTTTGGCCATACCGCTCCCTGCGAGAGAAAAAATGGGGTCTAATGTGAGTCATTGTAGACGTTGGCAAAGTCGGCGTCTCAGCGCGTCGCGTCCGCTAAAATGAAAAAAAACGACCAATTAATCAATAATGGCCGGAACGATATCATAATGGTGATTGCGATCGGAAAAAACTAATCCAAATCAAATACCAGAGGTAAAGAACTGCAAAGACTTTGAGTTAAATGTGGCGTTATGGTACAAATCTGCGTGTGTATAACTACAGAGGACAATTTTGATCCGCAAATGACGAGAAGCAATACCGCGGATAATTGTAATTTTATGGACAATCAGTTCAGGATGTATATTTCTTTTCACCCTGCAGTATCCCTCTCTCACTCCCGCTTTCTCGGCGAGCAGCACTGGCGCTCGGCGCTTTAGTCTTTTTCTCTCTGCCTGAGCTGGCGCGCTGCGCACGGCTAATTTAACGTCAGAATTTTTCCGGTTTACTTCTCTGTAAGCCGCCATGGATTATATTCTCAAGCAGGAGAAGGGATCATGTTTTATTGGATTTTATTAGCTTTAGCTATCGTTGCTGAAATTACCGGCACGTTGTCGATGAAATGGGCAAGCGTAAGCGGCGGACATACTGGTTTTATTTTAATGCTGGTCATGATCGCGCTTTCTTATATTTTTCTGGCTTTCGCGGTGAAAAAAATCGCCCTCGGCGTGGCCTATGCCCTCTGGGAGGGGATCGGCATTTTACTGATCACTATCTTCAGCGTCCTGCTGTTTGATGAGACGCTGTCGACGATAAAAATCGCCGGCCTGGTGACCCTGGTCGCCGGGATTGTCTTGATTAAATCGGGGACGCAGAAAGCGGTGAAGCCGGGCAAGGAGAAAGCGCATGCAACAGTTTGAGTGGGTCCACGCCGCCTGGCTGGCGCTGGCGATTGCGCTGGAAATTTTGGCCAACGTTTTTCTGAAATTTTCCGACGGCTTTCGACGTAAATTCTACGGCATTATGTCGCTGGCGGCGGTCCTGGGCGCCTTTAGCGCGCTTTCGCAGGCGGTCAAAGGAATTGACCTGTCGGTGGCCTATGCGCTGTGGGGCGGTTTCGGTATCGCGGCGACCATTGCCGCCGGCTGGGTGCTGTTTGGCCAGCGGCTGAATCATAAAGGCTGGGCCGGTCTGCTTCTGCTGGTGGTCGGCATGGTGTTAATTAAACTCGCCTGATATGATGCCGCCTGTGAATGCGGGCGGCAAATTCTGCTCTCTGTATTACGCTTAAAAAAGAGCCAGTTCGGCGTATTTTGCTGCCGGCCGATATGAGGGCAGAACATGATTCATTTGCCAGGCTGGCGCAATATTCCCTCCGCCAGAACGCTGTCCATCATGATTGTCCTCGCCGGGATCGGCTTAATCGTGTCCATTGTTTCGCTCCTTTATCTCACCCAACACCTGATCGGCCTGAAAGCAAACGAAATTGATAAACATCGTTCCGTGCTATCGGTGGACGGGGCGGTGCAGACCTCGGTGAACCGCGTGCTGTCGCTGGTGATGGATAACGCTATCTGGGATGATGCGGTGCATCAGACCTATACCGATAGGCTCGATCCGCAATGGCTCTACAACTCATGGGGATCGGGTTTTAAAATCAATAATCTCTATGACGGCACTTTCGTACTCGACCAGCACTATCGGGTGCTGTGGGGATCGTTTCGCAGTGAGAGCTTTACCGAGCAGGATACCCAATTCCTCGGCAACGGTTTTCGTTCGCTTATCTCGCAGCATGCCGCCGCGCTGCGCAGCGGTAAAAGCGCTTATGCCGGCATCACGCGAACCCGCGCCGGTATTGCGTTTATTGGTATTGGCCTGATTCGCCCGACGGCAGGGCGGCTACAGGTGCATGATGATACGCGTCGCTATCTGGTGATCACCCGCCATATCAACTCGCAAATGCTTGAGCGCCTGGGCGACACGTTTCAGATTCGCAACCTGCACGTCACGCCAGGCGGCGGAGAATACAGTATTCCGCTGCGCACCCAGGCCGGGGAGATCGTGGGTTACCTGAGCTGGCAGCCGGGGCTTCCCGGCGCGGAAGCCGCGCGGGCGGCCTCCGACAGTATGCGGCTGATTGCCGCCGTGGCGGCTGGGCTGATCCTGCTGTTTATTCTCTTCAGCTACCTCGGGCTTTACAAGCTGGCGCGCGGCGAAAAGCTGGCGCGCGACAGTGCCATGTCCGACTGGCTGAGCCGCCTGCCAAACCGACGGGCGCTGATCGAACGCCTTAACCAGGTGTGCGATACCTCCCAATACCAAATGCAAAGCGTGGTATTTATCGATCTCGACGGCTTTAAGGATGTTAATGATAACTACGGCCATGACGTTGGCGATGCGCTGATTATTCATATCGCTAAAGAACTTCGGGAGCGCGTTCCGCCTGAAGGAATGCTGGCGCGTATGGGCGGCGATGAGTTCGCGATGACGGTAAGCGGCGAACAGGCGGTAAATCAGGCGCTGGCTTTTGCCTGGGCGGTACTGGAACTGTTAAAAGCGCCCGTTATCCTCAACGAGCGAAAAATTTATATCAGCGCCAGTATCGGTATCGCCAGTGGCCTCCCGGCAAGCTGCTCCAGCACCGAGCTTTTTCGCCGCGCCGATATTGCCATGTACCACTCGAAAAAAACCGGCAAAGGGCGCACGACCTGGTATGACGAAGCGCTCAGCGACGCGCGGCAGTATCAGCTGAATATCGAAAATGGCATTCGTCAGGGACTGGAGAACGAAGAGTTTGATGTCTGGTATCAGCCGATCGTCAACGCCGATACGCTGGTTATGGAAGGCGTGGAAGCGCTGCTGCGCTGGCCTCGGCGTCCTCAGGGGGCGCTGCCGCCGGATGCGTTTATCGGTATCGCCGAAAGTAGCGGTTTGATCTACGCGCTTGGCCAGTTTGTGCTTGAACGCGCCTGTAGCGAACTGCAGCCACTGGACGATCTGCTGCTGTCGGTGAATATCTCCCCGGCGCAGTTCCGCGATCCGGAGTTTGAGTCGCGGGTGGTGCAGGCGCTGGGCCGCTGTCATTTCCCGGCCCGTCGGTTACAGCTCGAAGTCACGGAGAGCTACGTGCTGGAGAATCCCGAGCGGGCGAAGTCGGCCATTGAGAACTTAAGGGCGCTTGGCATCGCGGTGGCGCTCGATGATTTTGGCACCGGCTATTCCAGCATCGGCTATTTACGCAGCTTCAGCTTCGACAGTCTTAAAATCGACAAATCCCTGGCCGGGCTGGTGGATGTGGATACCCAGGCGGCGGAGCTGGTGCGCGGGACCGTCCGTATTGCCGGAGCGTTAGGCATCACGGTGGTGGCGGAGGGCGTTGAGAATCAGCAACAGCTGGCGCTGCTGCGGCGGGCGGGATGCGACAGATTGCAGGGTTTCTTCTTCAGCGAGCCGATGCCCGTCGCGTCGTTATTGCAGCTGCGCCAGCAGCAAGGCTGACCGCTTACTGGGCAGCCAGCGCTTCAAGCTTATCGCGAAAGCCGGTGACGGAGATGGCGCGGTTGTCCGCCCGCCAGCGATCTTTTGGTCCAGGCGCCGAACTCTGCACCGCAATCACCTGCCAGCCGTCGTCGGTTTTCAGCAGCAGCGGCGAGCCGCTATCCCCCGGCAGCGTATCGCACTGATGAGAGAGCACCGATGTCTGCGCCCAGCCGGTGACTACGCAATCCTGGTGGGTATAGAGATTATCCAGATGATCTTCCGGATAGCCAGACTGAGTCACTTTTCGTTCTGCGGTTTTTAGCGCGGCGGTCAGATCGGCTTTGCTGCCGCTAAAAATCGGCACCGGCGTAATGCCGGAAGGGGCGTAGCGCAGCACGATAAGGCCAAAATCCCACGGCGCCGCGGCGCTGGGAACTATCCAGCCATCGCCGTCCGCCTTAAGCCGTTTCCCCAGCGAAGGGTCTACGCGGCCTTCAATACCGTGAATTTCGTACACCCAGCCGCCTTTACGCGAGATAAAACGCAGCGCGACGGGTTTATCCGGTTTGCCTTTGGGCGGCGTGAGCAGGCAGTGCCCGGCGGTGAGCGCCAGATTGGGGGCGATAAGCGTGGCGGTACAGAGATTACCGCTGGCGGTTTCCAGTTGCCCAATCGCATCCCAGGGATCGTCCGTGGGGTTGCTGACCGGTTTTCGGTCGTCATGACCAAAAAACAGCGTCTTAATATCTTTTGCACTCATACCATCATCGTCGGCCTGGACCAGCGCTGGAAACAGGGAAATTGAACACAGTAATAACAGGACGTCTCTACGCATATCACTCTCTGGGGAGATAATTATGTATATTGAAAGTAGCAGCAGATTTAAGTTTATGAAAGTTAAGAATAATTTTAATTAAGCCAGGCGGCAGGCGAAATCAGCAAAAAACGCCAGTCGCTTACGGATGAATGGCGTGAATTCAATATGTTAACGCCATTTTCCTGCGGCGTTATTTCCGCAGAAAAGGGCAACGGAAGCAACATAAATCGTGTATCCGAACGTACAACCGGCGGGGGGCGAATAAAGGATTTTCGGTTCAGCTTTTTCTCAAGGCAGTTAATGGCGAAAACGGCCAATATCACGCAAAAAAAGAGATATCTTCACAGGAAAATCGGACTTCTTTACCTGTTTATCAATTACTTTCAAAGCGAAACATTTTCTCACCGAAAACGTTGTTATTGCTATCACCTTGTTGAGCAAACAGAGATGTTATCCCGGCGATGATATCTGCAATGTCAAACACCCGATATACGGGAGGATTTATGTCTAAACAAGGTATTCGCGCATTGGTTTACGTTTCGCTGGTATCAGCAATGATTTGGGGCGCGACGGGCTATCTGCTGGTGACGGCGGTTCACGTTCTTTAATCCGCGGCCTCATCGTGGCGGAACCAGGCAGGTTTAAGCGGCGGGCTGAGCGCGCTTTGCGGCCAGCGCCGCCCGTTCCGGCGTTTGATTGATAGATAAATCCCCGGGCAGGCCGCCGGTGTTCTCGTCAGCAAAATCTCCGTCCCTTACTTTTTCTCTTCCGGGCGCTAACGCTGCCGGCAATATTGCGTGAAGGTGCCGTTGCGCAGCAGGTGGCAACAAAGCGTAGCGGGGTGATGGCAGGTTTGGCGACCGCATTAAGCGACCCCAACGATATTCTCTTTTTTCCGCAGTGTATTCATATCGCCGACGGTATCGGCTGCTGTCTGGGGCTGTTGACGGCGGTGTGGGTGCGTATCGACCGGAGCGTGCTTTCGCTTGATATTCTGGCGGTTCGTCGTTGGCTAACGGCGCGTTACGTCAAACGTTTGACGACGGTCTCGGCGACAACCTGTGGCAGCAATAGGTTTAGTAAAGAAAAAAACGGCTGGCGACCAGCGCGCAGATAATCAGCAGGATCAGGATGAGCTCAAAACGATAGCGCCGCAGCATGGTGCTCTCCAGAAAAAAACGGCGCTGAAGCCAGCGCCGATATCATATCACATCGCTTAACCCGGGAGATTAAGCAGCCGGTTGTGCAGCTGGTTTAGCGGTATGATGTTTGGTGGTTTTGTGGTGTTTTTTCGCTGCCTGTGCTTTCTGAGCTACCGGTTTAGCAGCGGCTTTTTTGTGTTTCTTAGCGGCCTGAGCTTTCTGGGTGGCAGCCGGTTTAGCTTCTGCTTTTTTGTGCTTTTTAGCGGCCTGCGCTTTCTGGGTGGCAGCGGGTTTAGCGGCTGCTTTTTTGTGCTTTTTCGCAGCCTGCGCTTTCTGCTCAGCAGCTGGTTTCGCAGCGGCGGTATGGTGTTTCTTATGGTGGGTCGCTTTAGCGGTGGTGCTGTGAGTTGCAGCAGCCGGCGCCGGAGTCGTGGTGGTGGCAGCATCGGCAGCGAAAGCAACAGAAGACAGACCCATTGCAGCGGCAACGACCAGAGCTAATACTTTTTTCATTCTGATATCCTCGAAAAGGTTTCTTGTTTCAACCCCACTGCGGGGCCGTTGAAAGAACTATATGCCTGTCTTATCGAGGTTTCCGTGAGTGTTTGGTATCGGCGTGTAACCATATGTACAACGCGCTGCTACAACGATGGGACACGGCGTCGGGCGCGGCCCGACGCCGGTGATTTACAGATAACGCGAGGTAAGGTGCTGGCGGAAATAGTCGCTGTTAAGGTCTTCTCCGGTTGCATGCTGAATCAGCTGCGAGGTGGTAAAACGGCTACCGTGCTGCCAGATATTTTGCCGCAGCCAGTCAAACAGGGCGCTGAAGTTACCGTTGGCGATATCGCTTTCCAGCTGCGGTAGCGCCCGTCTGGCGGAAGCCATCAGCTGAGCGGCGTACATCGCGCCAAGCGTGTAGGAAGGGAAATAGCCAAAACCGCCGTCGGTCCAGTGGATATCCTGCATACAGCCGTCGCGATAGTTGCCGAGGGTGGAAAGTCCCAGCCAGTGCTGCATTTTTTCATCCCACAGCGCCGGAATATCCTCGACCTCAATATCGCCATCAATCAGCGCGCGTTCAATTTCGTAGCGCAGAATAACGTGTGCCGGATAGCTCACTTCGTCAGCGTCGACGCGGATAAAGCCCGGTTTGACGCGCTGGTTCCAGGCGATGAAGTTTTCGCGGCTAAAGGCCGGCTGTTCACCAAAGTACTGGTGTACCGTTGGCAGCAGGCGCTGCAGGAAGGCGTCGCTACGGCCAAGCTGCATCTCGAAAAACAGGCTTTGCGATTCATGGATCGCCGTGGAGCGGGCGAGGGCAATGGGCTGATCGAGCCAGTTGCGCGGCAGGTTTTGTTCATAGCGCGCGTGGCCGGTTTCGTGAATGACGCCAAACAGCGCGCTGAGCAGGTCGTTTTCGTTGTAGCGCGTGGTGATACGGACGTCCTGGGGCACGCCGCCACAGAACGGGTGGGCGCTGATATCCAGGCGTCCGCCGTCAAAATCAAATCCCAGCACGCGCATCGCCTCCAGCCCCAGCTCGCGCTGGTCGGCAATCGGAAACGGCCCTTGAGGTTCGATGAGCGGCGTTTGCGCCTGCTTCTCAACCACCTTCTCCAGCAGCGAAGGAAGCCAGGATTTCAGGTCCGCGAACAGTACGTCAAGACGGGCGCTGGTCATATCGGGTTCAAAAATATCCAGCAGCGCGTCGTAGCGGGAACCGCCTTTTGCCGCAGCCCGAATCTGCGCCTCTTCGCGACTCAGTTTGACGACGTTACGCAGGTTCTCGGCAAAACCCTGCCAGTCGTTCGCCGGACGCTGGCTGCGCCAGGCGTGCTCGCAGCGGCTACCCGCCAGCGATTTCGCTTCCACCAGGCTTTCCGGCAGCAGCGCCGCCTGTTCGTACTGACGGGTCATTTCGCGCAGGTTGGCCTGTTCCACATCATTTAGCTCTTCCTGAAGCGCATTCTGCAGCCATTCACCCACTTTTTTATCGGTCAGGATCTGATGCTGCAAAACGCCAAGCTCGGCCAGCGCTTCGCCGCGGGCCGCGCTGCCGCCGGGGGGCATCATGGCGAACATATCCCAGCCGGCGATGGCGGAAAGATGCGAGAAGCGGGAGAGTCGCTGGAAGGTGCGGGTAAGCTGATGATAATTTTTATTTTCGGTCATGTTTACACTCTGACGGTGGCAAGTGAACAAAAGCTTTTTCGTGGGCCTACACTATCGCGATCCGCCGGTGGGGTCGAGGGATGCGGGCGCTTTCGACATAAATCACCCCGACGTTAATGGGAAATTGCCCACAGCGTCGGCTCGCCCGCTCGACGCAAGCATCAGCATAATGTAGTGATTAATCGATTGCGTATTTTATGTTTGGCTCGAAATAATCCAGATGTGCGTAAAGTAGCAGACGCTTTCTCTGAACTACGGCTAAACTTAATGCAGGCACGGGCCGCCGATGCGAGGTGGATTATGAATCCGTTTACCTGGCTGTTTATAGCACTGCTTTCCGTCGATGCCGTTAGAGAACTGTTGGGAATGTCGTCGGTACTGGGGATGTGGTGAAGAGCGTGGCCCGTTTCAGGCCACGTTAATCTGCGTTATTTCAGTCGCTTGTGTAAACACGCGCCGGTGAGCAGCGCCGCCAGCAGCATCAGCGCGATAAACCCACCTACGCCGTTCCAGCCGTAGTTATGCCAGAATACGCCGCCTAACGTCCCCGCCATACTGGAACCCAGATAGTAGCTGAATAAATAGAGCGATGACGCCTGGCCGCGGGCACGACGCGCGCGCGGGCCAATCCAGCTGCTGGCCACCGAGTGGGCCGCGAAGAAACCCGCGGAAAACAGCAGCATGCCGATAAAAATCAGCCACAGCGACGAGAACAGGGTCAGCAGCAGGCCACCGAGCATCACCGCAGTCGAGAACAGCAGCACCGGGCCGCGACCGTAGCGAACGGTCATGGCCCCGGCTTTCGGCGAACTCCAGGTACCGGTCAAATAGGCCACCGATAGCAGGCCAACGACCGCCTGGCTGAGGGACCACGGCGAAAGCATCAGGCGGTAGCCGATATAGTTAAACAGCGTCACGAATGACCCCATTAACAAGAAACCCTCAAGAAACAGCAGCGGCAGCCCGCGATCGCGCCAGTGCAGGCGGAAGTTGATCAGCAGCGATTTTGGCCGCAGCGAGGTTGGACGGAAGTGGCGCGATTCCGGCAGGATGCGCCAGAACATCAGCGCGGCCGCCAGCGCGAAGCCGCTAATGACCGCCAGCGCTATCCGCCAGCCGAAGAAATCGGTAAATACCCCCGTCAGCAGACGGCCGCTCATGCCGCCAATGGAGTTTCCGCTGATATAAAGACCCATTGAGAACGCCACCACGCTGGGGTGAATCTCTTCGCTCAGATAGGTCATGCCGACCGCCGCCACGCCGCTCAGCGACAGGCCGATCAGGGCGCGCATCATCAGGATCCCATGCCAGCTGGACATCATCGTCGACAGCAGTGAGCAGCAGGAGGCCAGCACCAGCGCGGTAACCATCACCTGTTTGCGGCCAATGGCGTCGGACAGCGGACCGGTAAACAGCAGGCCGACCGCCAGCATCGCCGTGGAAATCGACAGCGAGATACTGCTGCTGGCCGGCGAGACGCCGAATTCACTGGAAAGCACCGGGAGGATCGGCTGGACGCAATAAAGCAGCGCGAACGTCGCCAGTCCGGCAGAAAAGAGGGCGAGAGTGACGCGAATAAATTGCGGAGTACCGCGTTTGATAAACTGGTTTGGCTGAGGAGCGATGATGTCGCTGACGTCGTTTGCCGGGGCGGTGTCAACGGTAGTTGTACGACTCACGGAAAAATCCTTGCTGATATACAGAGAGTTAAGTGACCGCAATGGCCACTTATTCAGGGTATGAAAATGTAAATATTCTGTCTAATATATTAATAATCTCAAATAAGACGTTTTAAATATGAATATTGAACTGCGCCATCTGCGCTATTTTATTGCCGTGGCGGAAGAGCTCCATTTTGGCCATGCGGCGGCGCGGTTAAATATCTCTCAGCCGCCGCTTAGCCAGCAGATTCAAATCCTTGAACAGCAAATTGGCGCGCGTCTGTTTGCTCGTACTAATCGCAGCGTCAGCCTGACCGAAGCCGGAAGGCAGTTTCTCGCCGATAGCCGGCAGATCCTCTCGCAGGTCGATGATGCTGCCGCGCGCGCGGCTCGGCTTCACCACGGCGAAACCGGCGAGCTGCGCATTGGCTTTACCTCATCGGCCCCCTTTATCAAGGCGGTTTCCGACACGCTGTCGACCTTTCGCCGCCGCTATCCCGATGTGCATATTCAGACGCGGGAAACCAACACGCGCGAGCAGATTGTGCCGCTGAACGAAGGCGCGCTGGATCTGGGACTGATGCGTAATACCCAGCTGCCGGATACCCTGGCCTGGGAAAGAGTGCTGCGCGAACCGCTGCTGGCGATGGTACCCCGCGATCATCCGCTGGCCAGCCAGCCGCGCGTAAGCCTGCGGGAACTGGCGCGGGAGCCGTTCGTGTTTTTCGATCCCCATGTGGGTACCGGGCTGTATGACGACATTCTGGGCTTGATGCGCCGCTACGACCTGACGCCAGCCATCACCCAGGAGGTGGGGGAGGCAATGACGATTATCGGCCTGGTGGCCGCCGGTCTTGGCGTGTCGATTTTACCGGCGTCCTTCAGGCGGGTCCAGCTGTTGGAAATGTGCTGGCTGCCGATCGAAGAGCAGGACGCGGTGTCGGAAATGTGGCTGGTGTGGTCGAAGCATCACGAACAGGGGCAAGCGGCCCGGCGTTTTCGTGAATCGCTGCTTGCCAGCGCCACATGAGACATTTAGGACAAATAACGGCTAAAAATGTGCGGTAAATCACAAGGCTAAGCAAAAATTTGACGAGTACCGTTGAAGTGCTTCACCATAGCCATCAGTTTATTTCGAAGCGCGAAAATAAAGGGAGTCAACGGTGGTAGCGGACAGTCAGCCAGGCCATATCGATCAAATTAAGCAGACCAACGCGGGCGCGGTTTATCGCCTGATTGATCAGCTTGGCCCGGTGTCGCGCATCGACCTCTCGCGCTTCGCGCAGCTGGCCCCTGCCAGCATCACCAAAATCGTCCGCGAAATGCTGGAAGCGCATCTGGTCCAGGAGACGGAGATCCAGGAGCCAGGGAGCCGGGGAAGGCCTGCCGTTGGCTTGATGGTGGAAACCGAAGCCTGGCACTACCTCTCTATCCGCATCAGCCGCGGCGAGATCCACCTCGCGCTACGGGATTTAAGCAGCGCGCTGGTGGTGGAAGAGCAGCTGGAACTGGCGTTACAGCACGTTCAGCCCTTCGCGAGCCGGCTGCTCGATCAGGTTGACCAGTTCTTTATTCGTCACCAAAAGAAGCTGGAGCGTTTAACCGCCATCGCCGTCACCATGCCGGGGATCATCGATACCGAGCACGGAATCATCCACCGGATGCCGTTTTATGAAGACGTTAAAGACATGCCGCTGGGCGAAATCTTAGCCAATCATACCGGCGTATCGGTTTATATTCAGCACGATATCAGCGCCTGGACCATGGCCGAATCGCTGTTTGGCGCCTCCCGGGGAGCGCGAGATGTGATTCAGGTGGTGATCGACCATAACGTTGGCGCGGGCGTGATCACCGACGGTCGTCTGCTGCACGCGGGCAGCAGCAGTCTGGTCGAAATCGGCCACACCCAGGTCGACCCGTATGGTAAACGCTGCTATTGCGGTAACCATGGCTGTCTGGAAACCATTGCCAGCGTGGAGAGTGTGCTGGAACTGGCGCAGATCCGCATGGCGAAGTCGATGAGCTCAATGCTGCATCAGCAGCCGCTGAGCGTTGAATGGCTATGTCAGGCCGCGCTGCAGGGGGATTTACTGGCGCGGGACATTATCAGCGGCGTCGGGAACCACGTTGGACGGATTCTGGCGATTATGGTTAACCTCTTTAACCCGCAGAAAATCCTTATCGGCTCTCCCTTCAATCTTGCCGCGGATATCCTGTTTCCGGCAATATCTGATTGTATTCGACAACAATCGTTACCAGCCTATAGCCGACATATTGCCGTGGAAAGCACCCAGTTTTCTAACCGGGGAACGATGGCTGGCGCGGCCCTGGTAAAGGATGCCCTCTATAACGGATCGCTGCTGATACGACTGTTACAGGGTTAACATTTTTTCATATTCACACCAAAAATTGCGCTATCTCAAGCTGGCTTCCGGCAGCATCGCGTAGACTTTTTCCACAGTTGATTATTTCTCTCCCGTATATTTCATCAACATAACTGTGGGGTTAGTGATGTTTAAGCGTTTCTTCATAACAGGTACTGACACCGCTGTCGGCAAGACGGTGGTTTCCCGTGCGCTGTTGCAGGCACTGGCTGCCAGCGGCAAAAGCGTCGCCGGGTACAAGCCTGTGGCGAAGGGCAGTAAAGAGACGCCGGACGGACTGCGGAACAAAGATGCGCTGGTCTTACAGAGCGTGTCATCGCTGGTGTTACCGTATGAAGCTGTCAATCCCATCGCGTTAAGCGAAGATGAAAGCAGCGTGGCGCACAGTTGCCCGATCAACTACGGACTGCTGTCGGATGGTCTCCAGCGCCTCAGCGGCCAGGTTGAACATGTGGTGGTTGAAGGTACCGGCGGCTGGCGCAGCCTGATGAACGATCTGCGTCCGCTTTCGGAATGGGTGGTGCAGGAACAGCTGCCGGTGTTAATGGTCGTCGGCATTCAGGAAGGCTGTATCAATCATGCTCTGCTGACCGCGCAGGCGATTGCCAACGACGGCCTGCCGCTGATCGGCTGGGTGGCCAACCGGATTAACCCAGGCCTGGCGCATTATGCTGAAATCATCGAGGTGCTGAGCAAAAAGCTGCCGGCGCCGCTGATCGGTGAACTGCCTTACTTACCGCGCGCGGAGCAGCGTGAACTGAGCCAGTATATCGACTTATCGATACTCGGCGAGGTGATGGCGGTAGATAGAATCCCGGCGTAACGTCCGCGACAGCACCGACGCCAGTACGCTGGCAATCAGTAAACCGGGCAGTAAAACGTATTGTCCGGTCATTTCACAAATCATCAGCGTGGACATAATCGGCGCGTGGGTGGTGGCTGCCAGAAACGCCGCCATGCCGGTTAAGCCAACCACTATCGCGATAGCCTGGTAATCAGGTAGCCATAGTCCGGTCAGGCTGGCGAACAGCATGCCAATCCCCAGCCCAACAAACAGCGTTGGGGTAAAAACGCCGCCCGGCGCGCCGGAACCGCTGCTGGCCAGCACGGCGAGCAGCTTGCAGACAAACACCACAATCATGGCGCTGAAGAGCGGTGGCGAAAGAAGATAGCTTTGCACAACGCTATAGCCATTTCCCCAGACGGCCGGCGCGAGCAGCGACAGCAGACCGACGATAAGTCCGCCTAGCGCCAGCTGCCACGGAGGCGACAGGCGCAGCCGGACAAAGCACCGGTGGCTATAGCTCATCAGCCAGATAAACAGCGGCCCGCAAAGCCCGGCCAGCAGCGCCGTCGCCAGCATCAGCGCATAGTGCGTCGCGCTCAGGGTTTCGTGGAATTCAACGTGATACAGCGGAGCCGAATCGCCGTTCAGCAGATTGGTCAGCAGCAGGGCCACCACCGCGGCAATCACCACCGGGCCAAGCGACGCCAGCATCAGGGTACCGAATAAGATCTCGGCGATAAACAGGCTCCCGGCCAGCGGAGCGTGGTAAGCGCTGGCCATCCCGGCGGCGGCGCCGCAGGCTACCCATAGCTTCCACTCTTCTTTTGGCGTAAAGCGGCGGGCGAACAGCGACGCGGCCAGCGCCGCCAGCAGGATCATCGCCCCCTCGCGACCAATGGCGCTGCCGGTCGTCACCACCAGCAGAGAGGCCAGCGATTTTACCAGGCTGGCTGGCGTATCAAACACGCCGTCGCCGGTCTCGAGCGCTTCCATATAGTCGGTTGGCGCACGGGGCCGCGCAAGGGTGCGGCGCTGCCAGAGCCAGAGCAGGGCGCCAGCCGCAAGGCCGCCAAGCGCGGGCGTCAGCAACCGACGCCATGGTGGCAACGACTCGGCGGCGTTCACCAGGCTTCCACTGTCATTGCTCAGAAACAGGCTTTCCAGACCGGTCATCGCATGGCGAAACAGGGCAACCGCGAGCGCGGCGAGGACGCCGACCAGCATGGCGATAATCATGCGGCGAAACATAACCTGAACATCAGGATAAGCGTGAAGACGATGCATCAGCGAATTCGGTTAACGGGGAATGGGGCTTATTTTTACCGGGAATAAGCATAGACGCAAAAGCGATAAGTGCGAAAGAGGCTAAAGGTGACGTTGTCACGAAATGCGTTATGCCCGGCGGGCGGGCATAACGTCAGGGCATTAGCGGTAGAGCGGCTTATCCGCGACCGCGCAGGGCAGCCGCGCCTGCCATCGCGTCAGCGTTTCTTGCGCCAGCTGACCAAGAGCCTGATAAAAAGGGTTTCCCGCCCCGGCAATAAACACGCTCAGAAAACGGCCCGACCACGGGAGAAGATGCCAGGCCAGAAGCTGGTTAAATGCCTCATCCTGACCGGATTCACAAAGCCAGGCCGCCAGCAGCAGCAGCGTACCGAAGTGGTCTTCCGGTTCAGCGCGTTGCTCAGACAAACCGATGCCGTTAGCCCGCATCCACTCGCGCAGCGCCAGCGTAGAGTCGCCAAACAGCACGCTTTCTTTATCCAGCCAGACGGAGCCCCACGGCGGCGCAGGCAGCGCCCACGGGCCGATGAACAGCCGCTGCCAGGCGTCCGCCAGCGGTTCATCGTCTTCGAGAGCGAACTGCGCCGCCAGGCCGTTCGCGACCGGCCAGGGCCACTGACTTTGCCAGCTGCCGTCGCGCAGGGCGGCAACCAGCGGAGTAGCCTGCTCGCTGCCCGGAGCATAAGAGAACAACGCCCCCAGCGTACGGGCGCTGAGTGCGACGGCATCGCGGTCTTGCGATTGCATCATATCTATTCCTTACTGCAGAGGGTACCGCGGCACCCATTCATTAACCGGCAATCGCCGTACCGACGGTCATATGTAGGCCATAAAACAGGCCTCGACCGATAAACTCGCCGAGTAATACCAGTATCAGTCCGAGCAGCAGGCTGGCGATGCGCGGGTTTTTCTTTCTTGCCAGCGGGCAGATCCAGCAGCCAAGGCCCAGCGTCAAAAATGCTAAACGCAGGATTTGTAGCCAGCCGTAGTTTGGCAGCAGGGCGCTGGCCTGCTGCACGGAACTGCGGATCTCCGCCAGTTCGCTGTTCTGCAAAATGACCACGGCCAGGCTTGCCAGCAGCGCGAGGACGCTCATCGACGCGAAGACCGTGCCGTTAAAAGGCACGTTGGCTACCCGCAGCAACAGGGCGGCGAAAAGCGGCCCGCACAGCACCATCGTCAGGAAGAAGGCGGCGGTGGTGTAGGCATTATACCAGGTCGGCACGGTATTAATTTGATAGACCAGGGTCATCTCGAGGACGAACAGGCAGCCGAGCAGCATGGTGAGCAGAAGCCAGGCCTTGGCCAGGATTGCCGGCATTTTGCCGAGAAACGTCAGCAGCCACCAGACTCCTCCGACGGCGAAAAACAGCGCGCCGCTGGCGATTTCATTACTTAACGCCGATGCGCCGACCCGGGTAAGAGAGTTAAATGCCCGCAGCGGCGAGCCGAGGTGGATAATCGACGCCAGAAAGCCAATCCCCATGACCAGCCAGATAAAAAACATGCAGCGCACCAGGCGCTGCCGGGCTTCGGAGTTATTATTCAGCGAAAGCCAGCCGAGCCCGCTGACGATAATCGCCCCTGCGACGCTTTGCCCCAGCACCGTAAACAGCACCAGCGGCCATTCATGCCATCCATTTCCCATTTTACACCTCCTTCGGATTGGCCAGATAGCCGGTGGTATCGCCGCACGGACGCGCGTTGGCGTTCGGTTTGATCGCGATACTCGGCCTGGTGAAGTGCGCAGAAGGCAGCGGGGCGACGGCGGCAAGCTGACCGTGCTTTTCACGCAGTTCTTCGATGGGGCCAAAGTCGAGCGCCCGCAGCGGGCAGGACTCGACGCAAATCGGCTTTTTACCCTCGGCGACCCGGTCATAGCAGCCGTCGCATTTGGTCATATGGCCCTTTGCCGCGTTGTACTGCGGCGCGCCGTACGGGCAGGCCATGTGGCAGTAACGACAGCCGATGCACACCGCTTCATTCACCACCACAAAGCCGTCATCGCGCTTGTGCATGGCGCCGCTGGGGCACACTTTTGTGCAGGCCGGGTCTTCGCAGTGGTTGCAGGCGATGGACAGGTAATAGGCGAAGACGTTTTGCTGCCACACGCCGTTGTCCTCCTGCCAGTCGCCGCCCGCGTATTCGTAGATGCGGCGAAAGCTCACGTCAGGCGTGAGGTTTTTATAATCCTTGCAGGCCAGCTCGCAGGTTTTACAGCCGGTGCAGCGGGCGGAATCGATAAAAAATCCTTACTGAGCGCTCATGGTTTACTCCTTAAACCTTCTCGATTTCGACCAGATTGGTGTGCTGCGGATTGCCTTTAGCCAGCGGCGAAGGGCGGTGCGTCGTCAGCGTATTAATACAGGATCCGCGATCGATACGATCGCCATTCATGTTGGCGTCATGCCAGGCGCCCTGGCCCATTGCCGACACGCCGGGCATGATGCGCGGGGTCACCTTAGCCGGAATGCGCAGCTCGCCGCGGGCGTTGAATACGCGCACCATATCGCCGTTCTTAATCCCGCGCTTTTCGGCGTCCAGCGGATTTAGCCACACCTCCTGACGACAGGCCGCCTGCAGGACATCCACATTGCCGTAGCTGGAGTGGGTACGCGCTTTATAGTGGAAGCCGAACATTTGCAGCGGGAATTTCTCGCGCAGAGGATCGTCCCAGCCTTCGAAAGTAGAAGCATATACCGGTAATGGACTGATGGTTTCGTCTTTTTCCAGCTGCCATTTGGCGGCGATATCCGCCAGACGGCTGGAGTAGATCTCGATTTTACCCGACGGGGTTTTTAGCGGGTTGGCGACCGGGTCTTTGCGGAAGTCGCGGTAGGCCACAAAGTGTCCGTTGGGGTCTTTACGCTTGTAAATCCCCATCTTTTTCAGTTCATCGTAGCTCGGGAGCGCCGGGTCTTTCGCCAGCATTTTCGCGTACAAATGCTGCAGCCACTGCTCCTGGGTACGGCCTTCGGTAAACTTCTGGTGGACATCCTCGCCAAGCCGTTTTGCCACTTCGCTGAGGATCCAGTAGATAGGTTTGCGCTCGAATTTAGCGGAGGTGACCGGCTGAATAAAGATGAGATAGCCCATATTGCCGGCGTAGTCGTTGGGAATAATGTCTTCCTGCTCGACGGTCATCAGATCCGGCAGCAGGATATCGGCGTATTTGGCCGAGGAGGTCATAAAGTTTTCGATAACCACGATCGTCTCGCACTTGCTTTCGTCCTGCAGGATCTCGTGGGTCTTATTGATATCGGAGTGCTGGTTAATGATGGTATTGCCGGCGTAGTTCCAGATGAATTTAATCGGTACGTCCAGCTTCTCTTTGCCACGCACGCCGTCGCGGGTGGCGGTCATTTCCGCGCCGCGATCGATGGCGTCGGTCCAGCTAAAGCAGGAGATCTGGGTTTTCACCGGGTTTTCCGGCAGCGGCATGCGTTCGATGGTGATAGTGTAAGTTGACTCGCGAGCGCCGCTGTTGCCGCCGTTGATGCCGACGTTGCCGGTCAAAATAGGCAGCATGGCGATCGCCCGGGAGGTCAGTTCGCCGTTAGCCTGGCGCTGCGGACCCCATCCCTGGCAAATGTAAGCCGGCCTGGTGCTGCCGATTTCCCTGGCCAGCTTGATGATGCGGTCGACGGGAATGCCGGTGATCCGCGAGGCCCATTGCGGCGTTTTCGCCACGCCGTCATCGCCCTGTCCGAGAATATACGCTTTGTAATGCCCGTTCTTCGGGGCATCTGCCGGCAGCGTTTTTTCATCGTAGCCGACGCAGTACGTATCGAGGAACGCCTGATCGACCAGATTTTCATTAATCAGCACCCAGGCGATGCCCGCCACCAGCGCGGCGTCGGTGCCGGGGCGAATCGGGATCCACTCATCCTCCCGCCCGGCGGCGGTGTCCGTGTAGCGCGGGTCTATAACGATCATTCGCGCGTTAGAGCGCTCTCGCGCCTGTTCTAAATAGTAAGTGATCCCGCCGCCGCTCATGCGGGTTTCCGCCGGGTTATTGCCGAACATCACCACCAGCTTGCTGTTTTCGATATCGGAGGTGCTGTTGCCGTCGTTGCTGCCGTAGGTATAGGGCATCGCGCAGGAAATCTGCGCGGTACTGTAGGTACCGTAGTGGCTTAAAAAACCGCCGTAGCAGTTCATCAGACGCGCGACCAGCGAGGCGTAAGGGGAGGAGCGGGTGATATTGCCGCCGACAATCCCGGAGGAGTAGTTAATATAAACCGCTTCGTTGCCATACTCTTTGACGATGCGTTTGAGATTGTCGGCGATCGTATCCAGCGCCTCCTCCCAGCTAATGCGGACAAACTTGCCTTCGCCGCGTTTGCCGACGCGCTTCATGGGATAGTTAAGGCGGTCGGGATGATTAATGCGGCGGCGGATGGATCGGCCGCGCAGGCAGGCGCGCACCTGATGATCGCCATAAATATCCGCGCCGGTATTGTCGGTTTCGACCCAGACGACTTCATCGTCACGCACGTGTGAACGCAGGGCGCAGCGGCTGCCGCAGTTGACCGAACAGGCGCCCCAGACGATACGCTCCTCGCCGCGAGCGGCGTCTTGCACCGCGGCAGCGGCGTGACTCAGGCTGAAAGGCAGCGATAAACCGCCGGCGGCGAGAGCCAGCGAGCCAAGGGCGGTTGATTTGATTAGCGTTCGACGGGTAAGGCCGTCGGTATGTTCCTGGTTAGACATTGCTCACTCCATGATTTTGTTATAATGGCGTAATGCCAACGCCTTCGTAAGGTCGGCGTGGAGAGTGAGGAATGATACTTAAAATGGAGTAGAGAGATCTTATCCCTGGTCAACCGAGGGATAAGACTTCTCCAGACATTCGGCGAGGTTACTGCGCACCGCTGTCGCGGGTATAGATGATTTTAAAGGTGTCGTTGGCGCAGTGGCCGACAACCTGTGCGCCGGGCCGATCGGGCTGGTCGTTCGGGACTATCGTCAGGCTGAAGCCCGATTCCGGGACGCCGTTGTTGATGATTTTTTGCTGAATATCGCTTTTTACCCGCTCGCAGGAATCCGGCGCCGCGAAAGCAGCGGTCGAACCCAGAAGCAGAGCCGCACATAGCCAGGGTGATAGTTTCATCATAAACTCCTTATTAACGTTATCCAGACTTAAGCATAGCAGAAGTGGTGTAAACAATTGTATTTGCTAATATGATTGAACTATGCACAAAAGGAATCGCGCGTGAAAAAACGGTTGTTGCTGTTACTGGCTGTCGGGGCGCTTAGCGCCTGCGATGAAAAGGGCGCGCCGCAGGCCTTCACCCCGGAAATGGCCAGCTTTTCTAACGAATTTGAGTTCGATCCGCTGCGCGGGCCGGTGAAAGCGTTTAGCCAGACGCTGTATGACGAACACGATCAGGTGGTGAAGTGGGTTAAAGGGCGTTTATCCAGCGAAGGGTGTTTTGACCTGCTGGCATTTGAGGATCGGGAGAATAAAACCGGCGCGGCGTTGGTGCTGGACGCTAACTACTACCTGGATGCGCAAAGCCACGAAAAGCGCCTGCGTTTACAAGGCAAATGTCAGCTGGCGGAAATGCCCTCGGCGGGGGTCTCCTGGGAAACCGATGATAACGGGTTTGTCGTCACCGCTCGCGGCAAGGAGAGTACAGCGACGTACCGCTACGATAGAGAAGGCTATCCGCTGGGCAAAACCACCATAGCCAAAGGTGAACAATTTACGGTGGCCTCAACGCCGTCATCCGATCCGCGCAAAAAAATGGACTACACCGCAGTGAGCACCTTCAATGACCGCGCGCTGGGCAACGTAAGCCAGACCTGCGATTACGACAGTCACGACAACCCGGTAAGCTGCGAGCTTAAGGTTGTCGACGACAGCGTGCAGCCTGCGTTAACCCGCCACTACACCATCAAAAGCACTATTGACTATTACTGAGCCGTCGGTTTCAGCAGCGTCTGGCCCTGCGGTTTATGCTCGGCCAGATACTGGTGCTGGAACAGGCACATGCGGATGGTATTGCGGTATTCGCCGTTAATAAAGAATTCATGAATCAGCTCGCCTTCCACCATAAATCCGAGCTTGCGGTAGATGTGGATCGCTTTTTCATTTTCTTTATCGACGATGAGGTAGAGCTTATACAGGTTGAGCACCATAAAGCCGTAGTCCATCGCGAGCTTAGCGGCGCGGGTGGCCAGACCTTTTCCCTGATAATCGGGAGAGATAATGATCTGAAACTCGGCGCGGCGGTGCACGTGGTTGATTTCAACCAGCTCAACCAGTCCGGCCTTTTCGCCGTCGCATTCAATGACAAAGCGGCGTTCGCTCTGATCGTGAATGTGTTTGTCGTACAGGTCGGAAAGCTCAACAAAGGCTTCATAGGGCTCTTCAAACCAGTAGCGCATAACGCTGGCGTTGTTGTCGAGCTGGTGGACAAAGCGAAGATCTTCGCGCTCAAGCGGGCGGAGTTTGACGTGATAAGCGTCAGTCATGGGAGTACCTGTGTGTTATAGCGAAGTTTTGGTGATTGTGGCGCCCGTGCGGGCGCCATTCATTACGGGGTAATGGTGCGACCGGTGCGGCGGTCAAGGCAGCGCAGGGTGTTGGGCTCCCAGTACGCGTTGACGTTCGCGCTCTTCTGGCAGTTGTCCTGGGCGTCAAAAGCCACGTCGGCTTTATCCCACTCTTTTTCGGCGCGCTTGTTGACCTTCTGGCGTAAAGTGCGGGTGTCATTCCACTGCTCTTTTTCCATGGCGGCCTGCTGGCGGCTCTGAGCGCTGTCGCCGGATTCGATGACCAGCTTGTCCGTTTTGGCGAATGACGATGCGGTAAAGACCACCGCGCTCAGCGCCAGCAGGGCAGTCAGGCACCAGCGTTTGTTCAGTGTTGTGTTCATCACGATTTCCTTTAAGCGATTCCCTTGGATTGAGTTTACTACATCTCCTTTCGACGGCATACCCGACAAAACAGAGTAAACGACGGCCATTATTGCGTAGAATGCGTTAACGCTTGTTCAACTTACGACGCTTTGCATGTTAAAAACCACGCTGCTTTTCTTTGCTACCGCCCTGTGCGAAATCATTGGCTGCTATTTACCCTGGCTCTGGTTAAAACGCGGGGCGACGCCCTGGCTGCTGATGCCGACGGCCCTGGCGCTGGCGCTTTTTGTCTGGCTTCTGACGCTGCACCCCGAGGCAAGCGGACGGGTTTATGCCGCTTACGGTGGGGTGTACGTGTGTACTGCGCTGCTGTGGCTGCGCTTTATCGATGGCGTCAGACTCAGCCACTATGATTGGGCTGGCGCGCTGGTTGCGCTGTGCGGCATGCTGATTATTGTGGCCGGCTGGGGACGCGCATAGCCTCTTTTACTGAGTGAGCCGGGCCAGGTGATGCTGTCCCGGCCCATCTCTTCCTGCCTTCTCGCTCGCTTTCTCTGTTCACGCCGCTTTTATCCCCGATGAGATACTGTGATCTGCCGCGTCTTTTTTGATCGTTATACTTGTATGGTAGTAGGTCTGATGGTTTACTTTTACCCACTAACCGCACAGAAGTAAGGAATGAGAAATGAAGATCGTTGCCGCTGAAGTTTTCGTCACCTGTCCGGGGCGCAACTTCGTCACCCTTAAAGTCACCACTGATGACGGGATCGTCGGGTTAGGTGACGCGACGCTAAACGGTCGCGAGCTGTCCGTTGCGTCCTATCTGCGGGATCATCTCTGTCCGCAGCTGATTGGCCGCGACGCGCATCGCATCGAAGATATCTGGCAGTTTTTCTACAAGGGCGCCTACTGGCGTCGTGGTCCGGTCACGATGTCGGCGATTTCCGCTATCGATATGGCGCTCTGGGATATCAAGGCGAAAGCCGCAGGCATGCCGCTCTACCAGCTGCTGGGCGGGGCTTCGCGCGAAGGCGTGATGGTCTACTGCCACACCACGGGTCACTCCATCGATGAA
Organism: Klebsiella sp. RCJ4; assembly: GCF_009025755.1. Taxonomy (NCBI): domain Bacteria; kingdom Pseudomonadati; phylum Pseudomonadota; class Gammaproteobacteria; order Enterobacterales; family Enterobacteriaceae; genus Klebsiella; species Klebsiella sp. RCJ4. The sequence continues at coordinate 188,600 of NZ_WCIN01000033.1, forward strand.
GTGCTGGATGACTACGCGCGCCACAAAGAGATGGGGTTTAAAGCGATTCGCGTGCAGTGCGGCGTGCCGGGGATGAAAACCACCTACGGAATGGCGAAAGGTAAAGGGCAGGCCTACGAGCCGGCAACCAAAGGCCAATGGCCGGAAGAGCAGCTGTGGTCTACCGAGAAGTATCTCGATTTTACGCCACAGCTGTTTGCCGCGGTACGCGAAAAATTTGGCTTTAACGAGCATCTGCTGCACGACATGCATCATCGCCTGACGCCGATTGAAGCGGCGCGTTTTGGTAAGAGTATTGAAGATTACCGCCTGTTCTGGATGGAGGATCCGACCCCGGCGGAGAATCAGGCGTGTTTCCGTTTAATTCGTCAGCATACCGTCACGCCGATTGCCGTCGGAGAAGTCTTCAACAGCATCTGGGATTGTAAACAGCTGATCGAAGAGCAGCTGATTGACTATATCCGCACCACCATTACCCACGCAGGCGGGATTACGGGGATGCGTCGGATCGCCGATTTTGCCTCGCTTTATCAGGTACGCACCGGTTCACACGGGCCGTCCGATCTTTCTCCGGTCTGCATGGCGGCCGCGCTGCACTTCGACCTGTGGGTGCCGAATTTTGGCGTCCAGGAATATATGGGCTATTCCGAACAGATGCTGGAAGTCTTCCCGCACAGCTGGACGTTTGATAACGGCTATATGCATCCGGGTGAAAAACCGGGGCTGGGAATTGAGTTCGATGAAAAACTGGCCGCGAAATACCCCTATGAACCGGCCTATTTGCCTGTAGCGCGTCTGGAAGACGGCACGTTGTGGAACTGGTAAAGAAGGAAGTCAAAATGAAAAGTATCGTGATTCGCCAGCCCAACGAACTGGTGATTGAAGAGCGTCCGATCCCGCAGCCTGCCGCGGGCGAGGTGCGGGTAAAAATTAAGCTGGCGGGGATATGCGGTTCCGATAGCCATATTTATCGCGGCCACAATCCGTTTGCCAAATACCCGCGCGTTATTGGCCATGAATTTTTTGGCGTTATCGACGCCATCGGAGAAGGGGTTACCGACAAAGCCATCGGCCAGCGGGTCAGCGTTGATCCGGTCATCAGCTGCGGCCATTGCTATCCTTGCTCGGTGGGCAAACCAAACGTCTGCACCTCTTTGGTGGTGCTCGGCGTGCATCGGGATGGCGGTTTTAGCGAGTACGCGGTGGTGCCGGCGAAAAATGCCTGGCAGGTTCCGAACAACGTGACGGACAGACATGCGGTGATGATTGAGCCCTTCACTATCGCGGCCAACGTTACCGGGCACGTTTCGCCAACCGACCAGGATATCGCGCTGGTCTACGGCGCCGGGCCAATGGGCCTGACGACCATTCAGGTGCTGAAGCGGGTGTATCGCGTTAAGCAGGTCATCGTGGTCGATCGCATTGATGAACGCCTTGAGATGGCCCAGCGTAACGGCGCGGATTGGGTGATTAATAACAGCGTCGTGCCTCTGGCGGATACGCTGAAGGCGGAGGGGGTACTACCGACGCTGATTATCGATGCGGCCTGTCATCCCTCGATTCTACAAGAGGCGGTCACCCTGGCTTCTCCGGCGGCGAGAATTGTTTTAATGGGATTCTCGACGGAGCCTTCGCAGGTTGCACAGCAGGGTATTACCGGCAAGGAGCTCTCTATTTTCTCGTCGCGTCTTAACGCCAATAAATTCCCGGTGGTCATAAAGTGGCTGGAACAAGGCTTAATTAACCCGGAGGAGCTGATTACTCATCAATTTGCTTATCAACATGTTATCGATGCACTGGAGCTTTTTGAAAATGACAGGAAACGTTGCTGTAAGGTTTTATTAACCTTCAGCCAATAACAACAGGTGCGGACTCTGTATTCTACAATTAGAGATAATCATTATGACTACCGTAAAAAATGAGAGAACCACTTCCGATCTCATTCGTGCAGCCGTATCTGGTTGGTTAGGCACGGCACTGGAGTTTATGGATTTCCAACTCTATTCCCTTGGCGCAGCGCTGGTTTTCCATGAGATTTTTTTCCCGGAGCAATCCGCCGCCATGGCGCTGATTCTGGCAATGGGAACCTACGGCGCGGGCTATATTGCGCGGATCGTCGGCGCCTTTATTTTTGGTAAAATGGGCGACAGTATTGGGCGCAAGAAGGTTCTGTTTATTACCATCACCATGATGGGGATCTGTACCACGCTTATTGGCGTGCTGCCAACCTATGCCCAGGTCGGTATTTTAGCGCCGGTGTTGCTTGTGACTTTACGTATTATTCAGGGGTTGGGTGCCGGGGCCGAAATATCAGGTGCGGGTACCATGCTGGCGGAATATGCGCCGAAAGGTAAGCGTGGAATTATCTCTTCGCTGGTGGCTATGGGCACCAACTGCGGTACGCTAAGCGCCACGGCTATCTGGGCGGTGATGTTCTTCGTGCTGGACCGTGAACAGCTCGTCGCGTGGGGATGGCGTGTGCCGTTCCTGGCAAGCGTAGTGGTGATGATCTTTGCCATCTGGCTGCGTCTCAATCTGAAAGAGAGCCCAGTTTTTGAGAAAGTGAGCGAAGACAGCGTCCTGCAGAAAGAGATAGCGACCCAGGAAGGAACCTTTAGCGCCATGCTGAAAAGTAAGTCCTTCTGGCTGGCGACGGGTCTGCGCTTCGGACAGGCGGGAAATTCAGGATTGTTGCAAACTTTCCTCGCGGGCTATCTGGTTCAAACATTACTGTTTGATAAAGCTATCCCTACCGATGCGTTAATGATTAGCTCTGTTATCGGCTTTATTACCATCCCATTCCTTGGGTGGCTGTCAGATAAAGTGGGGCGTCGCTTACCCTATATTATCATTAATATTTCAGCCATTATTCTGGCGTATCCCATGCTGTCGATTATTGTGGATAAGAGCTATAGCGCGAGCACCATCATGGCGTCACTGATCGTCATTCATAATATCGCGGTATTGGGTCTGTTTGCGCTGGAAAATATCACCATGGCGGAAATGTTCGGCTCACGTAACCGCTTTACCCGCATGGCAATTTCAAAAGAGGCGGGGGGATTAGTCGCCGTAGGCTTTGGCCCGGTGCTGGCCGGTATTTTCTGCAATATGACCGGTTCCTGGATGCCCATTGTTGTGATGTTGGTGTGCTACTCCATCATTGGCTTAATTTCCGCCATTCTGATGCCTGAAGTGCGTGACCGCGATCTGAGCTTGCTGAATGACGCCGCAGACTGCGCGCCGCAGAATAAAGCGGTGGGTAACGGGCAATATATTTAAAAAACACAAACTCCGCACCGAATGATGATCGCCGTAAATAACATTCTGCCGGGCCATTAGCCCGGCATTTTCACTCTTTTATTCTCAGAAATACCGAAAGTATAACTCGCCCGTCTTCTTGTATGGTAGTTGATAAAAGTCAAAGATATCGTACCAATTGCATGAGATGGTTTATTTCACCAGCCGGTTCCCACTTACCGTGGGGATCCAGAAATCATAAATATGAGAGCCACCATGGAACATATGCTATTAACAGCGAACGCCACGCTGCCAGCTTACGATCGCAACCGTCTTATTCCACGCATCGTTCATTTGGGCTTTGGCGCATTTCATCGCGCTCACCAGGCGGTATATGCCGATATTCTGGCGACAGAACACGGCAGCGACTGGGGCTATACCGAAGTGAACCTGATCGGTGGCGAGCAGCAAATCGCCGATCTGCAACAGCAGGATTTACTTTACACCGTCGCCGAAATGTCGGCGGATGCCTGGACCGCCCGCATTGTTGGCGTGGTCAAAGAGGCGATGCATGCCCACGTCGATGGTCTGGAAAGCGTGCTGGCAAAAATGTGCGAGCCTCAGGTCGCTATTGTGTCATTGACCATTACCGAAAAAGGCTACTGCCACTCGCCGGCCAGCGGTGAACTGCAGTTAGATCACCCGTTGATTGTTGCCGATTTGCAAAACCCTCATCAACCGAAATCCGCGCCGGGCGTGGTGGTAGAAGCGCTGGCACGCCGTAAGGCGGCAGGTCTGCCGGCCTTCAGCGTGATGTCCTGCGACAATATGCCGGAAAACGGTCACGTCATGCGTAATGTCGTCTGCGCCTATGCCCGCGCCGTGGATGCCGAATTAGCCGAGTGGATTGCGCGCAGTGTCACTTTCCCTTCTACTATGGTTGACCGCATCGTACCGGCGGTGACTGCCGAAACGCTGGAGAAAATTGAACAGCTCACCGGCGTTCGCGACCCGGCCGGCGTCGCCTGCGAACCGTTTCGTCAGTGGGTCATTGAAGACAACTTTGTCGCCGGTCGTCCGCAGTGGGAAAAAGCCGGCGCTGAGCTGGTGTCGGACGTGCTGCCCTTTGAAGAGATGAAGCTGCGCATGCTGAACGGCAGCCACTCGTTTCTTGCCTGGCTGGGCTATCTGGCGGGATACCAGCATATTAATGACTGTATGCAGGACGAAAACTACCGTCGCGCCGCGCGTGCGCTGATGCTGGAGGAGCAGGCGCCGACGCTGAACGTGCAGGGTGTGGATCTGGCACGCTATGCCGGTCTGCTGATCGAGCGCTATAGCAACCCGGCGCTGAAGCACCGCACCTGGCAGATAGCGATGGACGGCAGTCAGAAACTGCCGCAGCGGATGCTGGATTCGATTCGCTGGCACTTGGCGCATGGCGGCGACTTTACGCTGTTGGCAATGGGCGTCGCGGCCTGGATGCGCTATGTCAGCGGGGTGGATGACCAGGGGCAGGCGATTGAAATCTCCGATCCTTTACTGCCGGTGATTGCGCAAACCGTACAGAATAGCGCAGACGGCGAAGAACGCGTGCGCGCACTGCTGGGTATTGAGGCTATTTTCGGTGCCAGTCTGCCCCAGGAGAGCCGTTTCGTGAACGCGGTGGTTCGCGCTTATTTATCCCTGCAGCAGCACGGCGCAAAAGCGACCGTAGCGGCCTGGGCTCAGGCAAACTAATTTATTTCACCCGCGTGCCGCCGGTCCCGGCGGCATTGCCCTCATGCTGTATCCCTGAACGCTTTTCCCGCCAGAAATATATTTCCCGTCAGGCGCAATCTTTGATCCAGATCGTTGAATATACATAACTTTATCTAACAACAGTTAAGTATAAATAACTGATGTTTATTTTAATGAATTAAAAATTTATCTGGATGATTATTCATTCTCCTGGTGAAGTAAATATGGCATGATGAGTTAACTTACTAAGTTTCCTCAGAAAAAAGGAGAACGGACTATGTACAAAAAAATTTTGCTGCCCGTAGACGTTTTTGAAATGGATTTAAGTGACAAAGCGGTTCGCCATGCTGAGTTTTTAGCATCAGCGGATGAAGGGGAGATTACGCTGCTCAACGTTCTGCCGAACAGCAGCAGCTCAATTTTACGCGGTTTTGCGGCCGATATACGTAAGTTTGAGGCCTATATGCGTGAGGAATCTGAGAAAAAGATGAAGACGATATCCCGTCTTTTCTCCATTCCCGCCGGGCGGATTCATTCCCGAGTGGCCTTTGGCAACGTGCGCGATGAAATTCTGGCGGTGAGCGGCAATGAGGATTTTGACGTCATCGTTATTGGTTCCCGCAAGCCGGGTATATCCACTCATCTTCTTGGTTCAAACGCTGAGTCGATTTTACGTCACGCTAAAATACCGGTTCTGGTTGTCAGGTAAGAGTCATCATCAATCTCTCGCGGCAGATAACCTGTTCTGCCGCAACTCGTTTTATTCCTCGCTGAACCAGTCGCTGTTTTCCTGACGAACAAGCAGCACGGACTCGCTAATTTCTTGCAGATGCAGGCGCATGGCTTTTTCAACCGCATCCGGATTGCGGGCGACCAGCGGCTGGAAAATATCATAGTGCTGACGCAGCATCATATCGGGCGGGGTCACATGATCGAGGCTCATATAGCGCACCCGGTCAATGGTGGCTTTAATATTCTCGACGGTATCCCAGGCGAGCTGGCAGTCGGCGATTTGCGAGAGCTTCTGATGAAATTCGTCATCCAGCTGGAAAAAATCCGTTAACTGCTGCCGCTCCACCGCCGTACGCTGCTGATTGAGATTTTGCTCAAGCTGGTAGAGCTGTTCATCATTCACCATTCCTGCGGCGCGTCGCACCACGGCGCATTCGATGGCCTGGCGGACAAAACAGCCGTTACGCACCTGCGAGAGCGAGATTTTATTCACATAGCTGCCGCGCTGCGGACGGATCTGAATTAAGCCATTTTCAGCCAGTTTGATAAAAGCTTCGCGTACCGGTTGCCGGGAAACGTCAAAGCGCACGGAGACTTCTTTTTCCGAAAGAGGGGTGCCTGGCGGGATCAGACAATGGACGATATCCCGACGCAGGATACGATAAATTTGCTGATTAACGGGCTGTGTCGGATTCAGGTGTGCTTCTGCGGCCATGGATGATTACTTTTATATGAGGTATTTGCGCTATTTTACGCGTTTTTTGTCTTCCAGCCCAGACCCGGCCCGCGGGCCGGGTTACAGAGCTTAGCCCTGGCGGTGCACGTTCAGTCCGGCAAAACTTTGGCTGACCGGCATGATTTCCAGGGTATTAATGTTGACATGTTTTGGCAGGGTTGCGACCCACCAGACCGCTTCGGTGACGTCTTCCGGAGTCAGGGCCTGAGTATTTTCGTAAGCTTTCTCGGCTTTAGCATCATCACCTTTAAAGCGCACGTTAGAGAATTCGGTGCCGCCGACCAGACCGGGCTCAATATCGGTCACGCGAAGGGCGGTACCGTGAAGGTCGGTACGAAGATTGAGGCTGAACTGACGCACAAACGCTTTGGTCGCGCCGTAGACGTTACCGCCAGCATAAGGCCAGGCGCCGGCGACCGAACCGATATTGATTACGTGGCCGCGATTACGCTCAACCATACCCGGCAGAACGGCGCGGGTCATATACACCAGCCCTTTGTTATTGGTGTCAATCATGTCTTCCCAGTCTTCAATGTTGGCTTTATGCGCGGGCTCCAGTCCCAGTGCCAGCCCGGCATTATTGACGAGAACATCAATCGCCTGCCAGTCTGCCGGCAGTCCGGCAATCAGCTCTTCAATGGCTGCACGGTTGCGCACGTCCAGCTGGGCGGTATAAAGGTTCTCGCCCAGCTCATCTTTAAGCGTTTTCAGGCGTTCTTCGCGACGCCCGGTGGCAATCACTTTGTGACCGTTAGCGATAAAACGGCGAGTAATGCTTTCACCAAAACCCGCTGTTGCTCCGGTAACCAGGATAATCATCTTACTGTTCCTCAACGATTTTTGTGTCTTCATACCATAGCACGCGATCCCGGCGACGGGTAATGGAAATCACCAGACCTTCCCGCCGAACGCGGCGGTGAACAGAGTAATCATTGCGGTCAATCAATGAGTTGCCTAATCTTACAGAATAATCGTGTTCAGGAGATGAAGATGTCGGAGAACAATCCTTTTTTTAGCGTCAGTCTGCTGCCTTATCAGGCGCCGCGTTTCGATTTGATTGACGTGAGTCATTACCGTCCGGCCTTCGACGAGGGCGTTCGTCGCCAGCGCGCAGAGATTGCCGCCATCGTGAATAACCCGCAGCCGGCTGATTTTGCCAACACGCTGGAAGCCCTGGAACAGAGCGGCCAGCTGCTGGCTCGGGTAACCAACGTCTTCTTCGCGATGGCGGGCGCGGAGACCAATCCGGCCATTCAGGCGCTTGATGAGCAGTTTTCCTCTGAGCTGGCGGAACTGGCGAATGATATCTGGCTCAACGATGCCCTTTTTCAGCGCGTGAAGCAGGTGTGGGAGCGGCGAGAGTCGCTCTCCCTTGACGCCGAATCCCGACGTCTGCTGGAGGTGACCTGGCAACGCTTTACCCTTGCGGGAGCCACGCTTGCGGACGATCAAAAAGCGGCGCTTCGCGCGTTGAATACCGAAGCGGCAGCGCTGCAAAGCCAGTTTCAGCAGCGCCTGCTGGCGGCGGTAAAATCTGGCGGTCTGGTGGTGGATTACGCTCATCAGCTCGCGGGGCTTAGCGACGATGAAATAAGCGCAGCGGCAGAAGCCGCGCAGGAGAAGGGATTAGGTGGGCGCTGGCTGCTGCCTTTACTCAATACAACCCAGCAGCCCGCGCTGGTTTCGCTGCAGGACCGGCAGACGCGAGAGAATCTGTTTGCAGCAGGCTGGACGCGAAATCAGAAGGGCGATGCGAATGACACTCGCGAGCTGGTACTGCGGCTAGCGGAGCTCCGCGCGCGCAAAGCGCAGCTGCTGGGCGCTGATGACTTCGCCAGCTGGTCAATGGCCGATCAGATGGCGGGCGATCCGGCAGAGGCGTTTGCCTTTATGCGGCGAATCGCTCCGGCGGCGAAGGCGCGGGCCGAGCAGGAGCTGGCGGATATTCAGCAAGTTATTGATAATGAAGGCGGTGATTTCCGCGCGGCGGCGTGGGACTGGCTCTATTACGCCGAGCAGGTGCGCAGGGCGAAATTTGCCATCGATGAAGCGCAGCTCAAGCCCTATTTTGCCCTCGACCGCGTCCTGCGCGACGGCGTGTTCTGGACGGCGACACAGCTGTTCGGTATTCGCTTTGTCGAGCGATTCGATATTCCGGTTTATCATCCGGACGTGCAGGTATGGGAAATTATCGACGCTAACGGAGAGGGAATTGCGCTGTTCTACGGCGACTACTTCTCGCGGGACAGCAAAAGCGGCGGGGCGTGGATGGGCGTATTTGTTGAACAATCCACCCTGCGTGCGCAGCATCCGGTAATTTATAACGTCTGTAACTACCAGAAACCCAAAGCCGGACATAGCGCGCTGCTTTCCTGGGATGAGGTCATCACCTTATTTCACGAATTTGGGCATACCCTGCACGGCCTGTTTGCCAGCCAGAAGTATGCCAGCCTGTCGGGAACCAATACGCCCCGCGATTTTGTTGAGTTTCCTTCACAGATTTATGAACACTGGGCCAGCGAGCCGCAGGTATTTGCCCACTATGCGCGGCATCATCAAACCGGGGAAATCATGCCGGCCGCGCTGCGCGACAGCATGTTCCGCGCGGCGAAGTTTAATAAAGGCTACGACATGAGCGAACTGCTCGCAGCGGCGCTGCTGGATATGCACTGGCATAGCGTGAGGGAGGATAAACTCCCGGACGATGTCGATGCGTTTGAAGCCGCGTCCCTGCGTGCGGAGAATATGGATCTGGCCGCCGTGCCGCCGCGCTATCGTAGCAGCTACTTTTCGCATATTTTCGGCGGCGGCTACGCCGCGGGTTATTACGCCTATCTGTGGACGCAGATGCTGGCGGATGACGGCTATCAGTGGTTCGTTGAGCAGGGTGGTTTAACCCGCGAAAACGGCCAGCGCTTCCGCGAAGCGATTTTGTCTCGCGGCAATAGCACTGATTTAGCTGAACTTTATCGCCAGTGGCGCGGACACGATCCGCAGATTGAGCCGATGCTGGAAAACCGCGGGCTGAGTTAGTCGAGCGTTTTGACGAGCAGAAGAAGACCGGGCGCAGCGCCCGGTTTTTTATCCAATTTTTCTTTCCCCAAACTCTGCAAAACGTCTCCGCCCAATTTAGCGCCCTCGGAATGGTTTGTCCTGTTATGGTAATCCCGTGCATCGACGCGCTGGCCACTTTTGCATAAAAACATGAAGCCCGGCATAAAGTGTTTTTTAGCGAAAAATAATATTAATATATTAAATATAGCTTCCTTGTAATATTAAGAGTTTACTTACATTGTTGCATGGATTTCTTAAATTTAATAAGCGAACTTGCTCTGCGAATGTTCTTCACTCTATCATCTGTCTTATCTCTTGCATATCTTTTATTGAACGGATTAAGTATGGCTAATATATTGCTTCTGGTATTCGCGGTTTTTTTATTGCTGGTTTCACTGATTTCTGGATTTTCGTATTTTAAAGACAGAAAAAAGCAAAAGTTGAGTTTTAAAAGCAAGCGTATGAAATTCAATTAAAATAGAGAGATGTTCTTCTCATAACGATGGAAGAGAATCTGATAAGCTCCTGGTTGTTTTCTAACTGGAATTTCTTCATTATTCGCAATTTATGGGAGTATACGGTTCTGTGATCGATGCCCAGGTTTTTTGCTGTTTCATTATTGTTAAGGCCAAGATTTATGGCATTAATGATTTTTAGTTGCGAACGACTCAATGACTGATGCGGGCATTTTAAACAGCGATTCTTCTCTATCGTTATACGTTTCTTATCGCCCGCGATAAATTCATCAAAGAGAATAGACAGGTTTTTTTTGATTGTTTCAAGGCTGTTTTTATGAAATAAAATGACAGCATTTTGAACGCATAAAGGCAGCAGGCAAGGATTAAACGTTATTTCTTTTTTGGTGAAAATTACCACCGCTGGACACTCTGATTTGTATTTTTTCATTTCCTGGCATAATAAATACTCGCCAACCTCCATCTCAGTAAAAATTATGTCTGGTTTTGTGAGGTGATCTTGTATGTTGTTTCTTTGGAAACAAAGGTCGCTTATGCCTTTGGTGCTGGAAATTTCTTGGGTAAGTTCCTCTATGGCCTTTTCTAAATAAATGTTTTTGGTAATGATGGCGATTTTTAGCATGATTTTCTTATTTTTAAAAAGACGGTGGGAAAAATTTCGACCGCCGTATGATGTTTTATTTAAGTAACGCCTGATGACATTAGGATATTTCTTATTTAATATAATGGCAATAGGTTTAAAGAAAGAGTGGCTTTACTTTTTAATAAAAATTCGCAGCCAAATCAGTACTTTGTGTAGGTGGTTTGTTTGTTTTTCAGCATTTTTAATCGCACTAAATGCCAAGATTTGTTATGCCACTATTAATTTGCATTCACGGTTTTTATTAATTAATGGCAATCATTCAGAAAATCATTATGAATATAGCATCCAAAGCTAATCTTTATCGGCGTCCATTGAATCATAGGGCGAGACGCTATTCGTCATTTAACGGCATGCATGCCGTTGATTTGATACTTCCACCGCGTAGCTATCCGGGACGCGTTGAGCAGGGCGGTTTAACCCACGAACAGGGCCAGCGCTTCCGCGAGGCCATTTTGTCTCGCGCCACGGGTTTTGATTTAACTGCGCTTTATTGCCAGTGGCGCGAGCGCGCTGTTAAGAGTGAACTGATGCTGGAAAACCGCGGTGTCAGGGCATGGCTAAAATGCATTCGCATTCGATTTGACCTTAGCGATAAACCTTTCTGTAAGGGACAAGCCTTCGATGATTTCCTTATCGACTACGGTAATTCCGTATTGGGCAATTAACTCCAGCAGTCCGTCATAGGTCTGTATGAGCTCCAGAAGGCTGTAGATTGTTTTGCGATCGGAAACGGAGGGCATCTCAGAGTTTGCTGAAGATTGATTAACAATCCACTCAAGATTGGCTTTGATTTTTTCTATATCAAGGTAACTATACATATTTCATGGGCTTAAATCCTCATTTCAAGATTTTTTTGAGAAAACGCGTTTCTGACTTCACAGGAAAAAGCTATTGAATAACATCCAAAAACTCTGTTCTGAGAGATGTCGATGATCAAGCCGGATGGGGGCTAGCTGCAGAAGCGGTCATGTCCAAAAGCGCTGCTACTGGCGTATCCCCTAAAGAAGGGCGCGATGTGCGTAGACTTCATTATGGAACGGATCGCCGATATATCAAGAAATCAGCGGATAAAATGTGAATAAGTAAATTTTACTGCGGATAAGGCTGCTCACCTGCAAACCGTATGCAAGAGCTGCAGGTGAGCAATGTGCTATGGAGGCAGTACCATAGCGGCAAAATTTTAGCCTCGCGCTGTGGGCAAAACCAACAAAGCGTTTACCGCCGGGAACATTTTAGGACTTACCTCACTCATCACCGTGCGCAAGGCAAATGAAAACAGGGTATCAACGGGGCTCAATATGATGTCTGCCCCAGGTTCCGCGAAAATTACGATAATGGCCAAAAGAGGCGGTGAGACAAAGCATATAGCCAAATGATTCGCAGCCTTCTTCGACGACATTTTTTACCACTCTGACATATCCATCATTGAGAATTGCATGCCATAAGCCCTGCATGCCGAAGAGCCGAGAGAAGACCAGAATAGCCAACAGGCCGCTGATTAATACGCCGTACCAGGGTGTACGGGTATATTGCGCCAGCTGTGCCAGGGTTTGACGATAATGGATAAGTGGATAAATTAAGGCTAACAGGGCTGCAGTCAGCGCAAACCACAGCCAACTGCCGTGAGAAATAAGATCAAAAAGGGCGTCCAGCTCACGAATGAGCATGGCAAGGAAAAAGCCGCCAACAAGAATATGACAGTAGCGCATGGCGCTATACTGCTTCGCAAGCCGAAAATGAATAAAAACGATGGCCGTTAAAACCAGCTCCTGTACAATTTCGGTGAGTGATAATTCAGAAATATTATAATCCCAAAAGTGGATATCGACCCAAAGGCACAATACCACGAATGCGCAGGCAGAAGCCGCGCCAAGAAAGAAGAGCAAGCTTTTAAATACAGTCATTAATATCACCCATTTTGTTTACGGCTAACAGGATAAATGACGATGATGTAAATGCTGTTCACTTTGTGCGGTATATACCCGTTATACTTCAAGTTGCCTGTGCGTTGGCTTTGTTACTCGGCCTGCGGCTTCGCCCCTTGGGGCCAGCGTAAGCGCTGTTCAAGGCACGAGTACCTTGTCCTGCAACTCGAATTATTTAGGGTAATAATAACCTTTTTAACAGCTAATGCGGATTAGCGTATTTTGCGTCATGTTTTACGGGCATAACGCGAGCGCGACTGGAATAAACCGAGAGGCAGGTGGATATTGGCTGAGGGAGGGAAAATTATCTGGTTAATAAAGGACGCAGATCCCGGCGTCCCATTGCGGATAAAGAACAGAACGGCTGGAATTACCCAACGGTGCTTCGCTTGCACGAGTCCAAAGAAATTGCGCGGCAGGTTGTGACTCTGGTATTGGCAGGCCGGGTAAGGCGTCAGCCGCCACCCGGTGAAGATCCGGGGAAGATGTTTAAACAGGTTTGTCATCACTCCCAAACCGGGCGCAGAGCCCGGTTTGTTGAGCCATACGCTTTCACACCTTAAGCAGTTTTACCGTGGCCTCAATGTCTATCTCATCTTCCGAAAAGATGAGGGTGGTTCCCTGGAAGGTGGTAATGGCCAGCTTTTTCACCGAGCGCATTTCGCCAGGCTTAGCGGTGGATTTTGGCCTGATGTTTCCCATCAACAGGCCTACGGAAAGGACCGCATTCTCTTTGTCGATGCGGGCATCGGCGGGCTCTTCCTCGCTGTACACCAGGAAAGATTTGATCGATGTAAGCTTAATCCGCTCGCCTGCAATATAGATATATTTGCTTTCCGGCAGGACTTTTACCGCATAGGCTGACAAACCCTTGTTATTGGTGGTGGGTTCGAAAGTGACTGCTGCATCTTTTTTAATGAGTTCAGGGTTGGCAACCTTAATCACATGAAAATAGCGATTATCGCCGTTTTCATCTTTGATAAATCCAAAACCTTTATCTTTAAACCACGTTGTGATCGTTCCGTTCATCGCCGTTACCGCCTGGTTAATCGTTTATCTACTCAATTTTTGCCGCGCGCAGTGTAAAGCACAACGCCTGCGCAGACCAGGCCTGAATCGCCGGTCTGCGCAGGCCCGCATTGCTTACCACATTAAATCATCGGGAACTTTAAAATCAGCATACGGATCGTCTTCGTCCTGCTCTTCCGCACTTAGCGCGCTGTTTAAGACAATGCTGCTGGCGTCGCGCTGGGCGATTTTATCGGCGACGCTTGCCGGGATAATCGCGTATTTGCTCTCGCCGTCGTTATCGCCGGCCAGACGCGCAATGGCGAGACGGCCGCTAATCAGCTGTGCCTGGGTGGGTTTATCCACGGCGATTTTTTTAATGAAGTTGTTATCCGTGAAGTTAAAATCAATATTGCCTTTTGAAATATCGATTTTATTCATTTCAATAAGCTGCTTAACCTGCGCTTTATACTCTTTCGAGAGCGCCGCCTGCTTTTGCTGCTCGCTAAGCTGCTTATCTCGCTCAAGCTGCGCTTTTTTATTCTCTTCCACTGCTTCTCTGGCTTCGCGAGCCTGAACGCGGGACTTTTTCGCCGTTCTCTGAACTTTGGCCATTTTTTTGCTGGTCACTAACCCGGCTTTAAGCATTTGTTCTTGTAAGGTGAGTTTTGTCATCTTCGTGTCTGAATCCGCTGAATAATGAGTGAGATTATACCTGCAAATGTCCGGGATGTACCAGGCGGTATGATGCGCATAAAGCAATTGCATAAAAAATCACTATTATCGCCATTTGTTTGCTATAAATGCATCTTTATTGATTTTTTTATGAGGTGTAGAGATGATTGTCAGAACCTGGCATGGTTGTGTTCCCGTTGAGTTTGGCGATGCGTTTGCGGTTCATTTGCAGGCGACAGGCGTACAGCATTCCCAGGGCATCAGCGGCAACGCGGGGGCGTTTGTCAGACGGGAAACGCAGGGGGAGTGGGAACACTTCTTCCTGGCAACGTACTGGCACAATCTGGATGCGGTCATCGCCTTTGCCGGTGAAGCGTATCATGTCGCAGTGACCTATGCGGATGATGAGCAATTCCACCTGTTGTCCGACCCTTACGTTTTTCAGTTTGACGTAGCTGAAGTCGTGGCGATTTGAGTCAGCGTTAGCATAAGCGCGCCGCAGGCAAAAAAATTAAGGCCCAAAGGGCCTTAGAATGGGTTATTTCCGTCCCGCCAGTAAACCAATCACCAGCCCGATAGCGCCGGCCGCCAGCAGCCCGGTCAGCGGATTTTCCCTTACGCGCTCGGAGACCTCTGAGACGGCATCCGACGCCTGAGCGGCGTACTTACGGGCCGCGCCTTTTAGCTGATGTTTAGGCGAATCAACCGCATCACCAAATTGCTGCTGGGCTTCCCCGGCGAATTCATTGACTTTGTTGCTCACTTTGTCCGCCAGATTCTGCGCGTCGTTTTCATACTCTTGTGATGACATGGGAGTCTCCTTTCGTTTGACTTATTTAAGTCTAGTGGCTAACAAGCGAAGTACAAATGCTCAGCCGTCGGCGAGCCTCACTCCAGGAATTTTCCACAACGTCCGGGATATAAACCAGGCTGCAGTTTCTGCCACAAAAGTGCTACACTCTGGCGAAAAAAAAACGTCACCAGAATGGGGGGATTGCCGTCATTTCAATTGATTAAGGTAATTCTTAGATATAAGATCCGTCGGGCGCGGGGGCAGGAAAGGCAGCAATTCATAAATAAGAACTATTGATGTTCACAATTCCTCTTTTTTCCTTCATCATTTGTCAGCTTTTACTCCTAATAATCAGCGCTTAGCTCAGCATAAGAAAGAAATTTTTTTACTCAAGGCCGGTATGAACTATAAGAAAGTACTGAAGAACACGTTGCTGCTTGCTCCCGTGGCGATCCTGAGTCTGCAAACCCCAGTCTGGAGCGCAGAGGCCACGAAAACGGCGACCTGCCAGAAGGCGTCGCCTGCGGTGGACAAAGAAGGCGTGCCGTTACCGCCCGTTGTTGGTAAAGAGGGCGCTCAGCCGGCCTCCGCTAAAGACAAGTCCGGCCACGGTGGCGCAACGGCCAACTGTCAGCCTGCGGCCATCGAAAATTAATCATTGACCTCAACCCGGGAGGGACATGGTGCACCCGTTAATTAAGGTGATGCTGGTTGGAGGGAAGGGCGACGGCCTGATGGTTAGCGTTGCCGATAACGCGACGGAGATTTCCGTGACGCCTGCGCAGTACGGCGCGAAATCCGGCCAGCCGCTGAGCTACAGAATCGTATCGCAGACTATCGACGATGAACGCTATTTTTTCGGCGTTTTCAACGAGAGCCATGAGGATACGGACAAACTCAAAAGAGTCGCGCTGACCCGCGGCATGAAAAAACTCTTCAGCTAAGCCGGAGCCGGGCGGCAAGCTGTCGTCCGGTCCGCGCCTGTTTTGTTTTCCTTTCGCCTCCGATACAGTAGCGCCAAACGCTTTTATCAGTTTCGGGAATCTATGATTAACCATATCCGGATAAAAAATTTCAGATCGGTCAGGGATATTGAGCTGGAACTCGGTGCGCTGAATATCGTTTTTGGCCCCAACGGCTGCGGTAAATCCAATATCTATAAAGCCATCCACCTGTTAACCGCCTGCGCCGACGGGAAGTTTTCCGGCTATATCAGCGATGAGGGCGGGCTGGAAAACATTATGTGGTCCGGGCCAGGCGCGCCGACCGACCGCTTTCCGCGGCGGCTGCAGATTGGCTGTCTGACCGACGAGTTTGACTACCAGCTGCAGGTGGGTTTTCCGGAAAAGCTGCCTTACCCTACCCAGTTTCAGCTGGATCCGATCGTTAAAGAGGAGTCGATCTGGCTGGCGGGATTTTCCCGACGACCTTCATCGCGCGTGCTGGAGCGTAAAAACCAGGCGGCGTTCCTGGTGGATGTGAATGGCGAAAAGAGTACCTTTACCGACGCCATTTACGAGAATGAATCGATTTTTGGCCAACTGGGCGAGCCGCACCGTTTTCCTGAGGTCTCGCGGGTCAGGGAAACCATGCGCCACTGGCGCTTTTATCACGAATTCAATATTGGCAGACTCTCACCGCTGCGACACCCGACGGTAGGCTACCGCTCGCCGGTGCTCGACAGCGATGGGCACAACCTCGCCGCCGCCTTTCAGACCATCGTGGAAATCGGCGCCGAAGAGCTGCTGCATGAGATCCTCGGCGAAGCGTTCCCGGCGTGTACCTTTTATTGTGAAAACGAAAACTCGCGTTTCTCGATGAAGATGCGCCGTAACGGCGTCTGGCGGCCTTTACTGGCGGCGGAAATGTCCGACGGCACGCTGCGCTTCCTGTGCCTGGCGGTGGCGCTATTAAGCCCGCGCCCTCCGGCATTTCTGGCCATTAACGAGCCGGAAAACAGCCTGCATCGCCAGATGTTCCCGGCGCTGGCCCGGCTGATTGTCGAAGCGTCCCGCTATAGCCAAATCTGGTTAACCAGCCACTCCGCCGAGCTGGCTGAGCTGATTTCATCGATGGCGGAAGCGCGCCTTTACGGGCTGGAAAATAGCGACGGGGAAACGCGGATCGCCGGCTAGCGGCAACTGCCTTACCCGGCGTCTTAACGGTGTATTGCCGACGCGCCGCCGGAGGGTTTCCGGCGGCCTGGCGTTATGCTGCCGCCGGGAGCAGGGTTTTGCTGCCTTTCAGGGTAAACAGCGAAATGACGGTAAAGCTCAGGGTAATACAGCCCAGGATCAGATAAGCCTGATGGAAGCCGACGGTATCATACATCCGTCCTACCCACGCCGAGAGCACAACGCCCGACAGCTGTTTCGATAAATTAAAGCCGATCAGGAATAGCGTCGCCGAAAGTTTTGGGTTAAATGCCGACGAGATATATTTAAAGGTGCCAACCAGCAGGAAAGGGATCTCAAACATATGCAGCATTTTTAATATAATCACTTCCACCGCCGAGGTCGCGAAAGAGGAGCCTAAAATTCGGACTGACATAATTACCCCGGCTATTAACAGGGCATTCTTGGCGCCAATTCGGTTAATAATTGCCGGCGCGCAGAACATGATCAGCGCATTGAGTAATTCCCCACCGGTGGTCACGAAGCCAAACACTTCGGTGCCGCGCTGCGGGCTGGCGAAGAAGCCTTTAAAAAAGTTGGCGAACTGCTGGTCGAAAACGTCATAGACGCTGGCGACGCCAACGACATAAATAATAAAGCCCCAGAAGCGCGGCATCCGCAAGAGCTCGGCAGCGGTGCGCATGGAGAAAGCCTGACGGTTGGCGCCCAGGGCGTCGATAACCTCGGCGCTATTGCTGCTTTCCGGCTTCGAGACCCACAGCAGCACGCCGAGGATCAGCGCGAAGCCGGAGGCGATCCAGAAGGTAATATTGGGGTCGATACTAAACAGAATGCCGGTGATCGAGGCGCACAGCGCCCAGCCGACGCAGCCGGAGACGCGCACTTTACCGTATTCAAAACGGTTGGCGCGGCTGACGCGTTCAATATAGGCTTCTACCGCCCCGGAGCCGCTGGAGAAGACGATCCCCAGATAGATCCCGCCCACCAGCGCGCCCGCGATGATATTCATCTGCAGCAGCGGAGAGAAAACAAAAATAAAAAACGGGGCAAACAGGATTAATAAAATCGTAATCGTCCACAGCAGATGTTTGCGCAGGCCGAGCTTATCGGAAATCAGGCCAAACACCGGCTGGAAAATTATCGCGAATAGCGAAATGGAGGAGAAGACGATCCCCGTTTCGGTTTTGGTTAAATGGTTTACTTCCGCCAGCCACACTGGGAAAAAGGGGAAGTAGGCTGACATAATGAAATAGTAGAAGAAAAAGAACAGCATGAAATATATAAAATTATGCCGTTCTCGTGGCGCGAGTTCAGAGAGTTTCATTGTGAATATTCCATATTATTATGCCTGTAAGGTTGGGGGCTGGCGCCCCCGATTATTATTGGAAATGAATCGTTAACTGATATTGCCATTGTGTCTCAAGCAGCAGCCATTGCTGTAGTACGCTGGGTGTCCAGGAGTCATCGCCGCCGATGCCCATGTGTTGAGCATCGAGCGCGATCCAGACGCCGTTTTCCGGCTTCATCCTGTGCCAGTGATCGGTCTCCATTAACTGCTCGGTGCTGTAGGGCTGTACGGAGAAGTGGAAATCGCCCGCGACGTGCCAGCGCCCCCAGTCCAGCGCTTTGTTATCGCAGCGCAGGCCGTTTTCCGTCGGGAAAATGTACGGTGTGGTCATCTCTTCCAGCGGCAGCTGCCAGCGGGAGAAACAGGCGCTGGTGCGGCGGTCCGGATAGTTTTCATGCGGGCCGTAGCCGAGCCAGGAAACCGGTTGATGCTGGTCCGGAACCTGGAAATTCAGCCCGATGCGCGGCAGCGGCGGCAGGGTGCCGGCGCGTTCGCCATTGACCGCCAGATGCAGCTTGCCTTCGCCATCAAACGTCATCCGCCAGTGGCTGACAATCACCACTTCGTCGCCGCGCAGATAGTGCCAGCGGCTATCGATAACCACTTCATGGGCCAGGCGCTGGGCGTCGCACTGTACGCAGCGGGCGCTGAGGCCGTAGAGCCCGGCGCTCTTCCAGCGTTCAACCCAGGCGTTGGGGTCGATGCGCTCCACTTCGCTGACGCCGATATCGTTATCCAGCGGGGCGCGCACAAACTGGTCGCGCAGCGGCGTCAGCAGCTGTTCCACACCCTCTACCTGCCAGTGGGTCAGCAGGCCGCTCTCCCGGTCGATAGTCCATTGCTGCGAGCCGCTGCGTACGGTCCAGGCCGCGTCGCTGCTCTCCAGCGCTGGCGCCGTGCCGACGGGGGAAGGCCGGCGCAGCGCCAGCGGGGCGGCGAGCGGGAACTGCTGCCAGGCGACGCGATGCCCGGCGTCGGACCAGGCGGTGGCCTGTGGCTGGACAACCTCCAGCGTCAGCCACACCGCTTCGGCGCCCACGGGCAGCGTCAGCGCATCGCACAGCGTCAGCTCGCTCTGGCCTTCAGGGCTCAGCTCAAGCTTCACTTGACCCTCGGCAAAGGTTTCTCCGGCGGCCTGGACCTGCCAGCGCAGCGCTTCGTTATCGGTGGCGCGGAACAGATATTCGCTGCTGATGCTGATACGCAGCGGGGATTGCGCAAGCAGGGTAAACTGGAAGTACTGCTGCGCGTGTTTCGCTTCAATTAATGAAGGGTGCGGGCGGCGGTCGGGGAAGACCAGGCCGTTCATACAGAACTGGCGATCGTTCGGCGTATCGCCAAAATCACCGCCGTAGGCCCAGCCGACGCTGCCGTCGTCGAAGGTTTTGCTGATGGCCTGATCCGCCCAGTCCCAGATAAACCCGCCCTGCAGGCGCGGATAGTCGCGGAAGGCCTGCCAGTAATCAGCAAAGTTGCCGAGGCTGTTGCCCATCGCGTGGGCGTATTCGCAGAGGATCAGCGGGCGCTGCTCGCCCGGCAGACTGATCCACTTTTTGATCCCCCATTTCGGCACCGTCGGAATCCGCTGATCGCGCTCAACGCGGGCGTACATCGGACAGATAATATCGGTGGTGGCGCTGTCGGCGCCTCCGCCCTCGTACTGCACCGGGCGGGAGGGATCGTTGCGCTTCAGCCAGTGATACATCGCTTCATGGTTGCCGCCGCCGCCGGATTCGTTCCCCAGCGACCAGATAATAATCGACGGGTGGTTGCGATTGCTTTGCAACATCCGGCTGACGCGGGCGCTGAAGGCCGGCAGCCAGGCCGGATCGTCGGAAAGACGATTCATCGGCACCATGCCGTGGGTTTCAATATTGGCTTCGTCAACGACGTACAGGCCATAGCGATTGCACAGCTCGTACCAGCGCGGGGTGTTTGGATAATGCGAGCAGCGCACGGCGTTAAAGTTGTTCTGCTTCATCAGCAGGATGTCCTGCACCATATCCTCTTCGGTCACCACCTGGCCGCGCTGGTGATGGTGCTCGTGACGGTTGACGCCGCGGATCAGCAGCGGTTTGCCGTTTAACAGCAGCAGGCCGTTTTTGATTTCAACCCGGCGAAAGCCGATATCCCAGGCTTCAGCCTCGATCGTTTCATCGCCGCGGCACAGGGACACCACCGC
Organism: Klebsiella sp. RCJ4; assembly: GCF_009025755.1. Taxonomy (NCBI): domain Bacteria; kingdom Pseudomonadati; phylum Pseudomonadota; class Gammaproteobacteria; order Enterobacterales; family Enterobacteriaceae; genus Klebsiella; species Klebsiella sp. RCJ4. The sequence goes on from NZ_WCIN01000033.1 coordinate 209,284, forward strand.
CCGATAGCAGTTTGGCGTTTCCGCGCTCCACAGCGCCGGTCGCTCTACCGGCAGACGAATCGCCGCGCGTTCGGCATAGCTTCCGCGCTCATCGATAATCGGCGAACCCGGCAACTGCTGGTGGCTGGCGACCAGACGATCGTCATCCCACAGTTCGATCTTCACCGTCAGCGCCTCCAGCAGCGCGACCGGCGCGGCGACGCTTAAATTCACCAGCAGCTCGGCATCCCGGTAGAGCGCATCAAGCTGCGGCGTAAGCTGAACATCGCAGAGGTGGAGGGTCGGTTTGTTCAGCAGCCAGACCGAACGGAAGATGCCGCTCATGCGCCACATATCCTGGTCTTCAAGCCAGGTACCCGCGCTCCAGCGCATCACCATCACGCAGATGCGGTTATCGCCCGGCTGAAGGTAGGGCGAGAGATCGAAAGCCGCGGGCAGGCGACTGTCCTGCGAATAACCGACCCATTCGCCGTTGCACCACAGATGGAAAGCCGAATTAACGCCGTCGAAGATAATCTGCGTCTGGCCGTCGGTTCGCCAGCTCTCATCGACGCTGAACGTCAGCGAGTAGCAGCCGGTCGGATTCTCCTCAGGTACGCGCGGCGGCGTAGTGTCGATCGGGTAGCGGACGTTGGTGTAGATCGGAGCGTCGTAGCCTTCCATTTGCCAGTTTGACGGCACCGGCGTACTGCGGCTGTCCGGCAGATCGTCTTCCAGCCAGCGGGCATCCACGTCAAACGGGCTGCGGGCCCAGGAGAACTGCCACTGGCCATCAAGCCGGCGGCGGAACGCCGAGGGCTGGTTTTTCCGCGCCGCGTCGGTATCGCGCCAGCTGGCGAAAGTCGGGTGGGCCGGTAAACGGTTGAGATGGGTAATGGTCTGGTTCTGCCAGTCTTCGCGGGCGAGAATCTGATGGAACGTTGCTGCTGCGGCGGAATGAGAGTCGTGTTGTTGCATACGTATTCCTGACGGATAAGTGATAAAAATGTCATTCGCTAGACAATATGATTTTGTTATCAGTTATTTTCGCTATAGCCGCAATATTGGCGAAAATGAAACCCACTGGCGATCACGAAAAGCTGGAAAAACAGCTGATTTTTGTCGTCTTTTAAACATAAAATGTTAGCGGACGACATTGAGGTTTTAATTCAGAAGGAGTGCACTATGCAGCGTCGCCTGGCAACGCTTGACGATGTGGCCCGCGAGGCCGGCGTGTCTCAGCAGACGGTCTCCCGGGTGCTGAATAATCCGGACGTGGTGTCTGAACGAACCCGCGATAAGGTCATTCGCGCGATGCAGGCGCTGCGCTACGTACCGAACCGTTCCGCTCAGCTGCTGGCGGGGAAATCCGCGCCGTCGATTGGGCTGATCACCGCTTCGCTGACGCTGCACGCGCCTTCACAAATCGCCGCGGCGGTGAAAAGCTACGCCGGTCTGCATCAGCTTGAGGTCTCGATTGCGATGCCGGTGCAGGTCGACTATCCGTCGCTGCAGGCGCGGCTTAATGAGTTTCGCGCCCAGCATATTCGCGGCGCGATTATCAGCCTGCCGCTCGAAAGCAGCCTCGCGGAGCGGCTGGTGGTGGAAAACCCCGATATCGCCTGCATGTTTCTTGATGTTTCGCCGGAGACCGACGTGTGCTGCGTGCGTTTCGATCATCGCGACGGCTGCGGCGCGTGCGTGCGGCATCTCTGGGACGCCGGGCACCGGGAATTCGGCCTGCTGGCCGGGCCGGAGAGCTCGGTCTCCGCGCGCATGCGATTGAGCAGCTGGCGCGAGGCGCTGCATCGGCTGGGCGTCAGTAATGCGGTGACGGTGTTTGGCGACTGGAGCGCCGCCAGCGGCTGGAACAAAACGTTTGAACTCCTGCATCATCATCCGCGCATTAGCGCCATCGTGGTGGCTAACGATCAGATGGCGCTCGGGGTACTGAGCGCGCTGGCGCAGTTGAATCGCACCGGCAGTCAGGCGATCTCGGTCACCGGTTATGACGATACCGCGGACAGCCTCTACTTCCAGCCGCCGCTGACCACCGTCGCCCAGGATTTTAACGTTCTGGGAAAAAGGGCGGTTGAGCTGCTCATCCAGCTAATGGCTGCCCCGCAGATGAAGATCCGCGAGCTGCTGCCGACGCGCCTGATTATCCGCCAATCCACCTGGCCCTGCGCGGGCGCCAGGCAGGAGGAGAAAGAGGGTCTTGTCGCGCAGATCAAAGCGCTGGTGGAAAAGCTGTAAGCAACGGTCCGTTTAGCTTTTATTGATGTTGCGCGTGATAGCTTATCGGACAAGCGTACTCAGGGGGTTATGCCCTGAACGTAAAAATGCAAAACACAATCTATCCATGCAAGCATTCATTCACCGCCAGTCACATGGCGGTTTTTTTTTGCCCGTTTTCGGTCGTTAGAATATGGCGTTATTTTATTTAATTCTGCCTCCTGGTCGATTACTCGCCGCTGTTAAGCATAAATGCGCTGTTTTCACGCCGCGGTGTCAGAAAATTTCCCCGGCTTATACTTTTTTATCCAGCATAAAATGCTGTTGGCCGGGGCGGCAGGGCGCGCTTTTTTTAGCGCCATTCGGCTATGCTGAAAGCCAAAGCAGGCGAGTGAAAGGCAACGTCATGATGATATTAAAAGATAAAGAGCACGTGGACTCGGTTGACTGGCAGACGGTGGCGGAGATTATCGCCGCCGCAGGTCTCAATCAGCGGGACGTCGCGCTGGTGGAGCGCGCGTTTCGCCATAGTACCTTTTGCTGGTTTGGCTATGAAAACGGGCAGCTTATTGCCGTTGCCCGGGCGATTAGCGACCTGACCTGGTGCAGCTATCTGGCGGATGTCGCGGTGCACCCGCGCTGTCAGGGAAAGGGGTACGGGCAGCAGCTGATGCAATCGGTCAGCGATCGGCTGCGGCCGTTCGGCAAAACCTTCATCTACTCGGTGGTGGATAAAGTCGGCTTTTATCGCCGCTTTGGTTTTGAAACGCTGACCACGGGCATGGTCTGCGCCAGCGAAGAGGCGATAGCGCGTATGCGCGAGCAGGGATTTGTTGGCTAGTAAATACCGCTTAAAAAAACGCATTTACCAAACGGTTTAAATGGCTGCTGAATGAATCACTGCCATTACCCGCGCTGCTGAGGATTATTTCGCTGGCCCTTGCCGGTTGCTGCCGTAAATAATCGGATAAATTTAGTCGGCTACAGCCGGTCCAGTTAATTATGACAGATAGCCTGGGTTAAAAGGGTAAACTGTGTTACACAGTTCCATTCTCCTGGCAAACATCTGGATGGGATTATGCTGACAACTCTGATTTACAGAAGTCAGATGCATTTAACACAAGAAACCGATCTCATACTGCTGGTTGAAAAAGCGAATGCTGAGAACGCAGCACGCGGGATTACGGGCATACTTCTTTTAAAAGATAATGTTTACCTTCAGATACTTGAGGGGGATGAGTGCGTGCTTGAGCAGCTATTCAGCACGATCAAGCAAGACGATCGCCACCATCAGGTTGTCGAGCTGATGCGTGATTACGCGCCGCGCCGGCGCTTTGAAAACGTAGGGATGATGTTTTTTGACCTGAATAAACTGCAAAGCGCTGACGTCCTGACAAAGGTTCGCCAGCTTAGCCAACTGAAAGGTTATCTTTCCACCGAAGAGCGCGTCTATAAATTTATCCATACTTTTATCAGTCAAAAAAGCGCTGCCGCGCCGTCACCCTTTTTACGGCCTGACAAATGGTCGCTTCATTCGCGTAAACATGCATTTCATGCGCCGCAAGAATCGTTTTTTGCCGGTCAATGTTGTCAGTTTGCTTTCCAGCCCATTATCGAACCGTTGGCCGGGAATATCACTTCGCTTGAAGCGCTTATACGTGATAAAGACGGCGGTAGTCCCGCCAATTTCTTTGCCTCGATTCCGCCAGAGCAACGTTATGAAGTTGATCTCAAAGCGAAATCAGTTGCCTTTGCCCTGGCGAAAGAAATCAATATTGGCGACCATAAAATATCCATTAATATCCTTCCGATGTCTCTGGTTGTTATTCCTGATGCCATTGAATACCTGCTGCGGGAAATAAAAAAACAGGGTCTTGAACCCGAACAGGTGATCGTGGAGGTGACGGAAGATGAAATGATCTCCGGTTTTAGCCAGTTCAGCAGCGCGATAAAAAAACTGCGCGTCTCTGGTATGGGGCTGGCAATTGATGACTTTGGCGCCGGTTATGCTGGACTCTCGTTGTTGACAAAAATTCAGCCTGATAAAGTTAAAATCGACCGCGAGATTATTACCGATATCCATCAGAGCGGCCCTAAACAAGCGGTGGTAAGATCGATTATCAACTGCTGCCGTGAACTTGAGATTGCGGTGGTTGCTGAAGGCATAGAGCGGATAGAGGAGTGGTGCTGGCTCGAATCTGCGGGTATTAAACGTTTCCAGGGCTTTTTATTTGCCATGCCGAAAGTCAACGGCGTCGGTGACATACGCTGGCCTTGGGAAAAGTGAAGCCTGATTTGCCTTAATGTACCGAGCGGTTTGCCTCCGGCAGCAGCGCAGGCGAGTAGACATTGCGTATTCCGCCTGGAGTATCTCTATTTTCTGAAGCTGAACCGGCCAATAGTTGCTGATGGCCGGTAAGCTCATGACTAACCGCAAGTCCTGCATATTCCCAATCTATAACAGACTGACCCTTGTTAATCATCGAGCCTGTCATGACTGATTTCATCTTCGTGGGTGCTTATCAACTGCGTGAGCGCTATTTGTTCCTGAAACTTGGTCAGAAGCAGTTCTGCGTCCGTCTTCAGAACGTCTTCAGATGATTCCAGTACCGAATTTATCGCTTTCGTTACGCTGCTAACTAATTCCGCGACGCCGCCTTCCTTGCCGATAGCGAGCATCAGCGCGCTAATGAGCAAAGACTGCGCCTCGACCTGGGCAGCAAGCTGCTTACTTTCGGCATCCATGGCGGAAATTTTAGCAATTATGCTGAGAATGACATTATTCATTGTATCCCTCAAATCAATAAGTTAGAGCGGGTTGTTGATGGCTATATTCGCTGTTGATAATCCGAATTAACCATAGAACATAAATATGCCAGAAAAAATATCGGTAGCGTTAGTCAGGTTTTGGACATCACCAAAGTAAAGCATGAAAACGCGCCGGTCCCACTTCCATATTCCTCCAACGATCGCGCCCGACAGAGCGCAAAGGAGCATGAAGAGTGCGGTTGTTGAAAACAAAGACGCCAGGCTTGAGGTCGTGTTTAGCCTGGCCGACCTCTGATGTTTCTTGCTTCAGCATCAACTCATACAGGGGACAGGAAAATGTGCGGATGTTTAACCAGCAGGACAAGCTCGTTGGCAAGAGCGGCTGGCTCTGTTCAACGAGATACAGCATGGGCTGACGCCAGACCATGAATATGGCTCATGTTGTAATGAAATTAACTCGCTTTCACTCATCTAATGGCTCTGGCATAACATGCTGTATTCGATATAGATAATATGAAGATGAAGACTGCTTATGGAAGCCTGCGCCAGCCTGCAACCATCAGAAAGGACTGCAGTTTTTATCTCAGAACTTAGGATACACATCTGCGATGAATCAACAATTTACCTTTACTATTAAACGCACTCTCTTTGATGAAAACTATAACCCCTCAGAAAGTACGCGTATTACAACCAACTTTGCTAATTTAGCAAGAGGGGAAAATCGCCAGGAGAATCTGCGCAATACCTTAGTCATGATTGACAATCGTTTCAATACGCTGGCGCACTGGGATAACCCCAAAGGCGATCGCTATGCCGTTGTGCTGGAAATTATTTCAGCCGAAATGAATATCAGCGCCACCGGCGATACCTTTCCGGTGATTGAAATATTGCAAACCAGCATTATTGATAAAAAGACCGATGAACGTATTGAGGGTATCGTTGGCAATAATTTCTCTTCGTACGTTCGCGACTACGACTTTAGCGTATTGCTGTTAGACCATAATAAAGGACGCGCAGGTTTTAGCCTTCCGGAAGGATTCGGCGATTTGCACGGCAACATATTTAAACATTTCGTCAATTCAGCGGAGTACAAGGCCAATTTCAAAAAATCACCGGTTATTTGCCTTAGCGTCTCCAGCAAAGACACCTATCACCAGACCGGAAATCAACATCCTGTCCTGGGGCTCGAATACCGCCCAGAGGGTTCATCGTTGACTGAGCAATATTTTGGCAAAATGGGCCTGAAGGTTCGCTACTTTATGCCGAAAAACAGCGTTGCGCCTTTGGCCTTTTATTTCTCAGGGGATTTGCTGAGCGATTACACGAGCCTTGAGCTGATTAGCACCATCAGCACGATGGAGACGTTCCAGAAGATATACCGCCCGGAGATCTACAACGCCAACTCTGCCGCAGGACTCTGCTATCAGCCCGATCTGCATCATCAGGACCATTCATTAACCAAAATTGTTTACGATCGTGAAGAGCGCAGCCAGCTGGCGGTAGAGCAGGGGAAGTTTACCGAAGAGCACTTTATTAAACCGTATAAAAATATTCTGCAGCAATGGTCTGCTCATTACGCTCTTTAAGACATCGCATATATAAGGCTATCGATAATGACAAAATTATTACCCACTTCAACAGCCGGCAGCTTACCGAAACCGTCCTGGCTTGCAGAGCCTGAGAAACTGTGGTCCCCATGGAAACTGCAGAATGAAGAGTTAATTGCCGGGAAAAAAGACGCGCTGAGCCTGTCCTTATTTGACCAACTGCGCGCCGGCATCGACATCGTCAGCGATGGCGAGCAAACCCGTCAGCACTTTGTTACTACGTTTATTGAGCACCTCAGCGGCGTCGATTTTGAAAAACGCGAAGTCGTTAAAATCCGTAATCGCTATGATGCGAGCGTTCCGACCGTCGTGGGCGCCGTCGAGCGTCAAAAACCCGTTTTTGTCGAAGATGCGCGTTTTTTACGTCAGCTCACCAGCCAGCCGATTAAGTGGGCGCTGCCGGGTCCCATGACCATGATTGATACGCTCTATGACAATCACTATAAGAGCCGCGAAAAACTGGCCTGGGAATTTGCGAAGATACTTAATCAGGAAGCCAGGGAGCTGGAGGCCGCCGGCGTCGACATTATTCAGTTTGATGAGCCAGCCTTTAATGTGTTTTTTGATGAGGTTAATGATTGGGGCATCGCGGCCTTAGAAAGAGCCGTTGAAGGGCTAAAATGCGAAACTGCGGTACATATCTGCTATGGATACGGCATCAAAGCGAATACCGACTGGAAAAAGACCCTGGGAACAGAGTGGCGACAATATGAAGAAGCGTTTCCTAAGCTGCAAACCTCCAGCATCGATATCATCTCGCTGGAATGCCATAACTCACGTGTTCCCATGGATCTGCTTGAACTGATTCACGGTAAAAAAGTGATGGTTGGAGCCATCGACGTGGCGACCAATGCGATCGAAACGCCGGAGGAAGTCGCCGCGACCTTACGTAAAGCGCTGCAGTTTGTGGATGCCGATAAGCTTTATCCTTCAACCAACTGCGGCATGGCGCCGCTATCGCGTCCAGTGGCGAGCGGCAAGCTCAATGCGCTAAGCGCCGGGGCGGAAATTATCCGCCGGGAGCTGCAGGCTAAATAGAACCCTGGCAAAGGGCTGGAAGCCTCGCCGCAGCTGACGGATGTCCAGCGAATGGTATGTAAGGTATGCGAAATGCTTCTGGCTCAGATTTCATCATTCGCTGACCGGGCATAATCAGTACGTCGTGCCGGGCGCTCGGGCGCTACTTAAAATATTTATCGAGGGGATCGTGGTGGCGGTATTTTCGGAAGAAAAACAGCCAGTAGACACAACCCAGAATAGCGCCCAGCCCGGCAAACTGCAGATAAAGTATTTTACGTCGGGCAAGCAGGTCCATAAATGAATACGCGCCTTTCCACATATCAATAATGCCACCGTTTATCACCAGGTCTGTAAACAGCGCAAGCCCCGGCAGAGCAACCGCGTACGCCGCCATAAGGTATAAAAGCGCCGCAATCCTCATTTTGGTATTGATGTGCATATTCTGCCTCCTTGCTCATGATGACAAAGCATAACATAGCCTATCAACGATCGGCATCGAGTGGGCTGTTGAGGGATGTTCGGACGGAGTTTCTCCTGGTGACTGATACGATAAATTATCGTGTATAAGGTGGTTCATCGATCGGCAAGCCAAAAGCAGAACGCCCCCTGGTGCATTGGCAGCAGGGGGCGTTTACGGGTGGGGATTATCGTCGTTCATCAGTCATCCCATTTGTGGCTCAGGTATGCGGCAAGAAATCCAAAGAACAGAATGGTTCCCAGAACTGCCATAAATACATGCATATTTCCCAGCATGATTAACCTCCATTAGTTTTGCTATGCGCTATGTTGTCCTCATTGAACGGGTTTACGGTTGTTGGATACATCTTAACCCGACTAATCTAAACAAACGCTTAACAAATTGCCCGGCGTGACTATTATCCATGTGAATCACTCCCCCTTTTTACCCGCCAGCGCGCTTTTCCTGTACTGCAACGGGCTAAGGGCAAACTGCTGGCGGAAGTGATGGCGCAGGGTGCTGGCATTTGAGAAACCGCAAAGCTCGGCAATCTGCTCAACGCTCAGCCGGCTGTGGGTCAAGTGCTGCGTGGCGCGCTGAAGGCGCTCGTCAAGCAGCCAGCGGGCGGGGGTTTTGCCGGTGGCGTCTTCGAAACGGCGTAAAAACGTGCGATGCCCCATGCCGGCTCTTTCCGCCAGCGAGGCCACGGTGTGGCCAGCGGCGAGATTCTGGTGCAGGAAATCAAATAATTGCCCCAGCCTCTGGCTCTCCCGCGCTTTGGCCACCGGGCGAACAATCTGCTGCGCCTGCCCGCCGTCGCGATGGGGGGAAACCACTAACCGTCGGGCGACAAGATTCGCCGCTTCGACGCCGAAGTCCTCGCGCACCAGGTGCAAACATAAATCGATACCCGCGGCGCTGCCTGCGGAGGTCATGACGCCTTCGGCGCCGACGTACAGCACGTCATCGATCACCTCAATGCGCGGAAACCGCGCCCGCAGCTGGTCGGTATAGCGCCAGTGGGTGGTCGCCTGGCGGCCGTTCAGCAGCCCGGCCGCGGCCAGAACGAAAACCCCGGAGCAGATAGAAATTATCCGGCAGCCTCGCGCATGGGCGGCGACCAGCGCCTCGCACAGCGCTGGCGGCACGGGGGAGTCAATACCGCGCCAGCCGGGCACCACGATGGTGTCCGCTTCGCCTAACAGCGCCATACCGCCGTCGGTCATGAGCCGAATTCCGCCGGTTGCCCGCAGCTCACCGTCGTCGACGGCGGCTACGGCAAAGCGATACCATCGTTCGCCCATCTCCGGGCGCGGCAGGCCGAAGATCTCTACGGCGACGCCAAATTCAAAGGTACACAGGCCATCGTAGGCGAGGGCAACAACCCGGTGGCGTGACAACGTCACGGATGGGATTGTCAGGATTTCAGCGTTTTCAGTCATGGTTCTCGGCAGATGTCGCACAGGCGGTTAATTAAAGTAGTGGTATCACAGACAAGAGAAGATGCCATGAGTGTTGTAACCGCTATTGCCCCCGCCAGTTCTACCGACGCCGCCGCCTGGTTTCGTCATAAGCTAAGCCTCGAGACCGACTGCGCCGATGTCTACAGCGCGATGCGCGAAGGAGAAGTGGATTTTGTTCTGCTGCACGTCGTCGGCAGTGAGGAAACCTTTGCCCGTCGTCATCTCCCGGGCGCCCTGCATTTACCGCACCGACAAATTGATGAAACCAGAATGGCGCAGTGGCCTGATGACACGCTGTTTGTGGTCTACTGCGCCGGGCCGCACTGCAACGGGGCGGACGTCGCCGCCATGAAGCTGGCTCTGCTGGGGCGCCCGGTAAAAATGATGCTCGGCGGCCTGACCGGCTGGGAAGATGAAGGGTTGCCTTTCGCAAAGTGAATTTATTTCATGTGCCATGAAATATTGTCGTTTGCCGATGAAACCTCTGCATGCCAGTATCTGGACATATAGCCATCCAGAAGTCTATAAATTCAAATAATGAACTATCACGGTGGGTAATTAACTTTGCCCGCCGCTAAGGAGACACCATGCAACGTCATCAGGCCCCGTTCCGCGCAGATATTGTCGGCAGCTTTTTACGTCCGGACGCCATCAAACAGGCCCGTCAGCAGCTGGCCGCCGGCACCATCGACGCGCAGCAGCTGCGGCAGATAGAAAATGAGGCGATTCGCGATCTGGTGCAGCAGCAGTGCGAGTGCGGGCTGCATGTGGTCACCGACGGTGAGTTCCGCCGCGCGTGGTGGCACTTTGATTTCTTTGACGGACTACAGGGCGTTGAGCGCTACGATTCAGAAAAGGGCATTCAGTTCAACGGGGTACAGACCAAAGCGCACGGCGTTCGCGTCACCGGTAAACTGGCCTTTGGCGATCACCCGATGTTGGAAGATTTTCGCTATCTGAAGAGCATCAGCGGCAGCGCTCAGCCGAAGATGACCATTCCCAGCCCGAGCGTGCTGCACTTCCGCGGCGGCCGGAAAGATATCGACGCGACGGTGTATCCGGATCTCGCCGACTATTTCGATGACCTGGCAACCACCTGGCGCGATGCCATTCGCGCCTTCTACGATGCGGGCTGCCGCTATTTACAGCTTGATGACACCGTCTGGGCCTACCTCTGCTCCGATGAGCAGCGACAGCAGGTGCGCGAGCGCGGCGAAGACCCGGATGAGCTGGCGCGCATTTATGCCCGCGTTCTGAATAAGGCCCTGGAAGGGAAGCCTGAGGATCTGACCGTTGGCCTGCACGTGTGTCGCGGTAACTTCCGCTCGACCTGGATCTCCGAGGGCGGCTACGAGCCGGTTGCGGAAGTGCTGTTCGGCGGCGTTAACATCGACGCGTTCTTCCTCGAATATGATAATGACCGTTCCGGCGACTTCGCGCCGCTGCGCTACATTCGCCCCGGCCATCAGCAGGTGGTACTGGGCCTGATCACCACTAAAAACGGGGAGCTGGAAAACCCGGAAGGGGTGAAGGCTCGTCTGCAGGAGGCGGCGCAGTACGTCCCGCTGGCGCAAATTTGCCTCAGCCCGCAGTGCGGTTTTGCTTCCACCGAAGAGGGTAACTCTCTGACCGAAGCCCAGCAGTGGGATAAAGTCCGCCTGGTCACCGGCATCGCCGCACAGGTCTGGTAATCTCTCCATAGCGCAGCGTTGCACTATTTTAAGGCAACGCTGTGCACCCGCCTTTATTTTCCCCGTATTCTGCCGCGCTTTCAGACGCTTTCACAACCTGGCATCGTTTTTGCCTTATCACTTCCGGTGAGTCGTTAATTCATTTTTTTGATTTTGCGCTATTCAGGAGTGACACACATGCAGCGTCGAACACTATTAAAAGCTTTTGCTCTCTCCGCCTCTGTTATTAGCATGGGCTTCTCCTTACAGGTTTATGCCGCCGACACCATTAAAGTCGGCATTATGCACTCGCTTTCCGGGACGATGGCGATTTCTGAAACCCCGCTGAAAGATGTCGCCCTGATGGCTATCGATGACATCAACGCCAAAGGCGGCGTACTGGGTAAAAAACTGGAACCGGTCGTGGTGGATCCGGCATCAAACTGGCCGCTGTTCGCCGAAAAAGCGCGTCAACTGCTGACGCAGGATAAGGTGGCGGCGGTGTTCGGCTGCTGGACCTCCGTATCGCGCAAATCGGTTCTGCCGGTATTTGAAGAGCTGAACGGTTTGCTCTTCTACCCGGTACAGTATGAAGGCGAAGAGATGTCGCCGAACGTCTTCTACACCGGCGCGGCGCCAAACCAGCAGGCGATTCCGGCGGTGGAATACCTGCTGAGCGAAGACGGCGGCGGGGCGAAACGCTTCTTCCTGCTCGGTACCGACTACGTCTACCCGCGCACCACCAACAAAATTCTCCGCGCTTTCCTGCACGCCAAAGGGATTCAGGATAAAGACATCGAAGAGGTCTATACCCCGTTCGGCTATAGCGACTATCAGACTATCGTCGCCAATATCAAGAAGTTCTCCGCCGGCGGTAAAACCGCGGTGGTCTCTACCATCAACGGTGATTCCAACGTTCCGTTCTATAAAGAGCTGGCTAATCAGGGGCTGAAAGCGACGGACGTGCCGGTGGTGGCCTTTTCCGTGGGCGAGGAGGAGCTGCGCGGGATTGATACTAAACCGCTGGTGGGCAACCTCGCGGCGTGGAACTACTTCGAGTCCGTCGATAACCCAACCAATAAACAGTTTGTTGCCGACTATCGCGCTTACGCCAAAGCCCACAAGCTGCCAAACGCCGATACCGTGGTAACCAATGACCCGATGGAAGCGACCTGGGTTGGCCTGCACATGTGGGCGCAGGCGGTGACGAAAGCAGGATCGACCGATGTCGACAAGGTGCGTGATGCCATGGCCGGCCAAACCTTCAAGGCGCCGTCAGGCTTTACCCTGACCATGGATGCCACCAACCATCACCTGCACAAGCCGGTAATGATTGGCGAAATCGAAAGCAACGGCCAGTTTAACGTGGTCTGGCAGACCGAAGAGCCGGTACGCGCCCAGCCGTGGAGCCCGTGGATTGCCGGGAATGATAAAAAGCCGGATCACCCGGTTAAAACCGTCAGCAACTAAGCGTTAGACCCCGGCGCCGCGCCGGGGTGAATGATTCAGTCTTCCGGGCCCGAAGCCCGGATTTCCCCGAAAAGGAGAACGACCATGAACGCATTACGCCTCATGTGTTACTTCGCGCTGCTGATGGTCTTGATACCGTGGCGGGCGCAGGCAGCGGACGCCGACGATTTTGTGGCGGCCAATCGCAGCCAGCAGGCTCAGCTGCTGGAACAGTGGGCCGCCGCGCCCGAAGCGCCGCGTTTACCGCTGCTGCGGGCGCTGAAAAGTGAAACATTGCAATCCGATAGCGGCGGTCATGCGTTCAGCAAACAGGGCGACAGCCTGCTGGCGCTGGGCGCGGTTCCGGCGCCCGTCGGCCCAACAAAACCGGTGCGCCTGACCAACCGCCTGCGTAACCTGGCGGCAGGCGCGCTGGCGACGCATCTCCTGGTTAGTGACAACGTCACGGAAAGGGCCGCGGCGGCGAAAACCCTGCAGCGCGAAGCGACGCCTGAGATGGCGGGGCTGCTACAGCAGCGTCTGACGGCGGAAACCGACGGCGCGGTGAAGTCGCAGCTGGAAATTGCGCTGGCCCGTTTACAGCTTGTCAGTCCTCAGCCCGCACAGCGGCTGGCGGCCATCGAGCTGCTCGGCCACTCCGGTGACCCGGAAACTCAGGCGCTGCTGACGCCGTATACCGATGCCCGGCATGAGCCGGACCCGGCGATTCGCGCGGCGGCCCAGGAGAGCCTGAGTAAAATCCAGCACCGCCTGCTGCTGGGCGATCTTCTCGGCCAGGCTTTTATGGGCCTCTCCCTCGGTTCTGTCCTGCTGCTCGCCGCGCTCGGTCTGGCCATCACCTACGGTCTGCTCGGGGTGATCAATATGGCCCACGGCGAGATGCTGATGATTGGCGCCTACAGCTGCTGGCTGGTTCAGCAGGCGCTGGCGCAGCTGGCGCCGCAGTGGCTGGCCTTCTATCCGCTGATTGCGCTGCCGGTGGCGTTCCTGATCACCGGCGGTATCGGTATGGCGCTGGAACGCACCGTGATCCGTCATCTGTACGGGCGCCCGCTTGAGACGCTGCTCGCCACATGGGGGATCAGCCTGATGCTGATCCAGCTGGTACGGATGCTATTTGGCGCGCAGAACGTTGAGGTCGCCAATCCGGCATGGCTCTCCGGCGGCGTGCAGGTTCTGCCGAATCTCATTCTGCCGTGGAACCGTCTGGCGGTACTGGTTTTCGTGCTGCTGGTGCTGCTGTTTACCTGGCTGACGCTGAACAAGACCCGGCTAGGGATGAACGTGCGGGCGGTAACGCAAAACCGCGCGATGGCGGCCTGCTGCGGCGTGCCGACCGGACGGGTCGATATGCTGGCGTTTGGCCTCGGTTCGGGGATCGCGGGGCTGGGCGGCGTCGCGCTGTCGCAGCTCGGTAACGTCGGGCCGGAGCTGGGCCAGGGCTACATTATCGACTCCTTCCTCGTGGTGGTGCTCGGCGGCGTTGGTCAGCTGGCGGGCAGCGTGGCGGCGGCGTTTGGTCTTGGCATCTTTAACAAAATCCTTGAACCGCAGATGGGAGCCGTGCTGGGTAAGATCCTGATTCTGGTCTTGATTATCCTGTTTATCCAGAAACGTCCCCAGGGACTGTTCGCCCTCAAAGGGAGGGTTATTGACTGATGAGCCAACCTATTACCTTAACGCTGGCGCGCAAAGCGCCGCGCCCGCTGCGCTGGTTCGGCGTGCTGCTACTGCTGGGCCTGCTGAGTATGCCGTTTCTGGCGCTGCTGCCCGCCACGCATCCGCTGGCGGTCTCCACCTGGCTGCTGACGCTGACCGGCAAGATCCTCTGCTACGCCATTGTCGCCGTGGCGCTGGATTTGGTCTGGGGCTATGCCGGGATGCTTTCGCTTGGCCATGGGATCTTTTTTGCCCTCGGCGGCTACGCCATGGGCATGTACCTGATGCGCCAGGCGGCGGGCGACGGATTGCCGGCCTTTATGTCGTTTTTGTCGTGGAGCGAGCTGCCGTGGTTCTGGTGGGGCACCCAGCATTTCGCCTGGGCTATGCTACTGGTGGTGCTGGTGCCCGGCCTGCTGGCGCTGGTTTTCGGCTGGTTTGCCTTCCGCTCGAAAATCAAAGGCGTCTATTTTTCGATTATGACCCAGGCGCTCACCTACGCCGGGATGCTGCTGTTTTTCCGTAACGAAACCGGCTTTGGCGGTAACAACGGTTTTACCGGCTTTACCACGCTGCTCGGTTTCTCCGTCACCGCCATCAGCACGCGGGCGGCGCTGTTTATGGCCACGGTACTGCTGCTGTTGCTCACCCTGTGGATTGGCTATTTGCTGGCGCAAAGCAAATTTGGCCGCGTGCTGACGGCGGTGCGCGATGCTGAAAACCGCCTGATGTTCTGCGGCTACGACCCGCGCGGCTTTAAGCTGCTGGTATGGACCCTTTCAGCCGTACTGTGCGGCCTGGCGGGGGCGCTGTACGTGCCGCAGGTCGGGATCATCAACCCCAGCGAAATGTCGCCGACCAACTCTATCGAAGCGGCCATCTGGGTGGCGCTCGGCGGTCGCGGAACCTTAATCGGCCCGGTGCTCGGCGCGGGGCTGGTCAACGGCGCGAAAAGCTACTTTACCGTGGCGATGCCGGAGTACTGGCAGCTCTTTCTGGGGCTGATTTTTATTATCGTGACGCTGTTTTTACCGCGTGGCGTTATCGGCCTGCTGCGTAAAGGAGATCGCTGATGCCATTGGATGAAGAGCTATTTACCCGCCAGCTGCCGACGGACCGCTTTCGCGAGCAGACCGATCCGGTACTGCAGCTGGAAGAGATTAACGTCAACTTTGACGGTTTTCAGGCGTTGACCAACCTGTCGCTGCAGATTGGCGTGGGCGAGCTACGCTGCGTGATTGGGCCGAACGGCGCCGGTAAAACCACCCTGATGGACGTCATCACCGGCAAAACCCGGCCGCAGAGCGGCAGGGCGCTTTACGATCAGTCGGTGGACTTAACAATCCTCGATCCCATCGCCATCGCCCGCCAGGGCATCGGGCGCAAGTTTCAGAAACCGACGGTCTTTGAGGCGCTGACGGTGGCAGAGAATCTCGAACTGGCAATGAAAGGTGATAAATCGGTGTGGGCCAGCCTACGGGCGCGCCTGAACAGCGAGCAGGCCGACCGAATCAGCGAAACCCTCCGCCTGCTGCGGCTGGAGGGCGAACGCTATCGGCCGGCGGGGCTGCTGTCGCACGGGCAAAAGCAGTTTCTGGAAATCGGCATGCTGCTGGTGCAGGAGCCGCATCTGCTGCTGCTGGACGAACCCGCCGCCGGGATGACCGATGCGGAGACAGAATATACCGCCGAGCTGTTCCGCACCCTTGCCGGGCAGCATTCGCTGATGGTGGTCGAGCATGATATGGGCTTTGTCGAGACCATCGCCGACAGAGTGACGGTGCTGCATCAGGGACAGGTGCTGGCGGAGGGGTCGCTGCGCGAGGTGCAGGCCAACGAACAGGTGATTGAAGTTTATCTCGGACGCTAAGGAGCGCGGATGTTACAGGTTAATCAACTACATCAATATTATGGCGGCAGCCATATCCTGCGTGGAGTGAATTTTGCCGCTCGCCAGGGCGAGATCACCTGCCTGCTCGGGCGCAACGGGGTGGGAAAAACCACCTTGCTGAAGTGCCTGATGGGGCTGATCCCGGCGCGCAGCGGCGAGGTGCTGTGGCAGGAGAAGAATATCACCCACCGTAAACCGCACCAGCGGGTACAGTCGGGGATCGCCTACGTGCCCCAGGGGCGGGAGATTTTTCCGCGCCTGACGGTGGAGGAGAATCTGCTGATGGGGCTGTCCCGCTTTCCCGCCCGCGACGCGCGCGCGGTGCCGGAAGAGATTTATCAGCTGTTTCCGGTGCTGAAAACCATGAAGCAGCGGCGCGGGGGCGATCTTTCCGGCGGGCAACAGCAGCAGCTGGCCATTGGCCGCGCGTTGGCCAGCCGTCCGCAGCTGTTGATTCTTGATGAACCGACGGAGGGCATTCAGCCGTCGGTGATTAAGGAGATTGGCGAGGTGATTCGTCAGCTGGCGAACCGCGGGGATATGGCGATTCTGCTGGTCGAGCAGTTTTATGATTTTGCCGCCGGTCTGGCGGATCGCTATCTGGTGATGTCGCGCGGCGCGATTATCCAGCAGGGCAACGGCGGCGATATGGAAGCCGAAGGCGTCCGGGGGATGGTCACCATTTAACTCGCCCCGGATGGCGGCCTCCCCCCGGCTCGCGCTGCGCTTAGCCGGGCTACAGGTATACAGCAGTCTGCTGGCCCGTAGCCCGGGCAAGGCGCTTTGCGCCGCCCCCGGGGAGATCGCCATAGTCCGCACTAGATATGGTTTCCCGGAGGCGATGCTGCGCATCTGTCCGCGCTACCGCTCGCAGACGGCGATGAACCCGTAGCCCGGGCAAGGCGCTTTGCGCCGCCCCCGGG